>NZ_LLWH01000174.1 GCF_001411475.1 Pseudomonas endophytica | reverse complement strand
GCCTAAGCGTCTGGCACAGCGAATACCAAGCTTGGGGCAACAGCCGAGATGAATGGCATCGCTCCCAGTACGGACAGGAACAGAACCTGCGTTTTCAAGGCCAATACCTTGACCGCGAGACCGGCCTGCACTACAACACCTTCAGGTTTTACGACCCGGATATAGGGCGATTTACCCAGCCGGATCCGATTGGGTTGCTGGGTGGGATCAATCTTTATCAGTACGCGGCTAACTCTCAGAACTGGATCGACCCTTGGGGTTTATCTTGCAAGGAAAATGCTTCAACTAAAACATCAAACTTAGCTATACGCATCCAAGCCCTGCTGAAACTTTATCCAAAAGTGCTAGACCAAAGAACGGGACGAAGCATCAAATTCCCAATCGGGATAGGCGGAAAAGTCCCAATCAAGGATAGAATTTCATGGGGAGCCAAAGAGAGGGGAGCATTCATCAAAGAGTGGTACGACCGTGGATATACAACGCCCCGGGGCGGGTGGTCTGAATATGACATACACCACATAAAACCAAGAGAATACGGCGGAAATAATGTTTTTTGGAACCTAGTACCTGTACAAAGAAAAACACACCAAGATTTATTTAATGCATTTTGGCGAGACTATGGTGGCTTATGAGCAGACTCGAATTAATTATTGAAAAAATCAAGAGTGACTGGTCCGTTGCAAGAAGCGCCAGTCATTTTGGGGAAAAATGTCCATTCATGTTGAGATCGCACTTTTCAAATGGCATTACAAGTGACGCCATACTTGAACTCTTCCCTAAGTCCACAATCGAGCTTATTGGTATGTGGGAAATTTTTGAACACGCAGAACTATTTAAAGATGACAAGTACGGGCAATGGGGTATTGAAATTCTCCCCCCCCTAGAGGCCGCAGAAGAAACCGAATATCAGAAAACGATTAGATGTAACGACCTTTTAGAAGGAGACATCGTTTTTGGCAGATTTTATGGGGACTCAGACTTACTCATGATGAGCCCCAAAGGAGAAATTTACGTTATCTTACCTATGGATGAGAGAAATTATTGGCCCAAAGCAGCGAACTCGGTGGACGAGTTTCTGCAAAAGTTGATGATGTCAGAAGGCGCAAAATTTTGGGAAAAAAAGCCTAATCAGGCCTCATCCTGATTAAGGCGAAGGTTCAGTAACTGAGCGCGGCAAAGGCCATGGTGTGATCTCAGCCACAGGATTACGCCTACGATGAAATCGGCCGTCTGATCGAAACCCGCGACCCGCTGGGCCGCAGCGAGCGCCTCTACTACACCGAACATTGGGCGCTGCCGCTGAGCATCACCGACCGCGGCGGGCGTACCCACACCTACCGTTACGACGAGCGCGGCAACCTGCTCAGCGAACAAGACCCGCTCGGGCACACCATCCATTACGGCTACGACCCGCAAGGCCGGGTGGTGTCCATCACCGACGCCACAGGCAAACACAAAACCCTGGACTGGAACAAATACAGTCAACTGCTCAGCTACCGCGACTGCTCCAACGCCGAAACCCACTACCGCTACGATGCCCGCGGGCAACTCAGCCAGAGCATCAACGCACGCGGTGAAAGCCAGCGTTACCGCTATGACCGGCGTGGCTTGCTGATTGAAAGCGAACGCCCAGACGGCCGCCTCGACCGCTACGAGCGCGACACCGCCGGCCAGATCATCGGTTACACCGACCCCGCCCAACAGACCACCCGCTACCAGTACGACCTCAGTGGCCGGGTCAAACAGCGCACCGATGCTCAGGGCCATAGCGTGCAGTTCAGCTACGACGCCTATGGCCGCCTGAAAAAGCTGACCAACGAAAACAACGAAGCCTACGCCTTCGGCTGGGATGCGCTGGATCGGCTGATTGCCCAGCGCGATCTGGACAGCAGCGGGCGCCTTTATCACTACAACGCCGTGGGCGATGTCAGCGGCGTGGATCATGTGCCCGCCCCGGCACCAGCCGATGCATGGCCGATGACTGCCCGCCGCTCAAACACCGCTTCGAACGCGATGCCGCCGGGCGCTTGATCAAAAAAACAACCGCCGACGGCGTCACCGCATACGCCTACGACAACGCCGACAACTTACTGTCGATCACCTTCACCGACCTCAACGGCCAGCAACAACCGCTGGTATTCAGCTACGACAAGAACGGACAACTGCTCAGCGAAACCAGCGCTGCCGGGGAACTGAAATACCACTACGATGAACTGAGCAACCTCGAAACCCTGACCCTGCCCGACCAGCGTGCCATCAACCACCTGTACTACGGCAGCGGTCACCTGCACCAGATCAACCTCAATGGCCGGGTGATCTGCGACTTCGAGCGCGACAACCTGCACGACGAAGTGCTGCGCACCCAGGGCCAACTGCACACCCGCACCCGCTACGACCGGAGTTCGATCAAGCATCCTGATATGCCCGATTTCAACAAGGGTTACGGTGATAAATCTTGACCTAGATCGCCCAGCAGAAACTGCTCGTGACAAGGTTGAGCCTTGAATATGCCGACGAGGCAGCCGCTGACCGCTACTTCTAATCCCGCAAGCCACTGTAAAAATCCGCGCCTATACGCATTGACAAGGCAGTGCCGAAAACTCAACATGCCATCACTTGTTGGACAACCAACAACCAACAACCAACAAGCTCTGCTTACCAACCGCGATGGCGCGCGAAAAGCGCTCGAGGAGATGAAATTCATGTCTCACCCAAAATCCGCCATTGACTCGACACCTTCCTGTGCGCCACCTGGAGCAGAAGTAACGGTCCCGAGCTTCGTATTGCCGACTGGGGCATGCGACACACATGCACACGTAATCTGCGACGACTTTGAACGTTATCCCCTTGTGTCCGATCGCAGCTACACCCCGCCTCCTGCACCTGAGGGGCTGTATCTGGATGTATTGCGAAGGATCGGGATACAGCGAGGCGTATTAGTGCAGCCGAGTGTTTACGGCACCGATAACCGGTACATGCTCGACGTATTGAAACGTCATCAAGAGCAACTGAGAGGCGTCGCGGTAATAAACGAACAGATTGGCGATGAAGAGCTGGCGAAGATGCATGCCTTGGGTGTACGCGGGGTTCGCATTAATGTGTTGTTTCGCGGCGGCGTGAATCTGGACGCGATGGAGCACCTTGCCAATCGGGTTGCCGACCTTGGCTGGCACATGCAGTTTCTGATTGACGTTCGGTATTTAAGTGAGCTTGAGGCTCGGATAGCTAAGCTGCCCTGCCCCGTGGTGATTGACCACTTAGGCCACTTCCCAGCCCATCTGGGGGTTAAAGAGCCCGGGTTTGAAGCACTGCTGCGAAACGTGTCGGAACACGGCTGGTGGGTCAAATTATCGGGAGCCTATCGCCTGAGCGATCAGCAACCAGAATACGCCGATACAGATGCACTCGCCCATGCATTGCTGGACACCGCTCCCGAACGAATGGTGTGGGGCAGCGACTGGCCCCACGTGGCACTCGAAAGCCCCCCCGACACCGGCTTACTGCTCGAACGCTTGCACGCATGGGCGCCCAGTGAGCGCCAACGACAGCGTATTTTGGTAGATAACCCTGCCGCTCTCTACGACTTCAAATAAAAACAACAACCAAGCAACGCCACGGTGTTGCCCGGAGGATAACCATGAGTTGGTTTAGCGAACTTAATACCGTTGAGAAACGTACGTTCTATTCTGCATTTGGTGGTTGGGCGCTGGATGCTCTGGATTTCATGGTGTTCACCTTTGTCATCGCCTCGTTGATGACCCTCTGGCACATTGACAAGGGGTCAGTGGGGCTACTGAGTACGGTCACGTTACTTTTTTCGTCGATCGGCGGATGGGGGGCCGGCATTCTGGCCGACCGCTACGGTCGCGTGCGGTTGCTGCAGATCAGCATTCTGTGGTTCTCGATCTGCACCGTACTGATCGGATTCGCGCAAAACTTCGAACAGCTGTTCGTCCTCCGCGCGCTGCAAGGGCTTGGATTTGGCGGCGAGTGGGCCGTAGGGTCAGTGCTGATCGGCGAGATGGTTCGCGCAGAACATCGCGGCAAAGCCGTCGGTATTGTTCAGAGCGGATGGGCTGTGGGATGGGGCGCCGCCGCCCTGCTATACACCCTGTCCTTCAGCTTCCTACCCGAGGATCTCGCCTGGCGATCACTATTTTGGATAGGCATCGTTCCTGCGCTGCTCGTTCTCTACATTCGCAAGTATGTGCCAGAACCCGAAGTGTTCCTACAGACTAAAAAGAACCAGAGCGAAACAGGCAACTCGGTTGCTTTCTGGCACATTTTCTCACCCGCACTTCTGCGCACCACCCTGTTATCTGCCCTGCTCTGCATGGGCGTGCAAGGTGGCTACTACGCAATCACGACGTGGCTACCGGCCTATTTGAAGCTGGAAAAGGGGTTGTCGGTCTTCGGTACAGGCAGTTACCTGATGGTTGTTATCATCGGCTCGTTCTTTGGTTATGTCTGTGGCGCGTTCCTATCTGACCGCTTGGGGCGCCGCCCCAACTTCATTCTCTTCGCCGTGTTATCAGCCATTAGTGTGGTCTGCTACATGCAACTGAACCTGACCAATACCCAGATGCTGATTCTCGGATTTCCATTAGGCTTTGCAGCCTCAGGTATCTACAGCGGCATGGGCGCCTTTTTGACCGAGCTGTATCCATCGGCAGTGAGAGCCAACGGCCAGGCGTTCTCATATAACTTCGGGCGTGCCGTCGGCGCTCTGTTTCCCGGACTTGTTGGTTTCATAAGCGCCCAATACAGCTTGGGCACCGCGATCGCGATTTTCGCAGGAGGCGCCTACTGCCTTGTCATCGTGGTGACCCTGTTCCTCCCGGAAACCAAGGGCAAGCAATTACACTGAGTGAGCCATCATTTGTTAGAGTAACGCTCACGCATCGCTCGGTGCGTGGGCGTTTGACGTTTCAAGCTATTGAAACTGACATTTGATGACTGAGTAAAATGACTATAAAAGCAATTGGGCGACGCGATCACTTCTCGGTTGAAATTTTTCGTCACCTAGAAAACGAAATCCGTGAAGGACGACTCCGTCCCGGCGAACGTATCCCAACCGAAAGCCGACTGGCCGAAGCGTTTGCTGTTAGCCGAAATGTCGTGCGTGAGGCCGTCGCTCGACTCAATTCGGCCGGTTTGGTCGTCAGTCGACAGGGGCTTGGGGTATTTGTTGCAACCCAGACCAACCAAAACAGCTTCCGGATTACTCAAGAAGAACTGACCGATAGCAACAAGCTTCGTCAGTTATATGAACTACGCTTGGACCTCGAAGTGGCCGCAGCCTCTATGGCGGCCAGAAGGCGATCACTCAGTCAGCTCAACAAGATTGCGGCGGCATTGGAAACCCTGCGCGCTGGCATACAAAACCGTCAGGACATGGTGGAACACAGCCTCCAGTTCAAGCGCGCAATTGCCGATGCCACAGGCAATGAATACTTTCGAAATTTCATCATTTTCCTCTGCAGTCACGTTTACGAAGCAGCTTCGCTGGAGAACCGCCTAGTTCGTTCAAGCAATCTGGGTGAGACGCTGCTCGCTGAACATCGGGCGATCTTTGAGGCGATTAAGCTCGGTGATCCCGACCTCGCCAGACGAGTCACCTGGCAACAAATCATCAACTCCGCCGAACGTAACGGATTGCGAGGGTTGCAAGGCTGGGAAATCACTCGCATGAGTTCGCTGGGCGAGACCTACGCTCCCCAATGCGCAGGCCCGGATCCTGAACCCCGCACACTGCTGCGCACGTTACCGGAGGGTGCATGCGACTGCCACTTCCACGTTTTTGGTAACGAAAATGGCCAGCCGTTCTCCCCTCACCGCTCCTACACCCCACCGCCCGCATCACTGGAGGCGTTTCAGCGTGTCCAGAAAACCCTGGGACTGAGTCGCGGAGTCATCGTCCAACCCAGCGTCTACGGAGCGGATAACAGCACAACGCTCGCAGCGCTGAAAGACGCAGGCAGCGCATACCGTGGTGTTGTTGTGATCGACACCGATACAGATACACAAACCTTGTGGGCGATGCACGACCTCGGGGTTCGCGGTGTACGCGTCAACCTGATCTTTAAAAGTGGCGTTGAGGTCTCGGATGTCGCTGCGCTGGCAAAAAAAGTTGCGCCACTTGGCTGGCACCTTCAACTGCTGATCGATATCACCGAATTCGCTGACTTGTACGAGACTGTGGCTAGCCTGCCCGTTGCAGTCGTCATCGACCACATGGGGCATATGCCCACCAGCAGCGGGCTGGACCATCCTGGGTTCACAGACCTGCTACGCCTGTTAAAAGAAGGCCGTGCGTGGGTCAAACTTTCCGGCGCCTATCGCTTTACTGCGTCACAAGACCTCCCCTACGACGACGTGACGCCCTATGCTCGGGCGTTGATCGAAGCGAATCCAAACCGGCTACTGTGGGCAAGCGATTGGCCACATCCTTGTATACCTGTACCGATGCCCAACGATGCCAGCCTGCTGGAGATGTTGTTTAACTGGGTTGAAAACGACGACGCGCTCATCAAGCAGATTCTGGTTGATAACCCTGCGCAGCTGTATGGGTTCTAAAACCGTTAAAGCCACCTAAAGGCCGCGCCCGATCAACACCTGAAGATTGGGCCACGGCGCCTATAATGAACGCCAGCAGCCGCCCTGAGCCATTAAGGCGAGCCACCAATGGCGCCCAGAACTGACTCATTTAACCTCAGAAGTTTTGGCGTTTTTTACCTGTATGCTCCGTGCCCAGACAAGGCCCTTAGATGCTCAAAAGCTCAGCCACCGGAAAACGATGCGTGGTCTTCATTTCCCGAAGCGAAAGGTGCGAGCGGATGCTCAATACACCCGGGAGCTTTCTCAGTACCTTTTCAACGAATCTGCTGTAGCTGTCCAAGTCTCTGGCGACAACTTGAAGTAAGAAATCCGCCTCGCCGGTTGTATTGTGACAACTGAGGACCTGAGGCGCCGACGCTATGATTTTTTCAAAATTTTGTGTGGCCTCTTCACTGTGATCACTGCAGGAGATCTGAACAAACGCCATCACTCCTAGGCCCAGTTTTCTACGATTCAGGATAGCTTGATACCCCTCAATTACCCCGTATTCCTCGAGGCGCTTTTGTTTACGCCAACAGGAGGCTTCGCTGAGTGAAAGTTGCTCCGCCAGTTTGACATTCGACAGTCGCCCATCGCGTTGCAGTCGCTCTGATATTGCAATATCCACCTTATCCAGACGCTCGATCATGGTTGATCCTTTCAGTCATATGCCAAATCATGAAGATTAATTTCATTCGGCGCGCACTATCAACTGCAATCTGAAAAGCAATTTCAACGCATTCGCACATAATGGATCACCGCTGGTTCGTACCGAACCGCGTACACCGGATCAGTCGATTACAGCGCCGTGTCTATCTAGGTCGAGGTTACTTTCATGAAAGCAGTTGTCTACGAAGCCTTTTCCAAACCGCCGCGTTTGATGGACGTCGAAGATCCGACGCCGGAGCGTCACGGTGTAGTGATACAAGTGCGGGGTACGGGGGTTTGCCGCAGCGACTGGCACGGCTGGAAGGGGCATGATCCTGACATCGAGTTGCCGCATGTTCCCGGGCATGAGCTTGCCGGCATCGTGGCCGAAGTTGGCAGCGACATTACCCGGTGGAAGGTCGGCGACCGTGTAACCGTGCCTTTCGTGGGTGGGTGTGGCGCGTGTCCCGAGTGCAACAGCGGTAACCAGCAAGTGTGCAATACGCAATTTCAACCGGGCTTCACCCACTGGGGGTCATTTGCTGAGTACGTCGGAATACACCAAGCTGACCTGAACGTCGTGGCACTCCCTGAGAGCATGGACTTTGCCACCGCTGCAAGCCTAGGTTGTCGCTTCGCCACTTCATTCCGCGCCGTCGTTGACCAAGGCAAAGTCAGCGCCGGACAGTGGGTAGCGGTACACGGCTGCGGAGGTGTTGGGCTGTCCGCAGTGATGATCGCCCAGGCCCTCGGCGCGAACGTCATCGCCATCGATATCTCGCAAGAAAAACTCGAGCTGGCGCGCGCGATCGGCGCCGCAGCGACCGTGAACGCACACGGCGTTGCGGACGTCACCGAAGCCGTGCTTGAAATTACCCAAGGCGGCGCCCACGTATCGCTGGATGCATTGGGTCATCCCACCACGTGCTTCAACTCCATCAACAACCTGCGGCGTCGAGGCAAACACGTCCAAGTGGGGCTGATGCTGCCGACCACGCCACTCCGGCAATTCCCATGAGCAAGGTTATCGCGCACGAGCTGGAGATCTACGGTAGCCATGGCATGCAAGCCCATCGTTATGACGCCATGATCCAGATGATCACCAGCGGAAAACTGGCCCCGGACAAACTTGTGGGTAAAACTATCAGCTTGGAGCAGTCAATCGACGCGTTGATGAACATGGATCGCTTCGAGACGGCCGGCGTCACCGTCGTGACCGAGTTCTAGAAAGCCAGCCAGGTGAAGGTGTTTCTGCTCCTAGCCCATCCTATAACCGCCGTATTCCAGCGCTTGAGTCTTAAAGACATTGGGCTCGAAGGCGGTGCGGGCGATAATTTGCATCGCAATGCGGGGGCATTATTCGGGTTCAAAACCTAGAGTTTTGACGGCAATGGACATAGCCAATTGGTATTCGACGATACCGGTGGATTTCAGTGGATGGTGCAGGAACGAAAAAAGGACCCGAAGGTCCTTATTTCAATCACTTACAGAACTCAAAATAGCTCTGCAGCGCTATGTTTGGAGCGGGAAACGAGACTCGAACTCGCGACCCCGACCTTGGCAAGGTCGTGCTCTACCAACTGAGCTATTCCCGCGTTTTGGTGTTGGGCATTCTATAGGTTTCGAAGAATGCGTCAACCCCTTGATTCAAAAAGTTTTATTTATTTGGTTGAGGTGGTCTTTAAGTGCGGCCATGCGGCTCGTAAGTAGTGAACCATCGACCATAGTGTCAACCCCGCCGCGATCATCAGTAATGCATATCCAACCAACACCCATAGGCTAAAGTCAGATGGATTTGCCAACAAAATAACTAAAGCCAACATTTGCGCCGCAGTTTTCCATTTACCCATGTTGGATACGGCTACCTGGGCTCGTGCACCAAGCTCTGCCATCCACTCGCGCAAAGCGGAGATGACAATTTCGCGACCAATAATCACCGCAGCCGGCAAAGTCAGCCAGAAGTTGTGATGCTCTTGCACCAGCAACACCAGCGCAACCGCCACCATCAATTTATCGGCGACAGGGTCTAGAAAGGCACCAAACGGCGTGCTTTGCTCCAGTCGGCGTGCCAGATAACCGTCCAGCCAATCCGTAGCCGCTGCAAAAGCAAACACCGAGCTTGCTGCCACATAGCTCCAGCTATAGGGAAGGTAGTACAACAAAATAAAGAACGGAATCAGTAGAACGCGTAGAACGGTGATCAAATTAGGGATATTCATCGGCACAACTGGCTACGAGGTAAGGGGGCATTCTACTCGCTGTGTAGGTTTGCATAAATCAACTCTGCGAGCTTTTTACTGATGCCGGGGGCTTTAGCAATTTCTTCGATGCTTGCACGAGACAGCTCTTGTAATCCACCAAAATGTTTCAACAACTCACGGCGGCGAGTCGGGCCTACGCCCGCAATCCCTTCTAGGGTTGAAGTGTTACGGGTTTTTCCACGTCGAGCACGGTGTCCTGTAATTGCAAATCGGTGAGCCTCGTCACGAATCTGCTGGATCAAATGCAAAGCTGGGGAGTCACCTTTTAAGGTGAACTCATGAGCCGCATCATTCAGATAAAGGGTTTCGAAACCAGCTTTACGTGTTGCACCTTTGGCTACCCCGAGCAAAATCAAGTCCGGTATTGCCAATTCATTAAGCATATCGCGGGCCATAGATAACTGCCCCTTACCGCCGTCGACCAACAGAATATCAGGCAGTTTGCCCTCCCCTTCTTTAAGTCGGCTAAAGCGTCGCATCAAGGCTTGATGCATGGCGGCATAGTCATCACCGGGGGTGACACCTTCGATGTTAAAACGCCTGTAATCAGACTTGATCGGGCCTTCAGGGCCAAATACCACGCAAGACGCTACGGTCGCTTCGCCGCTAGAGTGACTGATGTCATAACATTCCAGCCGCTGCGGAATCTCGTCGAGTTTTAGTACTTGAGCCAATGCTTCAAAGCGCGCGGCAACATGTAAACGGTTTGTCAGACGCGCGCTCAACGCTTGCTCAGCATTAGTGACCGCCAATTGCTGCCAGCGAGCACGGGTGCCACGCACGCGATAGCTAATAGCCATTTCTCGGCCGCGTAACGCTTCAATTGCATCGCTGATTGCAGCGAAACTCTCGTGCTCTACGTTGACGATCAACTCGCTCGGCAGATCACGCTCAGGGCTGCTGATGTAGTACTGCCCGAGGAAAGCGGCCATGACTTCTGCCACCTCTTCCTCAATACCGACCTGCGGAAAGAAGTTCTTGCTACCCAGCACTCGACCGCCGCGCACATTAATTAAATGTACGCACGCGCCCCCTGGGTTTACAAAAGCAGCCACCACATCGACATCACCGGTGCCACCTTCCATGCTTTGCTGGTCTTGAACTCGACGTAACAACGAAATCTGATCACGCAGTTCAGCTGCACGCTCAAAATCGAGGGTGCTGGCCGCTTCTTCCATCTCATTACCCAGTTCCTCAGTCAGCGCACTGCTACGCCCCTCAAGAAACATCACTGAATGGCGGACATCTTGGGCATAAACATCAGGCTCAACCAAGCCAACGCACGGCCCTTTGCAACGTTTTATCTGATACTGCAAACATGGCCGGGTACGATTTTTGAAGTAGCTGTCTTCGCACTGACGGACCAAGAATGTTTTCTGCAAAAGGCTCAGGCTTTCACGAATCGCACCCGCACTGGGGTAAGGACCAAAATACTTACCTTTCTGCTTTTTCGCTCCGCGATGAATGCTCAGCCGTGGGTATTTACCATCGGATAGAAATACGTACGGATAGGATTTATCGTCGCGCAGCAGAATGTTATACGGCGGCCGCCACTCTTTAATAAGCGTCTGTTCAAGCAGTAACGCCTCGGTTTCGTTTGCAGTTATCGTAGTTTCGATCTGCGCGATGCGCCCGACCAGCGCCGCTGTTTTAGGTGCAAGACCGGTTTTACGAAAATAGCTGGCCAAGCGTTTTTTCAGGTTCTTAGCTTTGCCTACATAAAGTAGACGCGCATCACTATCAAACATGCGATACACGCCGGGTCTGCCGCTACACGTCGACAGAAATGCACTCGAATCAAACACGTCAGTCATCTTTATCCAGCATCAACCATGCCATGCCGAACGGCCAATAAGGTCAATTCAACATCACTTGTGACTGAAAGTTTTTCGTAAATACGATAGCGGTAGGTATTGACCGTCTTGGGTGACAGGCAAAGCTTATCGGAAATGATCTGCACCTTTTGGCAACCGACAATCATCAGCGCAATCTGGATCTCACGCTCAGACAAGGCATCAAAAGGAGAGTTGCTGGCAGGCTGGAAAGACTTGAGAGCCAACTGCTGAGCGACCTGCGGACTGATATAACGCTGTCCAGCAAACACTAACCGGATTGCCTGTACCATTTCGGCCAGGCCAGCTCCTTTGGTCATGTAGCCCGCAGCGCCTGCTTGCAGTAAACGTGTGGGGAAAGGATCCTCTTCACACACCGTGACAGCCACAACTTTGATATCCGGGTGGCTACGCATTATTTTACGCGTCGCTTCTAGACCACCAATTCCAGGCATTTTGACGTCCATCAGGACCACATCCGGTTTCAACTCGCGCGCTTTGACGAGTGCCTCCTCGCCAGACTCGGCCTGACCCACGACCTGTAGGCCATCAATATCAGACAGCATTCGTGAAATGCCCGTACGCACAAGATCGTGATCATCGACCACCAGAACCCGAATCAAGTCGACACCTCGCATATTGCGTCTTAGTTGGTGCCGCCTACCTTAGCAAAAATAATTCAGTCGACCTACCTATCATGCGTTCGTGACTCGATAAGCCTGTGCATTGAGCGCTAATCGAGCCTTCTCATTGACTCATGTGTCATTGGGCTCTTGCCGTTTACGCATCGGAAGCGCAACCGACATCTGCGCCAAGCTAGTCGTTAATTGATCAATAGCCTCCTGATCGTCTTTATGCAGCACGCGATAATTAACCAAAACCTTCTCCTCTAGCTGAGTCAGGTTATCGACTAATGTCGGGGTGCGCGTGCCAGTCAAAACATACAGCACATCTACTCCGCGCTCAGCCACTCGTGATAAGTAGTTCGCTTTGGGCGCACGGTCACCGTTCTCATATTTGCCTTGGGCATTCGCTTCGACCCCACCAATTTCGCCGAATATTTTTTGCGAGAGCCCCAAGCGCTCTCTTTCCTTGCGTAAACGCGAGCCAATTACACCCGTTTGAATATGCGAATCCATATTAAACACTCACAAGAATAGTGTATTCTATAAAAAACGAACACTATTGAACAACATTAAACGGTTTTAAACCATGGACGAAATCCGTACTGCCGCTCAAGCAAAAGCCTGGCTCGAGCACCAGGGAAAATCCGTTCAAGAGTTCGCTCGAGAACATGGCGTTGATCCGGCAACCACTTATCAAGTGCTTTCTGGACGCAAAAAAGGAAAGCGCGGAGAGGCGCACAAGGTAGCGGTACTGCTGGGAATGAAAGACGGCATAATTCTTTCTCCTCCTGGCGACGCAACTGAAGCTAAAAAGTGACGAACTGACTTGAGTATGCGCTTAATCGAGCAGGTTGCCCGATGAAACATATGAACAGATTAGACCTCTGCTGCTTGGCTGCCAAACCAACCGATAAACAAATGTGTATAAAGTTGTCGCACCCGCTCAATCATCACGTATATCAGCAGCACGACCTGGTCACCAGATAGGCCGCAAGTTTTAATTGAATCCAGCGCTGGGTCTCGAGTAAGCTCCTGACCATTGAGTGGAGAAGACACATGTCGCATCACGTGGATACAGCAATTTGCACGCAGGTCGCTACCCAGCGCCTAGCTGCTGCTGTGCGCACGAACAATGCACACTCGACTGCACAATTTTATTTTGGGTATTGGTTTAGCCACTGGCGCGCCTGATACCCATCCGGCGGCCACTTTAAACGGGTCGCCTACCAGAGAATACTCACCCCCGGTCGGCCTCCCGACCGGGGGTTTTGTTTTTTCAGCGCCCTGAAAAATTATTTAATTGAGGAATGCACACATGAACTACACCACTTATTACCGCTTCGACCTTTGCGCTACCTGGCGATTTATTACCCGCCGTTCGGGACAGCCTGCCGCCTCCGAACGGACATCTATCGGTGGCAAGCATGCACTCACAGCCAGTCTGGCCAATTGTCGAACACCCCAATAGGGTTGAGCACGCGGGAGAACCCGCCGCCCGCCCAGGAAGCAAACACCATGAACGCATCCATTTGTGCTTTACCAAACACTGCTCACACCGATACTCAAACCGTCTTGACCCAGCGCCTGCCCAGCTCTTTTGAGCTTAAGCAACACTTACCGCTCAGCGCACAGCTAAGCCGCCAAGTACGGCAACAGCGCGAAGCCATACGCGCCATCCTCAACGGCGAAGACTCCCGCCTGCTGATTGTTGTCGGCCCCTGCTCTATTCACGATCCAATTAGCGCGCTTGAATACGCCAGTCGTTTGGCCGCCCTGTCTCACGACTTGAGCGATGACATGTTGCTGGTAATGCGTGCATACGTCGAAAAACCCCGTACCACCGTCGGCTGGAAAGGTTTGGCTTACGATCCTCATTTGGACGCCAGCGACGACATGGCGCACGGCCTCACGTTATCACGCGAGCTGATGATCGAGATGCTGCGCATGGGTCTGCCGATTGCCACTGAACTGCTGCAACCCATGGCCGCCGGTTACTTCGATGACTTATTGGGCTGGGTTGCGATTGGCGCCCGCACCACTGAATCACAGATACACCGCGAAATGGCCAGCGGTCTCAACCTACCTGTCGGCTTCAAAAACGGCACTGACGCCAGCGTTGCAATAGCATGCGATGCCATGCGCTCAGCTGCACATGGGCACCGTCACTTCGGGGTGGATAGCCAAGGGCATCCTGCAATTATCATGACCCCAGGCAACCCGGACACACATCTGGTTCTGCGCGGCGGGCACAGCGGTCCAAACTACGATCGCAGCAGCGTGGCAAGCGCCCGCGCCGGGCTCGAAAAAAACGCCATCCCGGCGCGCTTGATGGTGGACTGCAGTCACGCCAACAGTGGTAAAGACCCTTCGCGCCAACCCGATGTCTTCAATGAGGTGCTGGCGCAACGTTTAGAAGGCGATCGGTCATTGATTGGGATGATGCTGGAAAGTCATCTATTTGAGGGATGCCAGCCCTTAAGCCGCGACCTGCGCTACGGCGTTTCTATCACCGACGGCTGCCTAGGATGGGAGGCTACCGAACAATTACTGAGCGATGCTGCATACAAATTGCAAGAGCAACGACACTCGCGAGTCGCCGCCAGTTAACAACACATCATTTGATCATTGCGCACCGATGGGCCTTGCTCACGGTTGCGCAAGGTCGATCGCGCCTGACAGGTAAGACGACTAAAGCTGTCTGAAAGCTTCCATGTTTTTATACGAACCCTCCCTCTAGAACTAAGAATTATCAACCTACTGCTCTGAGCCGAGAGCTCCAGCCCTACCCTTGCGACGGCAACGCCCTGCAACCCGTTCTGCCAACGTCAAGTCGTCGACTAAGGTGTTTATATGACCTCAAAACACCTTATCGAGAACCATCATGACGGGTATAGCAAACACTCAACATCCCATTTTATTGGTCCATGGACTCTTTGGCTTCGACCGAATTGGCTCCCTAAGCTACTTCAATGGAATACATGAAGCACTGCACGATGCAGGGGCTAATGTATTTGTCGCCTCAGTCTCTGCCGCCAACAGCAATGAAGCGCGTGGCGAGCAACTACTTAAGCAAATACATGATCTGCGCCGACAAACTGGATCAAAACGAATTAATTTGATTGGACACAGCCAAGGCGCACTCACCTCGCGTTATGCAGCAGCTGTTGATCCTGAATCCGTTGCTTCTGTCACCTCGGTTAGCGGCCCCAATCATGGTTCAGAGCTGGCCGACAGACTGCGCCTAGCCTTTACTCCGGGCGCCTTGCCTGAAGTGGTGGCCGCAGCAATGACCAACGCTTTCGGCACCTTCATGTCAGTGCTCAGTGGTAAGCCACAATTGCCCCAACATGCGCTTGAAGCACTCAATGCACTAACCTCTCAAGGTGTGAGCGCCTTTAACCAAAAATACCCCCAAGGTCTGCCGCAAACGTGGGGCGGCATGGGCGCAGCCCAGGTCAATGACGTGTTTTATTACTCATGGAGCGGAATTATCAAAGGCTCCTTGCTCTCGGAATCAATGAACATATTCGACCCTATGCACAGCGCCTGCAGAGCGTTTTCCAGCTTCTTCACCCGGGAGACTAAAGCCAATGACGGTATGGTTGGCCGATTCAGCTCACACTTAGGCACAGTGATCAAATCGGATTACGCTATGGATCACTTGGACACCGTCAACCAAATGGGCGGCATGACTCGTAGTGAGGCCAACCCTGTGGCGCTGTATGTCGAGCATGCACGACGCCTCAAGGAGCAAGGGCTGTGACACAACGACTCCGTCACATACTCAGGGAACTTTGCTGAGAAAAAAGCCACTTAATCCGGTAGGCTCAACACTTTCTTGCAAGGAGTACACCCATGGCTAAAGCCACTGCCCGCCACATCCTGGTTTCCAGCGAAGCCAAGTGCAACGAACTCAAAGCGCAAATCGAAGGCGGCGCTGATTTCGCCGAGGTCGCCAAGGCAAATTCCACTTGCCCTTCTAGCCGTCAAGGCGGTGACCTGGGTTCTTTCGGTCCAGGCCAAATGGTTAAAGAATTCGACACCGTCGTCTTCAGTGCACCAATCAACGTGGTGCAAGGCCCGGTTAAAACCCAGTTTGGTTATCACCTGCTGGAAGTCACCAGCCGCCAGGACTAATTCCTCCGGTTAAGTGCGAAACGGCCCACCTTTGGTGGGCCGTTTCGTATCCGCAATTGCAAACCTCGTGCTACGTTTTCTAATCGACGAACTCACCGTGTCCCACCTTAGGAATTGATCATGAGCCTTAAAGGTAAAACTGCTTTGGTTACCGGTTCCACCAGCGGTATTGGTCTGGGTATAGCCCAAAGCTTGGCCAAGGCTGGCGCCGACCTGATACTCAACGGTTTTGGTGATGCCAGCAAAGTCATTACAGACCTACAACAGTTCGGCGGCAAGGTGGGTCACCACCCTGCCGATGTTAGCGACCCGGCGCAGATCGCTGACATGATCAACTACGCCGAACGCGAGTTTGGCGGCATCGACATCTTGGTCAATAACGCCGGGATCCAGCACGTGTCCAGTGTCGAAGAGTTTCCGGTGGAGCGCTGGGACTCCATCATCGCGATTAATCTATCCTCGGTCTTTCACAGCACCCGCCTCACCCTGCCCGGCATGCGCAAGCGTGGCTGGGGTCGTGTGGTCAATATAGCCTCGGTTCACGGCCTTGTAGGATCAGTCGGCAAAGCTGCCTATGTGGCGGCCAAACACGGGGTGATTGGCCTGACCAAAGTTGTCGGCCTCGAAACGGCCGCCAGCAACATCACCTGCAATGCCATCTGCCCCGGCTGGGTGCTGACACCGCTGGTACAAAAGCAGATAGATCAACGCATCAACCAAGGCATTGACCCTTATCAAGCACAACACGACTTGTTAGCCGAGAAACAACCGTCACTGGAGTTCGTGACTCCGCCACAACTGGGCGAGTTAGTTCTGTTCTTATGCAGCGAAGCGGGCAGTCAAGTTCGTGGCGCCGCTTGGAACGTCGATGGCGGTTGGCTGGCGCAATAACGCAATAAGCTGTGGGTTTGTGCGCCTGTTCTCCGTGCAAAAATGCATACTAGCCCTGCACTTATCACGGTTGTAATCGGTAAATTTGCACTGTTAGCATCGACTATCGTTCGCCCGCGGACACATTCTAAAAATAATACACAGCAGGGAGTTAGTGATGACTGCTCAGGTTTCATCCTCACCGACACAGGCTGTCGAGCCAACTCAAAGCACCATACTTGCCGAAGTCCGTAACCAAATTGGCTACTTGACCCTGAATCGCCCCAGCGGCCTGAACGCGTTAGATCTGCCAATGATCCGCAGCCTGCAACAGCATCTTGATGCCTGGGCCAAAGATTCAGTCATCAACGCCGTGGTATTACGCGGCGCTGGCGAAAAAGCTTTTTGTGCTGGCGGCGATATACGTTCGTTGTATGACAGCTATAAATGCAAAGACACCGTGCACAGTATTTTCTTTGAAGAAGAATACGCACTAGACCTCACCTTGCATCGCTACCCCAAACCCGTACTCGCGCTATTGGATGGCTACGTACTGGGTGGTGGCATGGGCTTGGCGCAAGGCTCTAGCCTGCGCCTAATCACCGAGCGCAGCCGATTGGCGATGCCAGAAGTCGCCATTGGCTATTTCCCGGACGTAGGCGCCAGCTACTTCCTGACCCGAACTCCAGGCCAAATTGGCACCTACTTGGGTGTCAGCGGCATACAGATTCGCGCAAGCGATGCGTTGTATTGCGGATTGGCAGACTGGTACACAGACAGCAGCAAATTGCCTGAGCTGGAGCAGAGTCTCGATCAACTCAAGTGGCAAAAATCCCCGCGTGAAGAACTCACAGCGCTGCTGGCTACCTTTGCGGTACAAACGCTGCCCGACGCTCCGCTGGCCAAGCTGCGACCCTTGATTGACGAAATTTTTGCCCACGACAGCGTCCCTAAAATCGTCGCTGAACTGCGCGCTGTCACCGCAGAGCAGCACCGTGAGTGGGCCATTGAAACCGCAAACCTGCTGGAAACGCGCTCGCCGCTGGGCATGGGCGTTACCCTCGAAATGCTCCGCCACAGCCGCCAACTTAATCTTGAGCAGTGCTTCGTACTCGAATTGCACCTGGATCGCCAATGGTTTGATCGCGGCGACCTCATCGAAGGTGTGCGCGCGTTGATCATCGACAAAGACAAAAATCCACGTTGGAACCCCCCGACCCTAGCCGAGCTTGATCCCAAGCACGTCGCCAGTTTCTTCACTGACTTCAAACAGAGCAGAGTATGAGCCATGCAAGACCTTGAACTGACTGAAGAACAAGTAATGATCCGGGACATGGCGCGTGACTTTGCCCGTGGCGAAATTGCTCCCCATGCTCAGGCTTGGGAAAAGGCAGGCTGGATCGACGACGCGCTGGTGTCAAAAATGGGTGAGCTCGGTCTGCTCGGCATGGTCGTCCCTGAGGAATGGGGCGGCACCTATGTCGACTACGTGGCTTACGCGTTAGCTGTCGAAGAAATATCGGCCGGTGATGGCGCCACAGGCGCTCTTATGAGCATTCACAACTCCGTGGGCTGCGGCCCGATCCTCAAATACGGTAATGAAGCGCAAAAGCAAACTTGGTTGGCCGAACTGGCCAGCGGTCAAGCTATCGGCTGTTTCTGCCTGACGGAGCCGCAAGCGGGCTCCGAAGCCCACAATTTACGTACCCGAGCCGAACTGCGTGACGGTCAATGGGTGATTAATGGCGCCAAGCAGTTTGTCAGCAACGGCAAGCGCGCCAAACTGGCCATTGTATTCGCCGTCACAGATCCAGAACTCGGTAAAAAAGGCCTGTCGGCCTTTTTAGTACCCACCGACACGCCCGGTTTTATCGTTGACCGCACAGAACACAAAATGGGTATTCGTGCATCGGACACCTGCGCCGTAACGCTGAATAACTGCACCGTGCCAGAAGCCAATTTATTGGGCGAGCGCGGCAAAGGGCTAGCCATCGCCCTGTCCAACCTTGAAGGCGGACGCATCGGCATTGCTGCACAAGCACTGGGCATTGCACGAGCTGCTTTTGAAGCAGCCTTGGCCTACGCCCGTGATCGAGTGCAATTCGACAAGGCCATCATTGAGCACCAAAGCGTGGCCAACATGCTGGCGGATATGCAAACTCGGCTGAACGCAGCCCGGTTGTTGATCTTGCACGCCGCGCGCCTGCGCAGCGCGGGCAAACCGTGCTTGTCAGAAGCCTCACAAGCCAAACTGTTTGCTTCGGAAATAGCCGAGTTTGTGTGTTCCAAAGCTATCCAGATTCATGGCGGCTATGGCTATCTGGAAGACTATCCAGTGGAGCGTTACTACCGCGACGCACGCATTACTCAGATCTACGAAGGATCGAGTGAAATTCAGCGCATGGTGATTGCCCGAGAGCTGAAGAATTATCTGATCTAGTCAGGCGGTACTCTTTAGTCCAGTTGCCGCGCTCTCGCGTGGCTAACTGGATAAAAGTTTTCGTAGATACCGCAGGCTGCGATCTTTTGATCGTCAAAAGCAAAAGACCACATACAAGCATCCTTACACCAACTGAAGACGACGTTTAGCTGTTCTTGAACTGCGCTTCACGCTTGCCGACAAAGGCTGCCATGCCTTCTTTTTGATCATGGGTGGCGAACAGCGAATGGAAAACTCGACGCTCAAAACGCACACCTTCAGTCAAGTTCACTTCAAACGCACGATTAACACTTTCTTTAGTCAGCATCAGCACCGGCAGCGATTTTTTGGCGATCGTGGCGGCTACTTTCAACGCTTCGTCCAGCAACTCATCCACTGCAATCACTCGCGCCACCAACCCCGAACGCTCTGCCTCAACGGCATCCATCAAACGCCCACTGAGGCACATTTCCATGGCCTTGGCCTTGCCCACAGCACGCGTCAGACGCTGAGTGCCGCCCATGCCCGGTAACACACCTAAGTTGATTTCCGGCTGCCCAAATTTTGCGTTATCGCCGGCCAAAATAAAGTCGCACATCATCGCCAGTTCACAACCGCCACCCAAGGCAAAACCAGCCACTGCCGCAATGATTGGTTTACGACGGGTCGATACTCGATCACTGTCCGAGAACAAGTCTTCAAGGTAAATCTGCGGATAAGTCAGCTCCGCCATTTCTTTGATATCTGCGCCGGCAGCAAAGGCTTTTTTTGAGCCAGTGATGACGATGCATCCAATGCTGTTATCCGCTTCCAAAGCGTCCAAAGCATGATTCACTTCGCTGACCAACTGAGCATTCAGGGCATTCAACGCCTGCGGCCGGTTTAAGGTGATCAGGCCCACTTGCCCATGAATGTCTAACAAAATGGTTTCGTAGCTCATCAGTAACGTCCTCAATTCAAAGATTGCGCGAAATGACCATGCGCTGAATATCGCTGGTGCCTTCGTAGATCTGGCACACCCGCACATCGCGATAGATTCGCTCCAACGGGAAGTCGTTCAAATAGCCATACCCCCCCAAGGTTTGCAATGCCTTGGAACACACCTGTTCAGCCATTTCCGAGGCAAACAGTTTGGCCTGCGAGGCTTCAACCAACGCCGATTGACCACTGTCACGCAACGCCGCGGCGTACTGAACCATTTGCCGGGCGACAGCGATTTGCGTCGACATATCTGCCAAGCGAAACGCCACTGCCTGATGCTCAATCAGCGGTTGGCCGAAGGTCACGCGCTCACGCGCATAGTCACGGGCAACCTCAAAGGCGGCGCGGGCCATGCCGACGGCTTGGGAGGCAATTCCAATGCGCCCGCCTTCAAGATTGCTCAAGGCGATTTTGTAGCCCTGACCTTCTTCGCCGAGGCGATTGGCGACGGGTACTTTTAAGTCAGTAAATAAGATCTGGCAGGTATCTGACGCATGCTGTCCCAGCTTGTCTTCTACCCGGGCCACGCTGTAGCCAGGCGAGTCGGTGGGTACGATAAACGCGCTGATGCCACGCTTACCTGCCGCCGGATCTGTCACCGCAAACACGATCACGACCCCAGCATTTTGCCCGGATGTGATGAATTGTTTGCAGCCATTGAGCACGTAGTAATCACCATCGCGACGAGCACGGGTTTTGAGGTCGCTGGCATCAGAACCTGCTTGTGGTTCAGTCAAGGCGAACGCGCCCAGCTGCACGCCACTGGCCAGCGGCAACAAAAAATCGCGCTTTTGCTGTTCGGTGCCGTATTTAAGAATCGGCACGCAGCCCACCGAATTGTGCACGCTCATGATCGTGGAACAGGCACCATCACCGGCGGCGATTTCTTCTAGGGCCATCGCGTAGGCTTGATACCCCACGTCACAACCACCCCACTCTTCTGGCACCAACATGCCAAAAAAGCCCAACTCGGCCATCTCAGCGACCGCCTCACGAGGAAAGCGATGATGTTTGTCCCACTCAGCCGCAAAAGGCTTCAAGCGCTCTTGTGCAAACTGTTGGGCCGCTTCGCGAATTTGTAATTGTTCGAAGGTAGGCAGCATAAAAGTCCTTAGTACAGGCATTCCACGGCAATCGCCGTGGCTTCACCGCCGCCAATGCAGATAGCAGCAACGCCGTGTTTTAACTGACGCTGGCGCAAGGCTGAAAGCAAGGTAACCAGAATACGCGCACCCGATGCACCGATCGGATGCCCAAGGGCGCAGGCACCGCCATAGACGTTAACCTTGTCGTGCGCTAGCCCCAGCTCCTGCATGGTCACTAAGGTGACAACTGCAAACGCCTCGTTGATCTCAAACAGATCGACCTCGGACACATTCCAGCCTGTTTTGTCCATCAAACGTTTGATTGCCCCAATCGGCGCAGTCGGGAACAACCCTGGCTCGTCGGCAAACGCCGCGTGACCATGGATCACCGCCAACGGTGTTAGACCGCGCTTTTGCGCTTGCGAACGACGCATCAGCACCAACGCCGCCGCGCCATCGGAGATGGAGCTGGAGTTGGCCGCTGTCACCGTGCCACCCTCGCGAAACGCCGGTTTCAAGGTCGGAATTTTCGCCAAATTAGCCTTCGGCGGCTGCTCGTCATCGCTGATCAAGCGCTGTTCTTTACCGACTGCGACCTGCACTGGCACGATCTCAGCTTTAAAACTGCCATCCTTGATCGCTTGTTGCGCACGCATCAGCGATGCCACTGCAAACTCATCCTGAGCCTCACGGGTGAAACCATGGCCCTGCGCGCAATCTTCAGCGAAGGTGCCCATCAAACGGCCACGGTCGTACGCATCTTCTAGGCCGTCGAGAAACATATGATCAAGCACCCGGCCGTGCCCCATACGGTAGCCGCTACGCGCGCGATCGAGTAAGTACGGCGCGTTAGACATACTCTCCATACCGCCCGCCACCACCACATCGACACTCCCGACGAGCAATTGGTCATGGGCCAGAATCGTAGCTTGCATGCCCGAACCGCACATTTTGTTTAACGTGGTACAGCGCGTACCTTTGTCTAACCCGGCTCCGAGTGCCGCTTGCCGCGCAGGCGCTTGGCCCAGCCCGGCTGACAGCACGCAACCAAACAGCACTTCGTCCACACTGCTCGGGTCAATACCCGCGCGTTCAACGGCTGCGCTTATCGCAGCAGCGCCCAACTGCGGCGAGGTCAGGTTTTTGAAGTCGCCCTGGAAGCCGCCCATGGGCGTACGTACCGCGCTCACAATAACAATCGGATCATTGGCAATGGTCATTTCATACCTCTTATTTCGCGGCCATGCGCAGGGCGCCGTCGAGACGGATGACTTCGCCATTAAGCATGCTGTTTTCAATAATGTGCTGGGCGAGCGACGCGTATTCACTCGGCTTGCCTAAGCGTGGCGGAAACGGCACTCCCGCGGCCAAAGAATCACGAACCTCAGGCGTCATACCGGCCATCATGGGTGTTTCGAAAATGCCCGGAGCGATGGTCATGACCCGAATCCCGAAACGAGCCAGCTCACGCGCTGCGGGCAAGGTCAAGCTGGTAATCGCGCCCTTGGAAGCTGCATAGGCGGCCTGACCGATTTGCCCATCGAACGCGGCGACTGACGCCGTGTTAATGATCACTCCCCGTTCGCCATCGGCATCAGCTGCCGTTTCGGCAATTGCCGCGGCCGCCAGACGCAGCATGTTGAAACTGCCAATCAGGTTGACGTTAATCACTTGGCTGAAGTTCTCCAGCGAATGGGGGCCGTTTTTGCCAAGTATTTTTTCACCCCGGACAACCCCGGCACAGTTCACCAAGCCATTGACCTGCCCGAACGCGGCGACAGTGTCATCCACAGCAGCCTTTGCTGCATCCGTCTGACTGATATCCGCGACCGTGCTTTGTACGCCAAGTCGGTTCGCTTGCGCGGCCACAGCTTCGGCATTTAGATCGACCAACATCACCTTGGCACCCGCTTTAACGAGCATCTCAGCTGTGGCTGCACCTAAACCGGATGCGCCACCGGTGACGATAAAAACCTTGTTTTCGATTTGCATAAGGGTTCCTGAGGGTTCGATATCAGGCTGTAGCCTTGGCGTTTTGCGCCTGCTCAGCCTTGGCAATTTCTTGATTGCGCAAAATAAAGCGCTGCAACTTGCCGCTTGGGGTTTTCGGCAATTCGCTGACAAATTCGATTTCACGGGGGTAAGCGTGCGCCGCCAAACGCTGGCGCACGTGCAAACGCAGGGTTTCGGCCAGTTGTGCATCACCTAAAAATTGCGGGTTCAACACCACAAACGCCTTAACCAGCTCGGTCCGCTCAGGGCAAGGCTTGCCGACCACCGCGGCTTCAACTACAGACGGGTGTTCGATCAAGGCGCTTTCCACATCAAAAGGCCCAACGCGATAACCCGAGGTGGTGATCACGTCATCGCTGCGCCCAACAAAACTGATGCTGCCGTCCGGGTTCCATTCAACGGTGTCGCCGCTCAAGTAGTAATTGCCAACAAACGCTTTCGTCGGCAGACCTTGGTAGCCTGCAAACCAGCACATCGGTGACTGACTGCGATCGACCGCCAAAATGCCTGGCTGACCCACAGCCAATTCTTGATGATTGTCGTCCAAGACCACGATCCGGTGGCCAGGTGAGGCAAAGCCCGCAGCGCCCATGTGCACCGGGTGCTCCAATCCATGATGGTTGCACAGCACCATGCCCACTTCGGTTTGCCCGTAATGGTCGTGGATGGTCACGTTGAGTTCTTCGGCGAACCAGCGAATCACTTCTGGGTTAAGAGGTTCACCCGCACTACTGACGGCACGTAACTGGCCTTTGATCTTGCTTGAAAACGCCTCACCTGCCGCAATCAGTAGACGATAGGCAGTCGGTGACCCTGTGAGGTTGGTGATGCCGTACTTCTTGATGATTCGACAGGTGCTTTCAACCGTAAACGAACCGTCGTAAAGCGTAATCGGATGGCCCATCGACAGAGGCCCGGTGATTCCGTAGTAGATCCCATAGGCCCACCCCGGATCGGCCAAGTTCCAGAATGAATCCTCTGGGCGCAAATCTACCGCATCACGGGTGTAACTCTGGAAAGCCACCATCGCTTTGAGCGGCACCAACAACGGCTTGGCGGGGCCAGTCGTGCCCGAGGTAAACATCATGAGAAAGGGGTCGTCACCGTTCAACAACACGGGTTCACACACCGCCGAATAGTTGTCCAGCTCCGCCCAAAAACTGTAATCGCCGCGCACCAGGCCTTGGCCCTTGGCGGCAGCCACGGTAACGATAGCTGGGCAATCGTTAACCTCATTAAGTTTGGGGCGGTTTAGCGCATCAGTTAGCACTATCACAGCCCCTGAACTGTTGAGGCGGTGTTCAATCGCTTTGGGCCCAAATGCAGTAAACAGAGGTTGATAAATCGCACCGATGCGCCAAGTGGCCAGTACGGCTATTAGCAGTTCGACATTACGCGGCAGTAAGCCTGCCACCTTGTCCCCCTGCTTGACACCTTGGGCCCGTAAGAAATTGGCAAAACGCGCGGCCTTATCCTGCAAGTCGGTGAAGGTGTACGTCGCGCTACTGGCGTCGCGCCCCTCCCAAAACAATGCAATACGACCCGGCAAGGCATGTCGGTCGCAACACTCAACACAGGCATTGAGTGCCGACAAATGCCCGGTCAGTGCACCTGCCACCGTCCGTTGGTAGTCAAAGTCATTCGTCGCGGTCAGATAGTCGCGCATCAGCAGAATCCCTCGGTCATTATTTTTAGGAATGGGAGCCGTGAAAAATCCTACTGATAGTCGCCTCGCAAAGGCTCTACAACAATGGTCAAACCGCTCAAACTGCCTGACTGTTTTGGCCAATACAAAGTCATCGAGCACTCCATACCGTCAGTTGCCGCGGTCTGCAAAATGCGTTGGCATACACCTCACCTCCCCCGCCTATAAGCAAGTGTCTTACATGCCCGAATCACGCCTTCGATAACCATCTCGACGCCTTAAGGCAGATGACCGGCACACTCAAAAGCGACCCGCCAGTCACATATGTAGTGAATAAAAATAAACACTACATATTGGTTGACGACACAAATTTCCCATCGCATTATGCAGACGTCTTCCCCACCGGAAGCGCTGGAAAGGGTTGTTGCAAGCATGCTCGACGAGCTGTCGAGCTGTTCCGGGATAGGTACTGCCCACAAGGCAGAATTGATGAAGCTGACCTGGCTTAATCGTCCGTTTTTAAGACGTGAGAGGCTAGCGAAACGTCCTCAAGAGGCTTGTGGTGATGCGACTTGTCGCTCAAGCATCCTGGTTAACGTTGCTCTCCCTCGCGGTAGGCAGCATGTTGTAGTGTTTTATTTCGCTACTACATCTGCAGGACTCAAGGCCAGATCTGCTTTAGATGGACACTACGTAGCGCTGCATGAGCAGTTGCACGAATCAATTAGACAGATCAACGAGTGGTCAAGGAGTTAGCTATGAACCTGAATAACCAACCGACTGTTAACGAGCTGGCTCGACTCTTCGCTGCTCAGAAAGACACGCTAAACGACCACATCTTGTGGGTCTGTGAGAAAGGCGATGTTCATATTGAACGCGTCGTAGCGTGCAAGGAAGAAACCCAATTCGAGAAAGATCGCCCACACATGCGAGCTCATCTCAAAATGTACCGTCGCGGCCAAGGCTACGTCGGTAAAAAAGCCGCTGCTGACAAAGCGTTCATGGCGAGCGTGTTAGAAACACTAACGCTGACATGGGAAAAGGCTCAAACCGAGCAATCCCTGGTAAAAGTTAACAGCTACAGCTGATAACTGTCGGCCAATAAAACCCCGGACTCTATCCGGGGTTTTATGCATTTAATGAGTGGGCTTTTTAATACAAACTTCAGTGCCACGTCCGCCAGGACCATATCCATCTTGGCTGTCGCGCATATAGTCAGGTAAGTAATAAGATTTATGCAATGTTGTGGTGTATTGGCCTTGGCTGTCTTGATCATGGGTTATTACAGCGATGCCGACGCCCCGATCTGTGGGCGCCTGCGCACTGTCATTGGCAAAGTAGATGGATAGCAACTGCCCCTGCGCAGCAGCATAACCGGTGTAGGTAACAGGTGCCGCTTCAGTTCCGACATTCAGTTTTAAACGATAAGCCCCAAAACTTTTGTCAAACTGGCTGGCGTCTTCATCCAGAGTTAATACCAGATCCCCTTGCAGCGGGCCATCATGACTGTCAAACCCTGTGCACTGATAATGACCAGCAATGTTGAGAGGGTCTACAGGCGCCGCGTAGGCAACGCTGACACCTGATAAAAGAGTCGCCATAAAAGCGCCAGCGAAGATTTTTTTTGCAGTTATATCCAGCATGGTTATTCCTAACAATAAACAATGACACAGGGTCTTAAATAGCTTTCAAACCAAGGTCTTTAAGTACAACGCTGGAGAAACTACACGTTCACAGGCTTCTATACAGCAGGCATTACAAAACGGATTGTCCCAAAAGTTGTACAGTTACTTATGAGTACTCACCACTCACGTACATCCAGCGTGGTACTCATTCACGTTAGCCCCATTACTTGGGCATGTAATCACGTTGCCAGCGACGTGGGATTTTCAGCGAAACCAGACCCAACAACGCAGCAAACCCCGCACTAAACAGCATTGCATGGACCCCAAACCGCGCCTCAAGCATGGCCCCCAATACAGCGCCAGCCAGCATTCCCGTCCACGGCGCAACCTGCAAACGCCAACTCGGACGTTGCTCGCCCAGCAGCCAACGACCGAGGCTGCGACCAAAGCGCGACAAGGCTCCGGTGACGTAGGTCAAACCCACTTGCAAACCATTGACCTGCTCGACCGCCGCATTGAGCATGCCCATGGCCAATACCGCGGTTAAAAATGTAGGTATCTGCGCTTCCAACGGAAGCAGTGCCGATGTGCACAACAGGGCCGAGATGAGTAGCATCAATGGCAAGGCTCGACGCCCGCCCAAGCGCCCAACCACGACACCCAATGCATTACCGACGACAAACGCCAATACTGCACACCCCAAACGCACAATGATCTGCACATCACCTTCACCAACGGCCACCGCCAACCGCGTGGTGTTACCACTCATAAATGAAATGAAGTCACCCACGGCCAAAAAACCAATGGCATCGGTCATCCCTGCCAGCACCGACAAGCTTGCTACAAACCCTAAACCCACGTGGTTACGCAAAGCTCGTATACGCACAAACCTTGGATTGCTCGATTTTTTCAAGGGCACGCGAGGCATTAAACCCAATCCTTTTTAATGAGATACAGCGTAAATATAGGTACCAAAGCACGAAACAGACGCATTACTTGTACGAAAACACCATTTTAATTGTAGGGATAAGCGAACCAAGTCCAAAATGCGCGTCTAATACACACCGCTCTGCGTGCTTCATTTTTATTTCGCAAACAGTTCAAGGACACGTGGTATGAAGATCAACATTAAGAGTCTGCCTGTGCTCGTGGTGGCGTTTTTAACTCTGGCTGGCTGCTCAACCCCCAGCGTAGTGACCCTGCAAAATGGCACTCAGTACCTGACTAAAGATCTGCCAAACACCAAAAATGCCAACGGCTTTTATGAGTTCCAAGACATTGCGGGTAAGCAAGTCAAGGTTAAAGCCGATGAGGTAGCCACCATCAAGGCCAATAAATGACAGCTCAGCTACCGCTCAGAATCAAACTGCGATAGTGCCCAGGATTGGTGCCGGACCATTTGCGAAAAGCTTTGTAAAACGAGCTGGTATCCGCAAACCCCAGACGCAAAGCGATATCCGCAAAACTACGGTCTGGCTCGGCCAACCAACCAATGGCTAACTCTTTACGCACTCCGTCCTTGAGTCCTTGGTAGGTTTGCCCTTCTTCAGCCAAACGTCGACGCAGGGTTGATGCGGACATGCACAGGCTTTGCGCCATACCTTGGGTTTCGGGCCACAGGTCGGCTGGCAAGTGCCGAAGAGCCTGTTTGATCTGACTCGCTAGGCTTTGCGGGTCGCGATATTTAACCAAAATATTAGCCGGCGCCTGAGCCAAAAATCGTCGCAGCTCCTCAGCGCTACGCTTGATGGGTGCATCCAGATAATCGGCCGCAAAAATCATCCGCGTGCGCGGGCGATCAAAACGCAGGTTATCGGAAAACATCACCTCATAGTCACCGCAGTAGTCGGGCTGAGCGCAGCGCAGCTCAATCGCCAGAATCGGAATTCGACGTCCAGCCAGCCAACAGGCAACACCATGTACGATCATCCAGTAGGCGAAATAGGTGAAAGCGCGACTCGACTGCCCTTCAGGCTCGTGCACCACGATTTCTGCCACGCTTTGCTGGCGCACCAGACGCGCCGGTAAACGTTCAAGCATGAGCGACAAGAACCCCAAGACCGATTCCACGCCCTGTGCGAGTGTGGGCTGAGCCATGGCCGAGCGACACATGAACTCCAAGCTTCCGGCACGAAGTTTGCGGGGGTCCATGCCGAAAAACTCATCGTCCAAACGTCGCGCCAGCAGCCGCCACATCCGGGCATAGGCGATGGCTGGCACGCGCGCATTGGGCTCGTCCAACAACGCCGGGTTAATGCCAACCTTTTGTAGCACTTCATGCATGCCGCTAACTGATGCGCAACTCTGCAACAGCGCTTCACGCACCAACTGAATAGAGATGGTGTCTTTGTTCAACATTGGCCCTGATCCAAGCCCGACAACATTAAGATGTCGGCCATCTTAAGCAGCGCAGATCAAAAAGCCAGTAGTGGTTGGGTTTCATAGACTGCACTTGGGTTTAAACCAACCGCTTAATCGGTTTGTGCCGCCAGACCAAGCGGTAGTACAGGGTCTGTAGTATCAGCATCGCAACATAAGTCACCGGGAAAGCCATCCATACGCCTTCAAGGCCGAAGTGCGCATTGAGCGCATAGGCCACGGGCAGTTCAATGCACAGCACACAGAAAATCGTAATGCCCATCGGTACCAGCACCACACCGCTGGCGCGCATGATCCCGCCGATCACGGCCTGGAAGCCAAATACCAGAATGCTCCAGAGCATAATGTGGAGCAGGTGTTCAGCGCGAAGATGTGCCTGGGCGTCGGTGATGAACAGCCCCAGCAACCAATCGGACAACACGTAACCCAGCATGATTAACGCGCCGGTCAGGCACAGATTGATCAGCAAACCCGTGCGCAAAATCGGGCCGATACGCTCAGCGCGTCCGCCGCCAATCGCTTGGGCGCCTAAGATCGAGGCGGTAATAGCAATCGACAGGGCCGGAAACTGCACGTAATTGACGATTTGCGTCACTGCCCCGTAGGCCGCAGTAGCCTGAGAGCCATGACTGTTGACCAGCGCTAGGATCACCAACTCCGAGAGCGACAACACCACCATTTGCAAGCCGGTTGGTAAGCCGATACGCAG
Source organism: Pseudomonas endophytica (assembly GCF_001411475.1). GTDB lineage: Bacteria > Pseudomonadota > Gammaproteobacteria > Pseudomonadales > Pseudomonadaceae > Aquipseudomonas > Aquipseudomonas endophytica. The sequence continues at coordinate 5,529 of NZ_LLWH01000174.1, read as the reverse complement.
TACTTTGCCGAGAATTTCACGGTTTAAACGCAATGCTAGCCACAGCTCCCGATCTGGCGCCATCACGTGATTTTTATGGCGCAACCGCAGCACCAAGAAAACCATCGCCAGCACGTTACCGAAAAGCCCTGCAATGGCTGCACTCTGAATGCCCATTTGCGGTAATCCGGCCCACCCCAAGATCAACGCTGGGGTCAACAGTAAGCCCACAGCCGTTGAAACCATCAGCGCCAGCAAGGGCGAAACGGTGTCGCTAACCCCGCGTAATAACTGAGTAAATAGAATGAACACCAACAACAGCGGCATGATCAGCATCATCACCCGCGCATAACCCACAGCCTCATCAAGCACATCAGCCGGGGTGCCCAACGCCTCCATTGCCGGTCGAGCAAACACGCTGCCAAGCACCGCAGCCACTAGACCCACCACAGCCCCTAGGGTTAACGTGGCGCCGGTGATCTGTTTGACCTTTGACGTTTCACTTGCCCCCCAAGCCTGGCCAATCAGTACTGAAGCACCCGCCCCAAGACCGATCACCAGAGCAATAAAGAAAAATATGATTGGAAACATACCCGACACGGCTGCCAACGCTTGAGTCCCCAGCAATTGGCCCACATAAATGCCGTTGAGCGTGCCGGAAAAACTCTGTAAGAAATTGGACAGCACCATAGGCGCCAGAAAGATCAGATAGATCTGCCATAGCGGCCGTTGTGTCGGGTTTTGCATGACAGAGAGTCCTAAATCAAAAGCGGTGACGCGTTATACCTCACCGCTACGGTTTTGCGGTGATCAAACACAATCTTGGCTACCCTTTGCTGACGCTAAGCTGAAGATGAATAATATTTAAAAAACGTTTCAGCTTTTTAGAGGCAAAATGTGCTCACTGCTGACATAGGCCAATCAGGTGACGGTATGACCCGCATTTTGACCATCGAAGACGATGCTGTAACGGCGAAAGAGATCGTGGCCGAGCTAAGTAGCCACGGGCTAGAAGTTGACTGGGTTGCCAATGGCCGAGAGGGCTTGGTACGTGCAGTCAGTGGCGACTATGACCTCATCACCCTAGACCGCATGCTGCCAGAGCTGGACGGCTTGGCCATTGTCACCACGCTGCGCACTATTGGTGTCAGCACACCGATTCTGATGATCAGTGCTCTATCCGACGTGGACGAGCGTGTCCGGGGCCTGCGGGCAGGTGGCGATGACTACCTGACCAAACCCTTTGCCAGTGACGAGATGGCCGCCCGGGTAGAAGTGCTATTACGGCGCCAAAGCCCTACCGACAAGCACGAAACTACGTTGCGAGTGGCCGACTTAGAACTCAACCTAATGACCCGTGAGGCCAGCCGCGCCGAACAACAATTGAGCCTGCTGCCCACCGAGTACAAACTGCTCGAGTTTCTGATGCGCAACACAGGGCAAATTCTCTCGCGCATGATGATTTTTGAAGAAGTCTGGGGCTATCACTTCGACCCTGGCACCAACCTGATCGACGTACACATTGGCCGCCTGCGCAAAAAAATTGACCCTGTGGGCCAAGTGCCCTTGATTCGTACCGTTCGAGGCTCGGGTTATGTCATTGCCGAACCCGTCTAAGGGCTGGCGCTCCTCCAGCAGCCGCTTACTGGCGCTGTACAGTTTTTTGTTTGTGGCTTGGAGCTGCATCCTGATGGGGGTGCTGTACTACGAGGTTTCGCACTATCTAGGCAACTTGGCCAAGCACTCACTGATGCAGCGCCAACACTTGTTTGCACATTTTGAAGGCGAGCAACTGGATGAGGCGCTGGCCACCAGCATGAAATTTGATTTACGCACCGTTGATGCCTATGGGCTGTTCGATGCACAACACCAGCCCATTAGCGGCCCCATCCTCAGCATCCCGCCCGATCTGCCACTGGACGGTCAGATCCACGAACTGGGCACCTGCCTCACCTCCGACGACCCTGACTTACCGCAAGACAGCTGTGACGCCGTTGCCACCCAAACTCGCGACGGCCGTTTGCTGGTCTTAGTGCGTGATAACGGCTCGCTGTTTGCCGTCACGCGGATCATCTTGCACGCCCTGTTCTGGGGGCTGTCACTGACCATTATCCCCGGCATTGTGGGCTGGCACCTGTTACGCAGACGCCCTTTGCAGCGCATTCGAGCGATCCAATCCAGTGCCGAAGCCATTGTCTCGGGTGACTTGACCTACCGCTTGCCGCTGTCTAACCGGCGTGACGAGCTGGATATGCTGGCAGCTATCGTCAACGCCATGCTCGACCGTATTGAGCGCCTGATGCATGAAGTCAAAGGGGTGTGTGACAACATCGCGCATGACCTGCGTACCCCCCTCACCCGCTTGCGGGCACAGCTTTATCGAATTCAACAACAAGCGGTAGAAGGCTCCCCGCAGGCCCTGCAACTGGACGAAGTGATTCACGAAACTGACACCTTAATGGCGCGCTTTCGTGGGCTATTGCGGATTTCCGAGCTGGAAGATCATCAGCGACGCTCAGGCTTCTTGCCCCTAGACCCGCTGCCATTGCTCCAGGAGCTGTATGACTTCTACCTGCCGCTGGCTGAAGAAGGACAGGTCACCTTAACGTTAGACACGCCCCCCACACTTCCCGGCATGACCGGTGACCGTGCATTGCTGTTCGAGGCGCTGGCCAACCTGCTCAGCAACTCAATCAAATTCACCCCGCCGGGCGGCGAAGTGATCTTACGGGCCGCCAACGAAGACGGCAGCCCGCTCATCGAAGTCCTCGACACCGGCCCCGGCATACCCGAGGCCGAGCGTGAAGCGGTGTTCCAACGTTTCTACCGCTGTGACGAGAAACACAGTGGTTTTGGCTTGGGCCTGTCCATCGTCGCCGCCATCGTCAACTTGCACGGCTTCAGCCTTGAAGTGGGCAGCCGCAAAAGCGGCGGCGCCAAGCTGACGTTACATTGCCGACAAAGCTTGATGAACGTGGTGTAAAAGATCGCAGCCTTCAGAAACAGCTACACCCCACACATCACAACTATCAACTGTAGGAGCTGCCGCAGGCTGCGAGCTTTTAACGATCAAAAGATCACGCAACATGCTCGCTCTTATATTTCCAAATGGAATATACAAATCTTTTTATATTCTTTTTTAAAGCAGGTATTTCCTGCAACACTCTCGTCATAAATCTTCTAACTCATGATGAGAACGACATGAAAAAACTCACTGCCCTCACCGCTCTGACCTTGGCTGTTTTGTCGGGCCTGGCCCACGCTGATCGCTTGGATGACATCAAAAAATCCGGGGTCCTGCGTGTGGCTTCGTTTGACAGTAACCCACCGTTCGGTTTTGTCGACGCCAACAGCAAGCAAATCGAAGGGCTGGACGTGGACTATGCCAAAGCCATCGCCGACAAGCTGGGTGTGAAGCTGCAACTGCAACCCACCAACCCGGCTAACCGCGTACCGCTGCTGGTGTCGAACAAGGTCGATTTGGTACTGGCTAACTTCACCATCACCCCAGAACGCGCCGAGCAGGTGAGCTTCAGCATTCCGTATTTCGCGTCAGGCCAGCAATTTATCGTTAAAAAAGGCACCCTCAAATCCGAAGCCGACCTGAACACCTGGCGCGTTGGCGTCGACAAGGGCACGGTCAACGAAGGTGTACTGCGCGAGAAATTCCCAGGCGCAAAAGTGATTGCCTACGATGACACACCGTTCGCCTTCACAGCCCTGCGCAATGGCAATGTGCAAGCCATCACTCAGGACGGCCCGAAGCTGATCGGCTTGCTGGCCAATGTGCCAGACAAAGATAAGTACGAAGTGCCGCCGTTCACCATTTCCAATGACTTGATCGGCGTGGGCATTCCAAAAGGTGAAACGCGTTTGACCGAAGTGGTTAACCAAACCCTCACCGAGCTTGAAGCCGACGGTAAAGCACAAACCATCTACGACGCGTGGTTCGGCCCAGCGACCAAAACGCCGCTGACTCGCTTGTACAAAATCGGCGACAAGCGCTAAGTCGCGCTAGCACGTTCCGTAACCCGTCACGGACTACCGGACGGGTTTATGTGTTTCTGGATGGACGCTGTGTATGTTCGGTGAACTGCTTGCCCCGCGTTACCTGCATTGGCTGTTTGATGGCTTTGTTTTAACCCTGATCCTTTCGTTGTTGACCTGCCTAGTAGCCACTGGAGTAGGGTTTTTGCTGTGCCTGGCGAGGATCTCGCATACGCGCCTCTGGTCATGGTCGGCACGGGCTTACTTAGCGCTGTTTCGCAATACACCGCTGCTGGTGCAGTTGTTCTTCTGGTATTTCGGGGTCACCGCGATGCTGCCTGAAGGGCTGGTGGTATGGCTCAACCAGCCGCGCAGTTTGGATTTTGGTCTGTTCGAGATTGAATGGCCATCGTTTGAGTTTCTGGCTGGGTTTTGGGGGTTGATGCTCTACACCGCCGCCTTTATCTGCGAAGAGTTGCGTGCAGGCATCAGTTCAGTGCGCATTGAACAACGGGCTGCGGGTTTGGCGCTGGGGTTTAGAGCGGCGCACGTATGGCGTTATATCGTCTTCCCGCAAGCACTGCGTACGGCACTGGGGCCGCTGCTGGGGCAGTACATGAATGCCCTGAAAAACTCGTCCCTGACCATGGCCATTGGCTTGGCTGAGCTGTCTTACGCCTCCCGCCAGGTCGAGACTGAGACCTTCAAAACCTTTCAGGCTTTTGGTTTCGCAACCCTGTTGTATGTGGCGAGTGTTGCCCTGCTCGAAGTGATCGGACAGATGATCGCGCGCAGCAAGTGGTATCGCCAGGGAGTGCTTTGAGCCATGGACTTTTCGGTGATTAGCGACAACCTGTCGTACTTTTTACTCGGTGCCTACCCCAATGGTCCTCTGGGCGGCGCTGCCCTGACGCTATTACTGAGCCTGTTGTCCGGGGTGATTTCAGCGATGTTAGGGCTGATTTTGGGCGTGGCCTTGGTGATGATTCGTTCAAAAGTGCGCTGGGTATTGCTCGGCGTGCTGGGTTTTTTACGGGCGATCCCGGTGCTGATGCTGATTTTCTGGAGCTACTTTCTGCTGCCCATCGTATTCAATGTCGACGTCCCGGCGCTGGCCACGGTGGTATTCGCCCTGTCGTTGATTGGCGGCGCGTACCTTGCGCATTCAGTGTATGCGGGTATTAGTAGCTTGCCTGCCGGGCAATGGGCCGCAGGTAAAGCATTGGGGTTGAGCGCATGGCAAGTGTTGCGCTTGATTATCTTGCCGCAAGCGTTGCCGATGATGCTGCCCTCGTTCCTTAATCAATGGATTTCACTGATTAAGGACACGTCGCTGGCGTACGTGATCGGCGTGGGAGAGTTGTCGTTTGTTGCGACCCAAGTCAGCAACCGGGTCATGGTGCACCCGACCGAGATCTTCCTGTTCGTGGCACTGGTGTACTTCGTGTTTTGCAGCAGCCTAGACGTGATCGCCAATCGGCTGGTAAAGCCCAAGGCCCATATATGACGCTCGCGATCTTTTAAAAGATCAAAAGATCGCGAGCAAGCTCGCTCCTACGCGGT
>NZ_LLWH01000173.1 GCF_001411475.1 Pseudomonas endophytica | reverse complement strand
GACACCCAGCCGTATATCCGCAACAACGACGGCACCTATGCCTATCAAGGCGACGACACTCAGCTCAACCTCAAAGTCTCCGACACCCTGACCTTGGCGAGCAGCGACACGGCCAAAAGCTTTATGGAAAACACGGTCAACACCGGGCGCACCCAGTCCACTGCGCAACCGATGCTGGACGAAGACGGCAAGCCGTTGCCTGACACGGGAGTGGCCAAGGTGTCGGCGGGTTTGGTGACCTCAAGCGCGGTGTTCAATAAAAGCTTTGCCGCAGGCCAGCCTTACACGTTGGAGCTGACCAGCAGCACCCAATACACCCTTAAAGACGTGAATGGCAAAGACCTGACGTCGGAGATTGCGGGTAACGGCGTGTTTGACTCGACCAAGGACGGCGCACACAGCATCAGCCTGCGCGGGGTGTCCTTTGACATCAACCTGAACTTCAAGGGCGTCGCCGCCGCCGATCAGGATGCCGCGGTCAAAGGCCACACCTTCACCCTGCAAGCCAAGCCCGACACCTTCAACGCCTCACGTACCCCGAGCAACACCTCGACCGCGCAAATCACCGGCGCTGCGGTGACCGACGCGGGCGCTTACAGCGACAGCTTCCCGAGCAATGGCGCGGTGATTAAATTCACCAGTGCCAACGCATACGAGGTCTACGCCCAGCCGGTGACCGACAGCAGCAAGTCGATAGCCAAAGGCACCATGGCCGATGGCGCGTTGAGTGCGATGGGCGTCACGTTTGACGTCGCGGGCACGCCAGCGGCGGGGGACCAATTTGTGCTGAGCAACAATAACCACCAAAGCCAGAGCGCGCTGGACACCCTCAGTGAGTTGCGCAAAGCGCTGGTCATCCCCAGTGAAACCGACCCGGCCGCCCAGCAATTGCAGCGCGACGCGATCAATACCGCGATTGGCAACCTGAAAAACGCCAGTACTAGCATCGACACCGCGCGCGGTTCGATTGGTGCGCGGCTCAACGTGGTCGATATTCAGGCCGACGAAAACAGCAGCATGAGCATCGCCAACGACTCCACCGTCGCGGCCATCGGTAACACCGACATGGCCAGCGCGGCGACGCAATTGGCGTTCCAAAAATCCATGCTCGAAGCTTCGCAGCTGGCCTTTGTCAAAATCTCCCAACTCAGCCTGTTCAACCAGCTTTAACGGCCCCCGCGTAGGCTGCGATCTTTTGATCTTTAAAGGCAAAAGATCGCAGCCTGCGCCAGCGCCTACGTAAACCGTCCCTTCCTGTTTGCTGAAATCTTTTGTATAAAACCGCACAAAATAGAGTGACCTATGAGTCACTGCGCGCATCTTCACTGTATCGTGTGAAACGTTTGGGCGGGTGCCGGGCCTTTTCAGCTAATTTGTGTGGTTATTTGCAAGGTTTCCAGTGCCCAATTTCGCCGCTGTTTTGCGCGACGAAGCCCTCTTATTGTCAACGCCCCTCAATGAGTTGAGCGGGTGATCTCCAGCTATTTAGTATTGGGAAGCCACAATGATTGGCATTAAAAGCATCGCCAGTTACGTGCCTGCAAACGGTGTAGACAACTATGCCCAAGGCGCGAAGTTCTCCAAGGACGAAGACTTCATTCTGGGCAAGATTGGCTCGGCCTTCTTGCCGCGTAAAGATGCTGACCAGGAAACCTCTGACCTGTGCGTCGAAGCCGTTAACGCACTGTTCGCCAACAATCCGCAGCTCAAGCGCGAGTCTATCGACGCGCTGATCGTCGTCACCCAAAACGGCGACGCCGAGGGCCTTCCGCACACCGCCGCCATCGTCCAAGACAAGCTTGGCTTGCCCACTCACGTGGCCGCGTTCGATATTTCGCTGGGTTGTTCGGGCTACGTCTACGGCATTTATGCCATGAAAGGCTTTATGGAAGCGGCGGGCCTTAAAAACGGCCTCTTGGTGACCGCGGATCCGTATTCAAAAATCGTCGACCCTGAAGACCGCAACACCACCATGCTCTTCGGCGACGCCGCCACTGCAACCTGGATGGGCGAAGACGCGGCTTGGCAGTTGGGCAAAGCTAAATTCGGCACCGACGGTTCGGGCGCGCCGCATTTAAAAGTCAGCGATGGCGTGTTCTTTATGAATGGCCGCCAAGTGTTCAACTTCGCCTTGCTCAAAGTGCCTGCGCACCTGCACGAGCTGCTGAACGAGTCCGAGCTTAAAGCCGCTGACATCGACGCCTTCTGCATTCACCAAGGTAGCGCGGCCATCGTTGACGCCGTGGCCCGTCGTTTTGAAGAAAGCGACCCTGAGAAATTCATCAAAGACATGGTCGAGACCGGTAATACCGTGTCATCGAGCATCCCCTTGCTCCTGGAAAAACACGTCATGGACGCCACCTGGAAGCGCGTTGCGCTGAGCGGGTTTGGCGTGGGCTTGTCGTGGGGCTCGGCGATTATCTACCGCGGTTAAGCGCCAAACCACCTGTAGGAGCTGCCGCAGGCTGCGATCTTTTGATGTTTAAAAGATCGCGAGCAATCGAGCGTCGACCGGCTGCTCCTACAAATTTAGTCGCGGCACACCCGCGCAACCCCTTGAAACACAAGGGATGGCAACCCGCCATTAAAAAAAATTAAAAAACCCCTCAAGCAACCGGTCTTCACGACGATAACTATTACGAAGGTTCTCTAGGCCACACCCGGCGGTTGCCAGGGCCGGAAGCCGCAGTATTTATCTAATGAGGATTTCGTCATGGCTTTATCCGTTAACACCAACGTTACGTCCCTGACCGTTCAAAAGAACCTGAACAAAGCTGGCGATGCGCTGAGCACCTCGATGACCCGTTTGTCCTCGGGCCTGAAAATCAACAGCGCTAAAGACGACGCGGCCGGCCTGCAAATGGCCAACCGTCTGACCTCGCAGACCAAAGGCATGACCGTCGCGATTGCCAACGCCAACAACGCCAGCTCGATCGCCCAGACCGCTGAAGGCGCGATGCAAGAGTCGACCAACATTCTGCAACGTCTGCGTGAACTGGCCCTGCAATCGGCGAACGGTGACAAAAGCGCCGACGACCGTGCAGCTCTGCAACAAGAATTCACGGCAAAAACCGGTGAACTGACCCGTATTGCCCAAACCACTACTTACGGTGGTCGTAACATCCTCGACGGTTCGTTCCAGAACCAAGCTTTCCAAGTCGGCGCTGACGCCAACCAGACCATTTCGTTTGGTATGAGCGACATTAGTGCTACTGCGCTGAAAGGGACTTCGAGCGAGGCTTCTGTTGCCGGTACTGCGACTTCGTTGTCGGCTGCTGTTACAGGTAAGGCTGTTACATTCACGGGCACTGACGGTGCGCTGGGTAGTGCTGCTGATATCAAAATTAATGGTGAAACCATTCAATTGGCTGCTGATGACGCCAATTTGGCCGCTCTTATTGAGAAGATTAATGACAAGGCTGGCACTCCAGCAGATGATGACACTCCCGCAGTCCCCGGCACTGGTGTTAGAGCCGCAGCATCTGCAGACGGCACTCGTTTGGTGTTGACTTCTGAAGACGGCAAAGCCATCAAACTAGAAAACGGTGACGGTGAAGCGGGTGCAGGTGCACTGGCCAAGCTGGGTCTGTCAGCAGGTAACAACGCCCCTAAACTGGCCGATGCTTCTTCGATCAGCCTGAACGGCACTGAAATCAAATTCGCTGCGGGTTCGACCATGGCCGACGTGGTGTCGTCCATCAACAGCGCCAGCACCGGCGTTACCGCGAGCCTTAAGGACGACGGTACGCTGAGCCTGTTCTCCACCAAAGACATCAAGGTTGGGAACGGCAGCACGACGTCTGGCTTGAAGGAACTGGGTCTGGACGGTGCTGTAACCGATGATAACAAAGGTGTTACTGCCGCTATTTCCCAAGAGTCCAGCGTTGCCGACCTGAGCATTATGGACCCTGAGTCAGCGCAAAAAACCATCCAAGCGCTGTCGGGTGCCATTGAGCAAATCGACACCCAACGTGCCGCACTGGGTGCCGTGCAAAACCGTTTCGACAGCACCGTGGCTAACCTGCAAAGCATTTCCGAGAACTCGACCGCTGCACTGGGCCGTGTTCAGGACACTGACTTCGCCTCCGAAGCTGCTCAGCTGACCAAGCAACAAACCCTGCAACAGGCGTCCACTGCGATCCTGTCTCAGGCTAACCAACTGCCATCCGCTGTGATGAAACTGCTTCAGTAATGTCAGCGCGCAGTTGAGGACAAAAGGGCGCGTTTACGTGCCCTTTTGTTTTTTCTGGCGCAAGTGTTTGCACGTGGCATGAAATGTGAAGCGGTCGGCGGTCTCGACAGTGTTTGTCAAAAAAGCGTTCGCCCGTGCAACGCCAGTCACCGAACAAGGAGAATGTAGATGGCCAGTTCAGTCATTACCGGCGTCGGTTCCGGTTTCGATACGGTCGGTATTGTCAAAGCGTTGGTGGATGCTGAAAAAGCCCCCAAGCAGGCACAGATCACCAAGCTGCAAACCACCACCACCACGCAGTTGTCGGCGGTGGGCACGGTAAAAGCGTCGATTGAGAGCTTCCGTACGGCCATCACCAAGCTCAACAGCGAGACCAGCTTTAACGGCCTAGCCGCTTCGTCGTCTGACGAAAAAATTTCCAAGATCACCTTGGGCGAGAAGGCGGCCAGCGGTACGTATGCGCTGGACGTCACGCAGTTGGCGAGCGCGTCTAAGGTGACCAGCAAGGTGTTTGAGGGCAGTTCGGCGGTGGTTAACGCCAGCGGCAAAGACACCACGCTGACGATTTCGCAGTCTGATAGCAATTACGACGTGAAGATCCCCGCGGGCGCGACCATGCAACAGACCCGTGACGCGATCAACACGCAGCTGCAATCTAAGGGCATCAGCGCCAACGTGCTGACCGACGCCAATGGTTCGCGGCTGGTGATCAGCTCGCAAACCACCGGCAAAGGCACGGACATCACCCTGAGTGGCGACTCAGAGTTGGCCAGCGGCTACGACGCCGGAAAACCGCCAGTCAATGCCGAGTACACCATTGATGGCATTGCGATGGAGTCCAAGAGCAACAAGATCACCTCGGCCATCAGCGGCGTGAGCCTTGAGCTGCTTGATACCAAGCCATCGACCCTTACCGTGGCGTCCAACACCACCACCTTGAAGACCTCGGTTCAGTCGTTTGTCAGTGCTTACAACGCGCTGATGACCAGCATTAATACGCAAACCAAAGTCACTGCCACCGGTGACGCGGCCACCACCACTTCGGGGGCTTTAACCGGTGATGCGTCGATGCGCCAATTGGTCAACGGTATCCGCAGTGAACTGCTGCAAAACACCGGCGGTTCGACAGTGGGTAACCTGGCGCAAATGGGCATCAGCACCGACCCGAAGACCGGTTTGCTGGCCCTTGATGACACCAAGTGGAACGCCGCGGTGGCCACGCCCAACGGTGCTACCGAAATTGCCAAAGTCTTTACCGGCGACACCGGTTTGATCGCGCGCATGGGCAAAGCCACTGACAGTTATGTGGGCACGTCCGGGTTGCTGACCACCCGTGCTGCGGACTTGAACACCAAGCTCACAGACCTGACCACTCAGCAAAACACCCTAAACACTCGGATGGACACGCTGAAAACCACCCTGACCGCCAAGTACACGGCGATGGACGGGCTGATCGCTAAGATCAACGCCAGCAGCTCCAGCATCATGACCACGCTTAATTCGTTGAATAACCCGAAGTCGGATAACTGATTTCAAGGCGTCTGGCGCGGCCTGATGGCTAAAGTTTTGAGCCGGTGAGTCGATACATCTATTAAGTCTTAGCCCATTTGCCCTGAGGTAGAAACATGAACCCGATGCGCGCCCTTCGTCAGTATCAGAAGGTCAATTCCCACGCTCAAATCTCCGAAGCCAGCCCGCATCGTTTAATTCAGATGCTGATGGAAGGAGGCTTGGATCGCATGGCTCAGGCCAAAGGTGCCATGAGCCGGGGTGATGTTGCGCAGAAGGTGACGCTGATCACCAAGGCCATCGACATCATTACCGGCCTGCGTCAGGGCCTGGATGAAGACAAAACCGATGACAAAGCGGCGTTGCAGCGACTGGACAGTTTGTACGAATTTATGACCATCCGTCTGACTCAAGCCAACATCAAGAACGACCCCGACATCATCGACGAAGTCGCACGCCTGCTGATCACAGTAAAAAGTGGTTGGGACGAGATCGCCCCGCAATCAATCTAATGGCCTGAGGAGTGCGTCATGAGCCAACTGCAACGAATTCAAGAAACCCGCGACGCGCTGATGGACGCCTTGGCTGCGCGTAATTGGGATGCTATCGGCGAGCTGGACTCGGCGTGCCGTGAATGTGTCGAGACGGTGCTGGACGAAACGCCGCTGGATGAAGCGGTGTTACGTGAAAATCTGGAGGGGTTGTTGGTGGTGTATCGCATGCTGCTGGAGGCCGCGACGGATGAGCGGCAATTGGTAGTCGAGCAAATGGCGCAGATCAACCAAGCAAAAAATGCCTCAAAGGTTTACCATTTGTTTGGTTAAGGCATAAAAATTATAGGGTTAATCCGTTTTTACGGCGCCATAAATTTGACTGTGTATGTTTTTTTGACTTAACTAGTAGGTATTCTGATTTCAGCCGTCTTAAACATCCAACAGGGTTGAGGCGGCTAGTGTGCTCCACCTTATCCGGGGGCGCTGAGTTGACTAGGGAAGTTGCTATTGCATGTGGCGTGAAACCAAGATTCTGCTAATTGATGACGATAGCGTGCGCCGCCATGATCTGGCGGTCATTTTAAGTTTTCTCGGTGAAGAGAATTTAACCAGCCCTAGTCATGAATGGGAGCAAGCGGCAACCGCATTGTCTTCCAGCCGCGAAGTGCTGTGCGTGCTGATTGGCACGGTGAGCGCAGTCGGCGGACTGTCTGGGCTGCTTAAGACACTGGCAACTTGGGATGAGTTCCTTCCCATCCTGCTTTTAGGTGAAGTTTCTTCGACTGAACTGCCCGACGACCAGCGTCGGCGGGTGTTGTCCAGCCTCGAAATGCCGCCCAGTTACAGCAAATTGCTTGATTCCCTGCACCGTGCCCAGGTTTATCGTGAGATGTACGATCAGGCCCGTGAGCGCGGTCGCCATCGTGAGCCTAATCTGTTTCGCAGTCTGGTTGGCACCAGCCGGGCGATTCAGCACGTGCGCCAAATGATGCAGCAAGTGGCCGATACCGACGCCAGTGTGTTGATCCTTGGTGAGTCCGGCACCGGCAAGGAAGTGGTCGCGCGCAACCTGCACTACCATTCCAAGCGCCGCGATGGACCTTTTGTGCCGGTTAACTGCGGAGCGATCCCCGCAGAACTGCTCGAAAGCGAGCTGTTCGGGCATGAGAAGGGCGCTTTCACCGGGGCTATCACCAGCCGCGCCGGGCGCTTTGAACTGGCCAATGGTGGCACTTTATTCCTCGATGAAATTGGCGATATGCCGCTGCCGATGCAGGTTAAGTTGCTGCGTGTGTTGCAGGAGCGCACCTTCGAGCGCGTGGGCAGCAATAAGACCCAAAGCGCCGACGTGCGGATCATCGCCGCCACTCACAAAAACCTCGAAAGCATGATTGAAGTCGGCGCGTTCCGCGAAGACTTGTATTACCGCCTCAATGTGTTCCCGATTGAAATGGCCCCTCTGCGTGAGCGGGTCGAAGACATCCCGCTGCTGCTCAACGAGCTGATTTCGCGCATGGAACACGAAAAGCGCGGTTCGATTCGCTTCAATTCTGGCGCGATCATGTCAATGTGCCGTCATGCATGGCCGGGCAACGTTCGTGAGTTGGCCAACTTGGTTGAGCGCATGGCGATCATGCACCCGTACGGGGTGATTGGCGTGGCTGAGTTGCCGAAAAAATTCCGCTACGTCGACGATGAAGATGAGCAGTTGGTGGACAGCCTGCGCAGTGACATGGAAGAGCGCGTGGCCATTAACAACAGCACGCCGGACTTCACGATCAGCGCGATGCTGCCGCCCGAAGGTTTGGACCTCAAAGACTACCTTGGTGGGCTTGAGCAAGGCTTGATCCAGCAAGCCTTGGACGATGCCAACGGCATTGTCGCCCGCGCTGCTGAGCGTCTGCGCATCCGCCGTACCACCTTGGTCGAAAAAACTGCGCCCGCTTTTCGTAGGAGCTGCCGCAGGCTGCGATCTTTTGATCTTTACAAGCAAAAGATCGCAGCCTGCGGCAGCTCCTACGCGGTTATGCGCAAGGCGAGACACTGATCTGCATCAACAAACAGCGACCAATAATCGCACCACCGACAGGATGTTATTTTCGGGCACGGGTATTGCTTTGCTTGGGTTAACGAACCGTTTTATGACGGTCAGCCAAGCGAGAACTCCCCATGCCCCATGCCGCCCAACAGTCCTCGGTCCCTGATCTTGCAGGGGCCGCCATGTCTCTGAGCACCGTGCCCGCTAACGCGGCGCAGCTGGAGCAAGCCTTCTCGCTGTTTAATCAAATGTCGACCCAGTTGAGCGACTCGTACAGCCTGCTGCAAGACCGGGTTGCCGAGCTTAAAGGCGAGCTGGCGTTGGCTGGAGAGCAGCGCTTGGCTGAGTTGGCAGAAAACCAACGGCTGGCCAATCGCTTGCAGCACTTGCTTGATCTACTGCCCGGCGGGGTCATCGTGATTGACGACCGAGGTCTTGTCAGCGAAGCCAACCCTGCAGCATGCGAGCTGTTGGGCTTACCGTTGCAGGGCGAGGTGTGGCGCCAAGTGATTGCCCGCAGCTTTGCGCCCCGCGAAGACGACGGTCATGAAGTCTCGCTCAAAGACGGCCGCCGCCTGTCGATTGCGACCCGTTCTCTGGACCCGGAGCCGGGTCAATTGGTATTGCTCAACGACCTGACAGAAACCCGGCGCCTGCAAGATCAGCTTTCCCGGCATGAGCGCTTATCGTCGCTGGGGCGGATGGTCACTTCCTTGGCGCATCAGATCCGCACGCCTTTGTCGGCGGCGTTGATCTACGCCAGTCATTTGACTGAGCAAGCGCTGCCGGTGGAGACCCAGCAGCGCTTTGCCGGGCGTTTGAAAGAGCGCCTGCACGAGCTGGAGCATCAGGTGCGGGACATGCTGGTGTTTGCCCGTGGCGAGCTGCCCTTGGCTGACCGAGTTTCACCCAAAGCCTTGATGCAAGCGCTGCAAGCTGCGGCTCAGACCCACGTTGAAGGCGTGTCAATACGTTGGCAGTGCGATGTGCACCACGGTTTGTTGTTGTGCAACAGAGACACCCTGGTCGGCGCGTTGCTTAATTTGATCGAAAACGCGCTGCAAGCGGGCGCCGTGCGGCTCAAGGTTCATGTGTACATCCGCGGCAACACCGTGCGTCTGTGCATCAGTGACAGCGGCAGTGGCATCGAACCGAAAGTGCTGGAGCGTCTGGGCGAACCTTTCTTCACCACCAAAGCCACGGGCACCGGGCTCGGTCTGGCGGTGGTCACGGCTGTGGTGCGGGCGCATCAGGGCGATTTGACCTTGCGTTCGCGGTTAGGGCGTGGCACGTGCGCCTTGCTCAGCTTGCCGTTGATTGTGGTTGCCGGGGAGGCGAGCTAATGGTGTTGCAAATCAAAGTCCTACTGGTCGAAGACGACCGTGCCCTGCGTGAAGCGCTAAGCGACACGCTGTTGTTGGCCGGTCACGACTTCAAGGCCGTTGGCTCTGGCGAAGAAGCGCTGCAAGCGGTCGCGGGCGAGCCCTTCAGCCTCGTCGTGAGTGACGTCAACATGCCGGGGATGGACGGCCACCAACTGCTCAGTCGTTTGCGCGCCAGCCATCCGCAGTTGCCCGTGTTGCTGATGACCGCCCACGGCGCCGTGGAGCGCGCAGTCGACGCCATGCGCCAAGGCGCGGCGGACTATCTGGTCAAGCCGTTTGAACCTAAAGCCATGCTTGATCTGGTGGCGCGGCATGCCCTAGGCAGCCTGAGCGCAGCGGACAGCGAAGGCCCGGTAGCGGTCGAAGCGGCCAGCACGCCACTGCTGGCGCTGGCATCGCGGGTTGCGCGCAGTGACTCGACGGTTTTGATTTCGGGCGAGTCGGGCACGGGCAAAGAAGTTTTGGCGCGTTATATCCATCAGCACTCCAGCCGCGTCGATCAGCCGTTTGTGGCGATCAATTGCGCAGCCATCCCCGACAACATGCTCGAAGCCACCTTGTTCGGTCATGAAAAAGGCTCGTTCACCGGAGCGATTGCCGCCCAAGCCGGTAAGTTCGAGCAAGCCGATGGCGGGACCTTACTGCTCGACGAAATCTCGGAAATGCCCTTAGGCCTGCAAGCCAAATTGTTGCGCGTGCTGCAAGAGCGCGAGGTTGAGCGCGTGGGTGGGCGTAAGCCGATTGCCTTGGATATTCGCGTAATCGCCACCACCAACCGAGATTTGGCGGGCGAAGTGGCGGCGGGGCGCTTTCGTGAAGACTTGTACTACCGGCTTTCGGTGTTTCCGCTGGCTTGGCGCCCGTTGCGCGAGCGCAGGGCTGACATTGTACCGCTGGCCGAGCGCTTGCTGGCCAAGCACATCAGCAAAATGAAGCACGCCCCGGTGCGTTTTTCTGCGCAGGCCCAAGCCTGTCTGGTCGACTATCCGTGGCCCGGTAATGTGCGCGAGCTGGACAACGCGATTCAGCGTGCCTTGATCTTGCAGCACAGCGGCTTGATTGAAGCGGCCGACTTTTGCCTCGTCGGGCCCGTGTCTTATGCGCCCCAGCCTGCGTTGGCGGCGGCCAGTGAGCCGTCTGGAGTGTTGGGCGATGACCTGCGTCGGCATGAGTTTGAAATGATCATCGACACCCTGCGCGCCGAACGTGGGCGACGCAAAGAAGCGGCTGAGCGCTTAGGCATCAGCCCACGCACCTTGCGCTATAAACTGGCGCAAATGCGCGACGCGGGGATGGACGTTGAAGCGTACCTGTTCGCAGCCACCCCCCTGTAGGAGCAGCCGGTCGACGCTCGATTGCTCGCGATCTTTTACAAATGGGTCATTAGCCCGTGCATGCGACGTTTTGTAACGTTTAATGTGCGAAAACGACAAAGAGCTGGCACCCTTGTTGCTATATCGGTGCAGGTACTTTGAAAGTGTCAAAAAATTGCGAGTCGGCGGAGGCCAGTGTCCATGAGCCAAGGTGTTGAGTTTAATCGTTTGATGTTGGATATGCGGGCCATGCAAATGGACGCCATGGCTCAACCTAAATCGGCTGTGCAGGCCACTCCAGAAGCCGGCATGCCAAGTTTCTCCGACATGCTCGGCAACGCGATCAACAAGGTCAGCGAGACGCAACAGGCGTCCACGCAGCTGTCCAATGCGTTTGAAATCGGTAAAAGCGGTGTCGATCTGACTGACGTGATGGTCGCCTCGCAAAAGGCCAGTGTTTCGTTCCAGGCCTTGACTCAAGTCCGTAACAAACTGGTGCAGGCATACCAAGACATCATGCAGATGCCGGTTTAAGGGCGATATTAAGTCATGGCAGATGCACTCCCGGATAACGTACCGGCCAAGACTGGCTTGGGTGGCGGCAAAGGCCCGCTACTCGGGTTGTCCTTTCTAGATAATCTGGCCGAAATGACCATGCTGCGTCAGGTCGGCCTTATGGTTGGGCTGGCGGCGAGCGTGGCCATTGGCTTCGCCGTGGTGCTGTGGTCGCAACAACCCGACTACCGGCCCCTGTACGGCAGCCTCGCCGGTATGGATGCCAAACAGGTCATGGACACCTTGGCCGCCGCGGATATCGGCTACACCGTTGAACCCAATTCCGGGGCCTTGCTGGTTAAGGCCGATGACGTTTCGCGGGCGCGGCTCAAGCTCGCGGCGGCGGGTGTCTCACCGACCGATGGCAATATTGGTTTTGAAATCCTCGACAAAGATCAGGGCTTGGGCACCAGCCAGTTTATGGAAGCTACGCGTTATCGCCGTGGTTTAGAGGGCGAACTGGCGCGGACCATTTCCAGCCTCAATAACATCAAAGCGGCCCGCGTTCATTTGGCGATCCCTAAAAGCTCAGTGTTCGTGCGCGATGAGCGCAAGCCCAGCGCCTCGGTGCTGGTCGAACTGTACCCTGGACGTTCGTTGGAGCCGAGCCAAGTGTTGGCGATCATCAACTTGGTGGCCACCAGCGTGCCTGAGTTGATCAAGTCGCAAGTCACCGTCGTCGACCAAAAAGGCAACTTGCTCTCCGATCAGGTGCAAAACTCTGAGCTGACCATGGCCGGTAAACAGTTCGATTACAGCCGTCGTATGGAGAGCATGCTCACCCAGCGGGTACACAATATTTTGCAGCCGGTGCTGGGCAATGATCGTTACAAGGCTGAAGTCTCAGCGGACTTAGACTTCAGCTCGGTGGAGTCCACCTCTGAGCAGTTCAATCCGGACCAACCGGCTCTGCGCAGCGAACAGTCGACCAGCGAGCAGCGTACCGCCAGCAACGGCCCGCAAGGTGTTCCGGGGGCATTGAGCAATCAGCCGCCTAGCCCGGCCACCGCACCGGCACAAACCGGCCAGCCTGCGGCCGGGGGCGCAGGCATGGTGCAGCCAGGTCAGCCGCTGTTGGACGCCAACGGCCAGCAAATCATGGACCCAGCCACCGGCCAGCCAATGCTTGCGCCATACCCGGCTGACAAGCGTTCGCAGTCGACCCGTAACTTCGAGTTAGACCGCTCCATCAGTCACACCAAACAGCAGCAGGGCAAAGTTAATCGTTTGTCGGTGGCGGTGGTCATCGACGATCAGACCAACATCAACCCGGCCAACGGTGAAATCACTCACACCCCGTGGAGCGCCGACCAATTGGCGCGCTTTACCCGGCTGGTGCAGGACGCTGTGGGTTTCGATGCCAGCCGTGGTGACAGTGTCAGCGTGATCAACGTGCCGTTTTCCACTGAGCGTGGCGAAGTGATTGCCGACATCCCGTTCTACTCGCAGCCTTGGTTCTGGGACATCGCCAAGCAAGCGCTGGGCGTGCTGTTTATTCTGGTGCTGGTGTTTGGCGTGTTGCGTCCGGTGCTCAATAACATCTCCGGTAATGGCCGCAATAAGCAGGTGGCGGGTATTGGTAACGATGCTGAAATGGGCGGCATGGGCGGGCTGGACGGTGAGCTGGGCAATGACCGCGTTAGCTTGAGTGGCCCGCAAAGCATCATGTTGCCCAGCCCAAGCGAGGGCTATGACGCGCAACTCAATGCCATCAAGAGTCTGGTAGCCGAAGACCCGGGCCGCGTGGCCCAAGTCGTTAAAGAGTGGATCAACGCCGATGAGTGATAACCGAGCCGCCGCCAATGCCAAGCTGAGCCGGGTCGATAAAGCGGCCATTTTGCTGCTGTCACTGGGTGAAGCCGATGCGGCCCAAGTGCTGCGTCACATGGGGCCCAAAGAAGTCCAGCGCGTAGGCGTAGCGATGGCACAGATGCGTAATGTTCACCGTGAGCAGGTCGAGCAGGTGATGAGCGAGTTCGTTGAAGTGGTCGGCGATCAGACCAGCTTGGGCGTTGGTTCTGACAGCTACATCCGCAAAATGCTGACCTCTGCATTGGGCGAAGACAAGGCCAATGGCTTGATCGACCGAATTTTGTTGGGCGGCAATACCAGCGGCCTAGACAGCCTCAAATGGATGGAACCGCGGGCGGTGGCGGACGTCATCCGTTTCGAGCATCCGCAAATTCAAGCCATCGTGGTGGCCTATCTCGACCCGGATCAAGCCGGTGAAGTGCTTGGGCATTTCGATCAAAAAGCGCGTCTGGACATCATCTTGCGCGTGTCCTCACTCAATACCGTGCAGCCAGCGGCGTTGAAAGAGCTGAACCAGATCCTCGAAAAACAATTTGCCGGTAACTCCAACGCCTCGCGTACGTCTTTGGGCGGTATCAAGCGAGCCGCCGACATCATGAACTTCCTCGACAGTTCCATGGAAGCGCAGTTGATGGACTCGATCCGCGACATCGACGAAGACCTGTCTGGGCAGATCGAAGACCTGATGTTCGTGTTCAACAACTTGGCCGATGTCGACGACCGGGGGATTCAAGCGCTGCTGCGCGAAGTGTCTTCGGATGTGTTGGTGTTGGCGCTCAAAGGGTCGGACGACAACGTTCAGGACAAGATCTTCAAGAACATGTCCAAACGAGCGGCTGAATTGCTTCGCGACGATCTGGAGGCCAAAGGCCCTGTGCGTGTCAGCGATGTCGAAACCGCACAGAAAGAAATTCTCACCATCGCCCGCCGTATGGCCGAAGCCGGAGAAATCGTTCTCGGCGGGAAGGGCGGCGAAGAGATGATCTAAGTGAGCAATGGTGAATCGCCCGGCGACGTTATCCGCGCTAAGGATGTCGGTGCTTTCGATGTATGGGGGTTGCCCAGCTTTGACCCTCATCAAGCAGCACCTGAAGAGCCTGAGCCCGAGGCGCAGCCGGTTGAAGAGCTGCCGCTGGACAGCGAAGAAGTGCCGCTCGAAGAGGTTCAGCCGCTGACCCTCGAAGCGCTTGAAAGCATCCGCCAGGAGGCTTGGAACGAAGGCTTCGCGACCGGCGAAAAAGAAGGCTTTCACAGCACTCAGCTCAAGGTGCGCCAAGAAGCAGAAGTGGCCTTAAATGCTAAAGTTGCCAGCTTAGAGCGTTTGATGAGCAGTCTGATGGCGCCGCTGGCCGAGCAAGACCAACAACTCGAGCAGGCGATGGTTGGGCTGGTCGAACACATGACCCGGTTAGTCATCCAGCGCGAGCTAAAAACCGATTCAACCCACATCGAACGCGTGCTGCGCGACGGGTTGAAACTGTTGCCAATGGGCGCGGACAACATTCGGCTGTTTATCAACCCGCAAGATTTTGACCAGATCAAAGCCCTGCGCGAGCGCCATGATGAGCACTGGCGAATTGTTGAAGACGATAGCCTGCAACCGGGAGGTTGCCGCATTGAGACTGAGCACAGCCGCATCGACGCTAGCATTGAAACGCGGATTCAACGGTTGATGAGCCAGCTCTTTGATCAACTGCACGAGCAATCGCTGCACCCGGCCGCGCCGGACATCGACGTCGATTTGGATCAGCCTGATGCGCCTTAAACGCACCAGTTTTGCCAAGCGCCTGAGCGGCTACGCACCGGCACTTTCGTTGCTTGCTCAACCGGTGGTAGAAGGCCGGTTGTTGCGCATGGTCGGGCTGACCCTTGAAGCCGAAGGCCTGCGGGCCGCTATGGGCAGCCGTTGCTTGGTGATTAACGACGACCTGTTTCATCCGGTTGAAGTTGAGGCCGAGGTGATGGGGTTTTCGGGCAGCAAAATTTTCCTGATGCCGGTGGGCAGCGTTGCGGGTATCGCGCCGGGTGCTCGCGTAGTGCCATTAGCCGACACTGGGCGTTTGCCGATGGGCCTGAGCATGCTCGGTCGAGTCCTCGACGGGGCGGGCCGCGCGCTGGACGGCAAAGGGCCGATGAAAGCCGAAGACTGGGTGCCGATGGACGGACCGACCATTAACCCGCTCAAGCGCGACCCCATCAGCGTGCCGTTGGACGTGGGCATCCGCAGTATCAACGGATTATTGACGGTCGGCCGTGGTCAGCGACTTGGCCTGTTTGCCGGTACTGGCGTCGGTAAAAGCGTACTGCTGGGCATGATGACCCGTTTCACCGAGGCCGAGATCATCGTGGTGGGCTTGATCGGCGAGCGGGGCCGTGAAGTGAAGGAGTTCATCGAGCATATTCTGGGTGAAGAAGGGCTCAAGCGTTCAGTGGTGGTCGCGTCACCTGCCGACGACGCGCCGCTGATGCGGTTGCGCGCGGCCATGTATTGCACGCGCATTGCCGAATACTTTCGAGACAAGGGCAAAAATGTCCTGCTGCTGATGGACTCCCTGACCCGTTTCGCCCAAGCCCAGCGGGAAATCGCCCTTGCCATTGGCGAGCCGCCTGCAACCAAAGGCTATCCGCCGTCGGTGTTTGCCAAACTGCCTAAACTGGTTGAGCGCGCCGGTAATGCCGAGGCCGGGGGTGGTTCGATTACCGCGTTCTATACCGTCCTGTCTGAAGGCGACGACCAACAAGACCCCATCGCTGACTCGGCGCGAGGCGTGCTCGATGGCCACATTGTGCTGTCGCGGCGTTTGGCGGAAGAGGGTCATTACCCGGCCATTGATATTGAAGCGTCCATCAGCCGCGTCATGCCGTCGGTGGTCAGCGCCGAGCACATGCGTCGTGCGCAGCAGTTCAAACAACTGTGGTCGCGCTTCCAGCAAGCACGGGACTTGATCAGCGTAGGCGCCTACGTGGCCGGTGGCGATCGCGAAACCGATACGGCGATTGCATTGCAACCGGCCATGGTCGCGTACTTGCGCCAAGGCTTGAACGACAACATTAGTCTGGGCGAGAGCAGCGGCCATCTGGCCACGCTCTTTGCCCCTGCGGCGGGTGGCTAATGGCCGGTGAAGGCAGAGCGGCGCGCTTAGCGCCAGTGGTCGACATGGCCGAAAAAAACGAAAAGGCTGCCGCCCAGCGATTAGGGCACTTTCAGGGGCAGGTCAACTTGGCTACCAGCAAGCTAGGCGATCTTGAAAACTTCCGTGGTGAATACCAAGCGCAATGGGTCGAGCGGGGTAGCCAAGGAGTATCGGGCCAGTGGTTGCGCAACTATCAGAACTTTCTCGGTCAGCTCGAAACGGCGGTGGGCCAACAGCGCCAAAGCCTGCAATGGCACGAAAACAATCTCAACAAAGCCCGAGAAACGTGGCAGCAGGCGTATGCGCGGGTCGAAGGCTTGCGCAAACTGGTGCAGCGCTACGCCGATGAAGCCCGCCAGCTCGAAGACAAGCGCGAGCAAAAGCTGATGGACGAACTGTCCCAACGCCTCCCGCGCCAAGAGATTAATTGACGCGCCAGTCCAGCTCCCATAGTGCTGACGAGGTTTTGGGTTGAGCGCAGCTTTTTGAAGCGTCTATAGTTCAAGGCACCGATACCTGAACTAGGAGCAACCTAAATGGCCGTGACTTCTCACGTTTCAGCCGACGGTAACCAACTGATCATTGCCATCAAGGGCCGATTTGATTTCGCCAAGCATCAGGAATTTCGCGATGCCTACGAAAGGGGCTCCAAACCTAACTCGGTTGTGGTGGATTTAAAAGAAGCCACCTACATCGACAGTTCCGCATTGGGCATGCTGTTGCTGCTGCGCGATCATACGGGCGGCGATGAGGGGGAGATTAAAGTAGTCAATTGCAGTCAAGATGTGCGCAAAACCCTCGCAATTTCTAATTTCGATAAGTTGTTCGATATCACGTGAACAGCCCGCAAGCCGAGGGCTTGAGGATACTGATTGCCGAAGACAACACCCCCGACCGGCTGTTGTTGTCGAGCATTGTGCAGCGCCAAGGGCATACGGTATTGCTCGCCAGCAATGGTGCCGAGGCGGTTGAAGTGTTTCGCCAGCAGCGTCCGCAACTGGTGCTGATGGATGGCCTGATGCCAGTTATGGATGGTTTTGAGGCGGCACGACACATCAAAGCCTTAGCCGGGGAGGTATTGGTTCCGATCATCTTCCTGACCTCGCTTAATCAGGCTGACGCACTGGCCCGAACCCTAGAGGCGGGCGGTGATGATGTGTTGCTCAAGCCCTATGAGCCGATGTTGCTAGCGGCCAAGATCACCGTGATGGATCGTCTGCGGCGCCTCCAAGAAACCGTGTTGCAACAGCGCGACTTGATCGCCCAACACAATGGGTACCTCCTCAATGAGCAGCGCGTCGCCAAGGCCGTATTTGATCGGGTGGCTCATTCTGGCTGCCTGAGTGCGCCCAACATTCACTACCGGCAATCGCCCTATGCCTTATTCAACGGCGACTTATTACTGGCTGCCCATACCCCTTCAGGCGATACCCACGTGCTACTGGCCGACTTCACCGGCCATGGTTTACCCGCCGCTATTGGCGCGATGCCTCTGGCCGAGGTGTTTTACAGCATGACGGCCAAAGGCTATGGCTTGGGTGAAATGCTCCGTGAGATGAATACCAAGCTCAAACGCATCCTGCCCGTCGACATGTTTTGTTGCGCCACGCTGGTGTGTGTCAGCGCGCTTCGGCGCAGCCTCGAGCTGTGGAGTGGCGGGATGCCGGATGGCTATTTGCTCACAGCGGCCACAGGCCAGCGCACAACCCTTAGCTCGCAACAGGTGCCGTTAGGGATGTTAAAGGCCACGGCGTTTGATCATTCGACTCAAGTCTTCGCGATGATGCCCGGCGATCACCTGTTTTTACTGACCGATGGCGTGACCGAGACGTGTAGCGTCGATGAACAGATGTTTGGTGATGAACGCTTGCAGGTTGTGTTGGATGCCAATTGCGATCCGCAGCATTTGATTGAAGAGGTGGAGCAAGCGCTGCATGGTTTTCGCGGGCACACCCGCGATGACGTGAGCATGGTGCTGATGACCTCGCAGGTGCCGCAACGCTTGGCAATACCCACGATGCAGTACACCGACAGCGGCCTTTGCAGCCCACTCGACTGGTCGGCCAGTTTCGAGTTTCGGGCCGCGACCCTGCAACAGTTCAACCCGCTGCCTCACTTATTGCACCTGCTGATGGAAGTCCATGGATTGCGCAGCCAAGGTGCGCAGATTCATGCGGTGTTGTCCGAGCTTTACAGCAATGCGCTCGAACATGGAGTGCTAGGGCTGGATTCGCGGCTGAAACGTAACACCAAAGGTTTTGCAAGATATTACCAATTGCGCAACCAGCGTCTGCTTGCACTGCAAAATGGCTTCGTTCGGATCGCTATTCACGTCATTCCAGAGCAGGGAGGAGGACGCTTGATACTTCACGTAGAAGACAGCGGGCCGGGCTTTGACGTCGCCAAAATGCTCTCAAGACCCCTTGATCTAGATCGCTTGTCGGGCCGCGGTTTGAGTGTGGTTCGCCAACTGTGTCCGTTAGCGCAATGGTCCAACGAGGGTCGAAGAGCGAGCGTAGAGTTTTTATGGAAGGCTCTGGCATAATCCGCACATTCTTGATCAAGGAGTGAACAAGTGTCTGAAGAGCATATAGATCACGCTGTCATCAAAAATTTGCGAGAGGTCATGGAAGGTGGGTTTGACGACCTGCTGGACACCTTTCTGTCTGACTCCAAAGAGCGAATCGACCAACTGCATAGCACCCGGCAAGTGTGCGATCTGCGCATGGTTGCCCACAGTTTAAAAGGCAGCAGCAGCAATATGGGAGCCAATCGTCTGGCACAGCTGTGTGGTCAGCTTGAAGAGCGTGCGCAAAAGGAATCCCTCGTGGATATCAAAGAGTTGGTCATCAAAATTGGTGACGAATACCTAACCGTGCGCCAACTGTATCGTGCCGAGCGTCAGCGTGTAATCGCTGCCAGCTATGTTTCTGGCGGCTGACAGCAAAACTGGCCCAAACCTTGCTCTGTCTCTCCCACCTGTACCGACGCCTGCCGTACAGCGGAGACTTTGCCCA
Organism: Pseudomonas endophytica; assembly: GCF_001411475.1. Classification (GTDB taxonomy): domain Bacteria; phylum Pseudomonadota; class Gammaproteobacteria; order Pseudomonadales; family Pseudomonadaceae; genus Aquipseudomonas; species Aquipseudomonas endophytica. Next base: position 16,131 of record NZ_LLWH01000173.1, on the reverse strand, counting down.
TGCCACTCGCTGCCAATCCATTCCTTCAGCCCTTAGCCGTTGCCGCGCCCAAAGCCACTGTGGTGAAAGCTGTACAGTCTGATAATGAGCCTGTTAAAACGGGCGGCGAGCCGTTTTCCAAGGTGTACGCCCAAGCGTCCGATACGGTGTCTGCTCACGGCGCTATCAAGCCCGACGCGGCCCGTGAAGCCCCGACCGATAGCCACTCAAACACAAGCGCCAAGATTGCCGATAGCGGCAAATCCTTGCCTGCTGGCAAACCTGACGACGCGGCTCAAGATGACGCGCCAGTGCAAGCTGATGACGGTTCGGCGCTGCCTGTACAAACGCCGCCGGTCGTAGCAGAAACACCTTCGCCAGCGGCTCCCGCTCAGCCCGACCTTGAGGCTGCGCAATTGGCTGTGGCCAGCAGTGCGATCCAAGCACCGCCAGCGCCTCTGATTGAGGTCGATGACAGCGTAGACCCGCAAGCCGATCCGTTGGATGACATGCCCGCCCTGCGCTTGGCGATGGAGCAGGGCGGGCATGTATCCGCCAGCAGCCGCGCGGCGGTCAAAAATACGCAGCCTGATACCAGCGCTACCTCGTCCCAAGGCCAGTCGACCCCCCTTGCGCTGCTGGTCGACCCCAATACCGATGCCTCTAGCGGCGCAGAAGGTGGCGATAAGGCTTTCAAGGGCTTGGTTGACGAAGGCTTGAAGGATCTGAAAAGCGCTTCCAGCGATACCCGAGTCGATGACTTCGGCAGCCGTTTGGCCGCCTTGACCCAGGCGGCGGTCCCGAAAACCGCCAATGCACTGCCGGTCAATCAGCCATTGGCCATGCATCAGAGCGGTTGGTCTGAAGAGGTCGTCAACCGCGTGATGTACCTGTCCAGCGCCAATCTTAAGTCGGCCGATATTCAATTGGAGCCAGCAGAATTGGGGCGGCTGGATATTCGGGTCAACCTAGTGGCTGATCAGTCGGCGCAGGTTAACTTTGTCAGTGGCCATGCCGGTGTGCGCGAAGCGCTGGACAGCCAGATGCATCGCCTGCGTGACATGCTCGCCCAGCAGGGCATGGGCCAAGTTGACGTCAGTGTGTCGGATCAATCACGCAGTTGGCAGGGGCAGGGCCAAGAGCAACAGAGCCAGCCGCGTAGCCACACCAGCGGCGAACGGCTTGAAGACGACGTTTCGGGGGTTGCACCGCAAGCCCAAACCCCGAGTATCGTGTTGGGCAGCAGCGCCGTGGACTACTACGCCTGAACCTCGAACCCGCAGGCTGCGATCTTTTGATCGTTAAAAGATCGCGAGCAAGCTCGTTCCTACAGGTTGCCTGCAAAAACGTTGAAAACCCAAGGAGCTGCCGACCACAGTTCTGGCATAACACTTGCTCTGCCTAGCCATGCACCTGTGAAAACCCAAAAGTGACGGATTATTGGCATGGCGACGAGCGACGCAGTAAAAGATCCCGCCGACAAAGGCAAATTCAAGCTGATTATCCTGATCGTCCTAGCTGGATTGCTGGCGATTGGCCTGTCTGTGGGCGCGACGTGGTATTTCATGAGCGGCGATAAAAGCGCGCCGCCAGCCCAAGTTGAGTCCAACGCCAAAGCCCCAGCCATTTACGAGGCGCTGCCACCCGCTTTTGTGATCAACCTTAATGACAACGGCCGCCAACGCTACCTGCAAGTGAGCATTACCTTGCAGGCGCGTGATCAAAATGACCTCAATGCATTGAAGGTTCACATGCCGGTAATCCGCAATAACTTGGTCATGCTGTTCTCTGGGCAAACATTTGACAGCCTCGCCACGCCGGTGGGCCAAGAAATGCTGCGTCAGAAAACCACTGCCAGCGTGCAGGAAGTGGCGCAAAAAGAACTTGGCAAAGTGGTAATTGACCAAGCGCTCTTTACTAACTTTGTATTGCAGTAGGACCACGACATGGCCGTGCAAGACCTGCTGTCCCAGGATGAAATCGACGCGCTGTTACATGGCGTGGATGACGGTCTGGTACAGGCCGAAGTGGCTGCCGAACCTGGCAGCGTCAAAAGTTATGATCTGACCAGTCAGGATCGAATCGTCCGTGGCCGCATGCCGACCCTGGAAATGATTAACGAGCGTTTTGCCCGTTACACCCGCATCAGCATGTTCAACCTGCTGCGCCGTTCGGCAGATGTGGCGGTCGGCGGGATCCAAGTAATGAAGTTCGGTGAATACGTGCACTCGTTGTACGTGCCCACCAGCCTCAACCTGGTCAAGATCAAGCCATTACGCGGCACGGCGCTGTTCATTCTGGACGCCAAATTAGTGTTCAAACTGGTGGACAACTTTTTTGGCGGCGATGGCCGCCACGCTAAAATCGAAGGCCGCGAATTCACCCCAACCGAACTGCGTGTGGTACGCATGGTGCTGGAGCAGGCTTTCATCGACTTGAAAGAAGCGTGGCAGGCGATCATGGAAGTCAACTTCGAGTACATCAACTCGGAAGTGAACCCGGCCATGGCCAACATCGTCGGCCCCAGCGAAGCGATAGTGGTGTCGACCTTTCACATCGAACTCGATGGCGGAGGCGGTGACCTGCACGTGACCATGCCGTACTCAATGGTCGAACCGGTGCGCGAGATGCTCGATGCTGGCTTTCAGTCTGACCTCGACGACCAAGACGAGCGCTGGAGCAAAGCGCTGCGCGAAGACGTGTTGGATGTCAGCGTGCCGTTGAGTGCCACTGTGGCCCGCCGACAACTGCGTCTGCGGGACATTTTGCACATGGCGCCGGGCGACGTCATTCCGATCGAACTGCAAGACGAACTGGTAATGCGCGCCAATGGCGTGCCCTCGTTCAAGGTCAAGCTGGGTTCGCACAAAGGCAATTTGGCCTTGCAAGTGCTTGAACCGATTGTTCGGCGTTAAACCCCGAACTCCACGAATTTGCTCTGTGAGGACACCTGATGGCTAACGAACACGATACAACCGCTGCCGACCAAGCGCTGGCGGATGAATGGGCGGCCGCGCTGGAAGAAACCGGCGATGTGGGTCAGGCCGATATTGACGCACTGCTGGCCGCCGACGCAGCTAAAAAACCGACCTCCAATCGTTTGCCCATGGAAGAGTTCGGCAGTGTGCCGCGCAACAACGGCCCGGTGTCGCTGGACGGCCCAAACTTAGACGTGATTTTGGATATTCCCGTGTCGATCTCCATGGAAGTGGGCAGTACAGACATCAATATTCGCAACCTGCTGCAACTCAACCAAGGTTCGGTGATTGAGTTAGATCGTCTGGCCGGGGAGCCGTTGGACGTGCTGGTCAACGGCACTCTGATTGCCCACGGCGAAGTGGTTGTGGTGAACGAAAAGTTCGGCATCCGGCTGACTGATGTCATCAGCCCAAGCGAACGTATCAAGAAGTTGCGCTAAGTGAAGCTCATTCTCGGCGGTTTACTGGCGCTACCCCTGAGCGCGCTGGCGGCGGAGCCTGTGGTCAGCGCTACGGCGCCGGTGGCCGCGAGTAGCTTAGGCGGCCAACTGGCGCAATTGGTGCTGGGCCTACTATTGGTGCTGGGGCTGATCTTCGCTTTGGCTTGGCTATTGCGCCGGGTTCAGCAAGCAGGCCCGCGTCAGGGCCAAGTCATTGAGCTGATTAGCTCGCGGGCCTTGAGCGCCCGAGATCGGTTGGTGTTGGTGCAAGTCGGCAACGAGCAAATTCTGTTGGGCCTCACGCCAGGCCGAATCACCCCGCTGCACGTGCTTAAAGAGCCGGTTGAAGTGGAGAGCAACGCGCAACCGGCCACGCCCGAATTTGCCAAGCGGCTGATGGAAATATTGGGTCAGCAAAAGGACAAGCCGTAATGCGTTTAGCTATCGCCTTAGTGTTGGCGTTGCTCGCGCCTACGGCCTTCGGGGCTGACCCGTTGTCGATTCCGGCGATCACCTTGGGCACCGGGGCCAATGGCCAGCAAGAGTATTCGGTCAGCCTGCAAATTTTGCTGATCATGACTGCCCTGAGCTTCATCCCGGCATTTGTGATGCTGATGACCAGCTTTACGCGGATCATCATTGTGTTTTCGATCTTGCGTCAGGCGCTGGGGCTGCAACAAACCCCGTCTAACCAGATCCTGACCGGCATGGCGTTGTTCTTGACCCTATTCATCATGGCGCCGGTATTCGACAAGGTGAATCGCGACGCTTTGCAGCCGTATCTGGCCGAAACACTGACCGCGCAGGACGCGATTCTCAAGGCTGAAGGCCCGATCAAAGACTTTATGCTGGCCCAGACCCGCACCAGTGACCTTGAGCTGTTTATGCGCCTGTCCAAGCGTACCGACATCGCGACCCCAGACGCCGCACCGCTGACCATCTTAGTGCCCGCGTTCGTGACGTCCGAGCTTAAAACGGCGTTTCAAATCGGCTTTATGATCTTTATCCCGTTCCTGATCATCGACCTGGTGGTGGCCAGTGTGTTGATGGCCATGGGCATGATGATGCTCTCGCCGCTGATTATTTCGTTGCCGTTCAAAATCATGCTGTTTGTCTTAGTCGATGGCTGGGCGCTGATTATTGGCACCTTGGCCAGCAGTTTCGGCGGAGTCTGAGCCATGACCCCAGAAGTTGCCGTTGATCTGTTTCGCGATGCTTTGTGGTTGACCACGATGATGGTCGCGGTGCTGGTGATCCCCAGTTTGCTGGTCGGTCTGTTGGTGGCCATGTTTCAGGCGGCCACGCAAATCAATGAGCAGACCCTGAGCTTTTTGCCGCGTTTGCTGGTGATGTTGGTCACCTTGATCGTGGCCGGTCCTTGGTTGGTGCAAACCTTTATGGAATACATCCTGCAGTTGTACGGCAGCATTCCGCAGTTGATCGGCTAAATGTCGTTGCTGACCCTGACGGACGCGCAGATCAGTACCTGGGTCGCCAGTTTCATGCTGCCGCTGTTTCGGGTGGGCGCGTTGTTGGCGACTATGCCGATCATCGGCACGACCTTAGTGCCTAAGCGCATTAAGTTGTTTCTGTCGGTGGCGATCACCTTGGCGATCATGCCCAGCCTGCCAGCGCTGCCCACAGTCAACCCGCTGGACCTCAGCGGCCTGATGCTGATTGCCGAGCAAATCATCATTGGTGCGCTGCTCGGGTTCGCGTTGCAGCTGTTTTTTCAAGCGTTTGTAGTGGCCGGGCAAATCGTCGCCATCCAGATGGGCATGGGCTTTGCCTCCATGGTAGACCCGGCGAACGGGGTCAACGTGGCGGTCATTGGGCAGTTTTTCACCATGCTCGTCAGCTTGCTGTTTTTGTCCATGAACGGTCATCTGGTGGTGTTCGAAGTGCTCACTGAGAGCTTTACCACCTTGCCGGTGGGGGGCGGGCTATTGACCAACCATTATTGGGAAATCGCCAACAAGCTCGGCTGGGTACTGGGCGCGGCCTTATTGCTGGTGTTGCCCGCGATCACGGCCTTGCTGGTGGTCAACATCGCCTTTGGCGTCATGACCCGTGCGGCGCCGCAACTCAATATCTTTGCCATTGGCTTCCCACTGACCTTGGTACTGGGGATGTTCATCCTGTGGGTCAGCATGGCCGACATTCTCAATCAGTATCAGCCGCTAGCCTCCGAGGCTTTGCAGTTTTTACGTGAACTGGCGCGGGCGCGTTAGCGGGAGCAGAGCATGGCCGAAAGTGAAAGCGGTGCCGACAAAACAGAAGACCCCACGGAGAAACGAAAAAAAGACTCCAGGGAAAAGGGCGAGATCGCACGCTCTAAAGAACTCAACACCTTGGCAATCATGCTGGCGGGCTCGGGCGGGCTGTTGATTTTCGGCGGCGCGTTGGCCGAAGACATGATGGAACTGATGCGCTACAACTTCAGCATCACCCGCGAGGCATTGTTCAACACCGACTCCATGGGCGCTTTTTTGCTGCACTCGGGCAAAGTCGCGCTGATTGCTGTGCAGCCGGTGCTGATCACCTTATTGATCGCCGCCATCATAGGGCCTATCGCCCTTGGCGGCTGGTTGTTTGCGGCAGGCAGCCTGGCGCCGAAATTCAGCCGCATGAACCCGCTAGCGGGGCTCAAGCGTATGTTCTCGGCCAAAGCGCTGGTAGAGCTGCTCAAGGCGCTGGCTAAATTCTTCATCATCCTGATCGTGGCCCTGTTGGTGTTGAAGTCCGACATTGACGACCTGCTGCGCATCGCCCAAGAGCCTTTGGAGCTGGCGGTGATCCACAGCCTGCAAGTGGTGGGCTGGAGCGCCTTATGGATGGCCTGCGGACTGATCCTGATCGCGGCAGTCGACGTGCCCGTTCAGTTGTGGGAAAGCCACAAGAAACTGCTGATGACCAAGCAGGAGGTCCGCGACGAACATAAAGACCAAGAAGGCCGCCCTGAGGTTAAACAGCGGATTCGTCAGGTGCAGCGCGAAATGTCCCAGCGCCGGATGATGGCTGCCATCCCTGATGCAGACGTCATCATCACCAACCCGACGCACTACGCCGTGGCCCTTAAATACGACCCAGAAAACGGCGGGGCGCCGCTGTTGCTGGCCAAAGGCAGCGACTTTTTGGCGCTCAAAATTCGAGAAATTGGCGCCAAACACAACATCTTGTTGCTGGAGTCCCCGGCGCTGGCGCGGTCGATCTACCACTCCACTGAGCTTGAGCAGGAAATCCCGGCGGGTCTGTACTTGGCCGTGGCGCAGGTCTTGGCCTACGTGTACCAGATCCGCCAGCATCAGGCCGGTAAGGGTAAGCGGCCTGATCCGCTAAATGACCTGCCGATTCCGCCGGATTTGCGGCGGGATGAGTGAGTCCTCCTGTGATGACAGTTAGGAGTGTCTGATGCTGTCTGCAGGGTTTGAATGATTTCGAAGATTTCTTGAGTTCAAGTGCGGTGTTTGTCTTTGCATATTCGTTGGGGGTGTGTAAGGAGGTGGGGGGCCCCTTTGTATCTCAGGAGACAAACTTGAAAAGCTCGGAGGGGGGGCAGTGCCCATAACCTCTTCGTAGCTCGGTGGTGGTAGAGCTACGGGGTCATCTAAATATTGGTGTGGGCGGAACGGTATATGTCTTGCCGCGTTATCAAGTGCCTGCTCATGTATTTCCAAGGCAAGTAAATTTTCAGCTTCTCGTCGTGCACGTCTGCCCATCGTGCTGGCTACGGATCCTAGTGCAGCACTAGTCATTGTCATTACCGATCTTGATAGAGTGCTAGGCAGTGCAGATGAGGCTGCTGCCAGAACTGCTCCTGCGGTTCCTGCAGCGTAAGCTGTCATTGCCGATCTGCTGGTGCGTGCAGTAGTGCTTGCAGCGTTTGCGATGCCTTCAAAAGATCTCGCAATACCTATTACTCTCATAATTGTGTCAGAGATAATTGAGAAGTGCCCTGATGGATCTCTTCGATTTGTTGGGTTGCCCTTGCAGTAACTATAGTTATTTACCCCTCCCTTTCCGAACGGACTCCAACTGTCTGGACTGTTAAAACGCATCAATATCGGATTAAACGCCCGGTATCCATTGCCTAATAAATAATGCCCCGTTATTAACTCGGGCCGTTCTCCGTTAAAGCTTAGTACCTGATGAGCGCGTATTAGCTTGGTATATCCGTAAGGCGCATAAGCATTATGTAACTGTTCGTCATCAGTGACTGTGCACAGTACAGAACGTTGCAAATCGGTGGCGAACAATGTGTTGGTTTGGTCAGTGGCGTTATAGGTATTTTGGGCGAGTAGTTGGTCGCCATGTTGCATGATGGCGTGATGTGTATTGCCCTTGATCTCTGTGGCGAGCCTACTCTTGCAATAAAACCGCAGATTATCTGGTTGTTGATTCGACTTGATACCGATCAGGCGATCAAGGGGGTCGTAGCGATAGGCGCACAGCTCTGTTTTTTTCATGGGGTTCTCAGCGAAAGAGCGCGTAGAGGATCATCTTAAATGATGCGCGCAATGGCCAGTACTAACAGTTCTGCTAGGTACAGGCTTCACAAGAGACTGTCATTTCTGACAGTAGAGGCTTTTCTAAAAACTGCCTACCTTGTAAAGACGGGTTTCATTTTGGTGTGGGTGCAGGCTATGGAGAGGTGCGATGCCGATCGAGTTAACCCTTATTCCTGATGGTTCTATCAGAACCTGCGCGCTGAGCGATACGCGAGACAGTGCGAATGTAGACCTTGAGGGCCTATTCCCTAAATTTCCTGCGTTGGACGGTACTTTTGCGATTTTTTGGCTGAGCCAGTTAAAAGAGCGTCACATTGTCGGATTTAGCACTGAAGGCTCGAATTTGCTGGCGGTAATCTCGTTACCCACTGTGCCAGACCGCTGTGGTTGGGAGCAGTACTACATCTCTATCATGGAGCGCTGCTACAAAGAGCGAGAGTCGATTTTGTCATTTGTGCGCAAATCGCTGAGTTTTGAAGGCATCAATGGGCGTTGTGTACGCAGTTTCATCCTGTACAAACTCATCCGTCAGTTACAGGTGGACAGCGTGCCGGTATGGGAAGAACACCCGCATATACGGGACGGGCGTTGCGGTGCCATTCTGATTGGCGGCAGCGGAACTGACCGCTACGAGCCCAATCGCAAGATAGACGTTGTGTTTGGGTCAAACAGCAGTGCGTGTCTGGTGATTGATCTGGGGGAATGGCGCTGGAATTAAACACGTTCCTCTGTAGCGAGCGTTTGCTTATAAAAAATCAAAAGATCTTGATCTAACGGCCCCTTAGCTTTCATCAAAGTTGGAAGGCTTCTTGCAGTGGCAGGCTTCTGGGCGCATCTGGCGTCAAAAGTTTGCTAAAGGTTTAGGCATGTCATTGGATCGCTCTCAGTTAATCAACACCGCACGCAACGGTCTGGCCGGGTTGGGTCAGGGGCAGTTGGGCGTGCCGCTGTTGCTGCTGGTGATGCTGGCAATGATGATGCTGCCCATCCCGGCCTTTCTGCTGGATGTGTTCTTTACCTTCAACATCGCGCTGTCGATTGTGGTGTTGCTGGTGTGTGTGTACGCGCTGCGCCCCCTCGATTTTGCGGTGTTCCCCACGATTTTGTTGGTCGCCACATTGATGCGCTTGGCACTGAACGTGGCATCGACCCGAGTGGTGATGCTCCACGGTCAAGAGGGCCATGCCGCTGCCGGTAAGGTGATTCAGGCGTTTGGCGAAGTGGTGATCGGCGGTAACTACGTGGTCGGTATTGTGGTGTTCGCGATTTTGATGATTATCAACTTCGTCGTTGTGACCAAAGGTGCCGGGCGGATCTCCGAAGTGAGCGCACGATTTACCCTCGACGCGATGCCCGGCAAGCAAATGGCGATCGACGCCGATCTTAACGCCGGCCTTATCGACCAAAACCAAGCCAAGATGCGCCGTCAAGAAGTCGCCCAAGAGGCCGAGTTCTACGGCTCGATGGACGGTGCCAGCAAGTTCGTGCGCGGTGATGCCATCGCCGGTCTGCTGATTCTGTTCATCAACCTAATCGGCGGTATGGCGGTCGGCATCTTTCAGCACAGCATGAGCTTTAGCGAGGCGGGTAAGGTGTACGCCTTGCTGACCATTGGTGACGGCCTGGTGGCGCAATTGCCTTCGCTGCTGCTGTCGACCGCTGCCGCGATCATGGTGACCCGTGCTTCAGGTTCTGAAGACATGGGCAAGCAAATCAATCGCCAGATGTTTGCCTCGCCCAAGGCGTTGGCGGTGTCGGCAGGGTTGATGGCGGTGATGGGGATTGTGCCGGGCATGCCGCATTTTTCCTTTCTCAGCTTGGCCGCCGTCGCCGGTGGCGCAGCGTATTTGATGTGGAAGAAGCAAAATGTGGCCAAGCTTCACGCCCAGCAAGAGGTGCAGCGCCAGCAAGAGTTACTGCCATCGCCCGCCCGTGCCCAAGAAACCAAGGAGCTGGGCTGGGATGACGTGACGCCGATTGACATGATCGGGCTGGAAGTTGGGTATCGCCTGATCCCGCTGGTGGACCGCAATCAAGGTGGGCAATTGCTGGCGCGGATCAAGGGCGTGCGTAAAAAACTGTCTCAAGACCTGGGCTTTTTGATGCCCACGGTGCACATCCGCGACAACCTTGATTTAGCGCCCAGCGCGTATCGCCTGACCCTCATGGGGGTGATTCTGGCCGAAGCCGAGATTTACCCGGACCGCGAGCTGGCGATCAACCCCGGGCAAGTATTTGGCAGCCTCAACGGCATAACCGCCAAAGATCCGGCTTTTGGACTGGAGGCGGTGTGGATTGAAGCCAGCCAGCGCAGCCAAGCGCAATCGCTGGGCTATACCGTGGTCGATGCCAGTACCGTGGTGGCAACGCATCTGAACCAAATTTTGTATAAGCACTCCCACGAGTTGATCGGTCATGAGGAGGTCCAGCAACTGATGCAATTGCTGGCCAAGTCGTCGCCTAAACTGGCTGAGGAGTTGGTGCCGGGTATTTTGAGCCTGTCGCAGTTGCTTAAAGTGTTGCAGGCACTGTTGGCCGAACAAGTGCCGGTACGCGATATACGAAGCATTGCCGAAGCCGTCGCTAACAATGCCCATAAGAGTCAAGATACTGCCGCTTTGGTTGCCGCCGTACGGGTGGGCCTATCCCGCGCTATCGTGCAAAGCATTGTCGGGGTTGAGTCTGAGCTGCCTGTTATCACCTTGGAACCAAGGTTGGAACAAATATTGCTGAATAGTTTGCAGAAGGCCGGTAATGGTCAGGATGACGGTGTGTTACTGGAGCCAAGCATGGCTGAAAAACTCCAGCGTTCGCTGATCGACGCGGCTCAGCGTCAGGAGATGCAAGGCAACCCGGTGATCTTGCTGGTGGCAGGGCCGATACGCGCGATGCTCTCGCGGTTTGGCCGTTTGGCGGTGCCCAACCTGCACGTGCTGGCGTACCAAGAAATCCCTGACAACAAGCAAGTCACGATTGTTGCGACAGTTGGCCCTAACGGCTGAGGGTTTGATTTATGCAAGTGAAGCGATTTTTCGCCGCCGACATGCGTCAGGCCATGAAACTCATTCGTGATGAATTGGGCGCTGATGCCGCCATCATTGGCAATCGTCGGATCGCCGGTGGCGTGGAGTTGACCGCGGCACTGGATTACAAGCTATCGGCACTGGCACCGCGGGTGCCTAACGTTGAATTAGAAGAAGAACTGCGCAAGACCCAATCGAAGATTGTCTCGGCCCAGGCTGAGTTGAGTTTGCGCACTGAAGGCGACAACGACGCTAGCCGCCAGTTGTTTGCCGGCTTGCCCTTGACCGCTGCCGAACCGTTGGTTGAGTCAAGGCTTGAAGAGCCGTCGCGGCCAATGCCCGCAACGACCCCGGCGCCAACGATTGATCAGCGGGTTTTTGACGACATGCGTAACGAGCTTAACGGCCTGCGTGAGTTGCTCGAAGTGCAGTTGGGCTCGTTGGCGTGGAACCAGTTGCAAGGTTCTAGGCCCGAGCAGGCCAATTTGTGGCGGCGCCTACAACGAATCGGTTTGTCCGGCCCGTTGTCGCACGATTTGTTGACCCAAGTGGCCGAGATTGAAGAGCCGCGCCAAGCCTGGCGCATGCTGTTGGCACATTTGGCCAGGATGATAACGACCCCTGAACTGGAGCCGCTTGAAGAGGGCGGTGTGATCGCGATGGTCGGTCCTGCCGGGATGGGCAAAACCACAACGCTGGCTAAGCTGGCGGCACGTTATGTACTCAAGTACGGCGCGCAAAACATTGCATTGGTGAGCATGGATAGCTTTCGTATTGGCGCCCAGGAGCAGCTTAAAACCCTGGGGCGCATTCTGAATGTACCGGTGACCCACGTGGCTCCCGGCCAGTCGTTGGGCCAAACCCTAGAGCCGCTGGCGCGCAAGCGCGTGGTGTTGATTGATACCGCCGGCTTGCAAGCCAGTGATCCGGCGCTGCGCCTGCAACTGGACAGCCTCGCAGGGCGCGGGATTAAGGCGCGCAATTATCTGGTCTTGGCCACTACCAGCCAGAAGCAAGTATTGTCGGCGGCGTACCTCAGTTACAAACGGTGTGGGCTGGCGGGTTGCATCCTCACCAAACTGGATGAAACAGCCAGCTTGGGAGAAGTGCTCAGCTTGGTGATCAGCCACGAATTACCCGTGGCTTATCTCACGGACGGCCCGCGGATCCCCGACGACCTACACTTACCACGTCGCCACCAATTGGTGAGCCGGGCGGTGAGTGTGCAAATGCAGGAAGAACCCAGCGAAGAAGCCATGGCCGATATGTTCGCTGATATTTATCACAGCCCGCCCAAACGGGTTGGCTGAGGCACAGAAGAATACGTTGCAATGTACCTACACAGAGGATTTTCGCTGTGCCGTTCCCCCAGGGACCCGCAGCACTCTTTGTAGCCGCGTCTAAGTAAGACAAGGTAAAAAAGATCATGGGCAGCATGCATCCCGTACAGGTGATCGCAGTGACCGGCGGCAAGGGTGGCGTCGGTAAAACTAACGTTTCAGTCAACTTATCTATCGCGTTGGCCGAGATGGGCAGGCGCGTCATGTTGATGGATGCCGACCTTGGGTTGGCTAATGTTGATGTCCTGTTGGGGCTGACCCCCAAATTCACTCTGGCCGATGTGGTCGAGGGGCGTTGCGAGCTGCGCGATGTGCTGCTCCAAGGCCCCGGCGGGATTCGCATCGTACCCGCGGCGTCGGGCACGCAGAGCATGGTGCAGTTGACCCCGGCACAACATGCTGGGTTGATTCAGGCGTTCAGCGACTTGAGCGATAACCTCGATGTGCTGGTGATTGATACCGCAGCCGGAATCGGCGACTCAGTGGTCAGCTTTGTGCGCGCAGCCCATGAAGTGTTGCTGGTGGTCTGTGATGAGCCCACTTCGATCACCGATGCCTATGCATTGATCAAACTGCTCAATCGCGATTATGGAATGAACCGTTTTCGGGTGTTGGCCAACATGGCTCAGAGCCCGCAAGAAGGGCGCAATCTGTTCGCTAAATTGACCAAGGTGACCGACCGCTTCTTGGACGTTGCCCTGCAATACGTGGGCGCGGTGCCGTACGACGAGTGCGTGCGCAAGGCGGTCCAAAAGCAGCGGGCCGTCTACGAAGCGTTCCCGCGCTCCAAGTGCTCGCTGGCGTTTAAAGCCATTGCGCAAAAAGTTGATACGTGGCCGCTGCCGGCTAACCCCCGTGGCCATCTGGAATTCTTTGTCGAACGCTTGGTACAGCAAGCGGGGGGAGGGCGCATCTAATGACTGCCAGCGGCTATCGCATGTACAGCAAGCCGTCGCGTGACAGCCAATATGAGCTGATCGAGCGTTATGCGCCGTTGGTCAAACGCATCGCTTATCACTTATTGGCGCGTTTACCGGCCAGTGTGCAGGTGGACGATCTGATCCAGGCCGGGATGATCGGCCTGCTTGAGGTGTCGACCAAGTACGACGCTAGCAAAGGCGCGAGTTTTGAGACTTACGCGGGCATTCGTATTCGCGGCGCAATGCTTGATGAGGTGCGTAAAGGTGACTGGGCGCCACGCTCGGTGCACCGCAATACACGGATGGTCAGTGACGCTATTCGCGTTATTGAAGCAAAAACCGGTTGTGACGCTAAAGATCACGAGGTTGCGGCCGAACTCCAGTTAAGCCTTGATGATTACTACGCCATCTTGAACGACACCTTGGGCAGCCGTCTGTTTAGTTTCGACGACCTGTTGCAGGACGGAGAGCATGAAGGTTTGCATGAAGATGGCGCCAGTGCGCACCTTGAGCCCTCGCGTGATCTGGAAGATGAACGTTTTCAAACCGCGTTGGCCGAAGCCATCAGCCTGTTGCCCGAGCGTGAGCGACTGGTCTTAGCGCTGTATTACGACGAAGAGCTCAACCTCAAAGAAATCGGTGAGGTGCTGGGGGTGAGCGAGTCGCGTGTCAGCCAGTTGCACAGCCAGTGCGCAGCCCGGTTGCGCGCACGTCTGGGCCAGTGGCGAGCGCATTGAAGCGTACGCGTAAATCGAATTGATTGAATGGCGCGTTCCGCTTGTGAACGCGTTTAAGACTGCTGGAGGTCGAATTGGATAAGAACATGAAAATCCTCATCGTTGATGACTTTTCAACGATGAGGCGGATCATAAAAAACCTGTTGCGTGACCTCGGGTTCACCAACACGGTTGAGGCGGATGACGGCACGACCGCGGTCCCACTGCTTAATAGCGGAAGTATCGACTTTCTGGTCACCGACTGGAACATGCCCGGCATGACCGGCATTGAGCTGTTGCGCCACGTTCGAGCAGACGAAAAGCTCAAGCATTTACCGGTGCTGATGGTGACGGCGGAGGCCAAACGCGAGCAAATCATCGAAGCCGCCCAAGCCGGTGTGAACGGTTACGTGGTTAAGCCATTCACCGCTATCGCACTCAAAGACAAGATCGAAAAGATCTTTGAACGCATCGGTTGAACGGTCCTTTGGGGGACGCTATGCAGCGGCAAGAATCAACATCGGGCGAATTTGAATCGACCCTGAAAAAACATGCGCACGAGCTGGTCGAAAGCCTTGAAAGGGGGCATTTCGGCGACGCAGTACAACTGATTCACGAACTCAACCAGACCCGTGATCGTGGCCTTTATCAAGAAGTCGGCAAACTGACGCGTGAGTTGCATAACGCCATTGTCGATTTCCACATTGACCCGACCATGCCGCGCGCCGAAGAAGTGTCACAGATCACCGACGCGGCTGAGCGCTTGGCTTATGTTGTGAAACTCACCGAAGCCGCCGCTAACCGGACCATGGATTTGGTCGAACACTGCACCCCGCTGGTCAATGGCTTGGGCCAAGAAGCCAAGGTATTAAGCGCTGACTGGGGGCGTTTTATGCGTCGGGAGATCGGCGCCGAAGAGTTCCGTGATCTAGCGCGCCGCGTTGACAGTTTTTTGACGCGAAGTGAAACCGAGCAGCAGGTGGTGTCCAGCCATTTGACTGACATTCTGCTAGCCCAGGATTACCAAGACCTGACGGGCCAGGTCATCAAGCGAGTGACGCAGTTGGTCACTGACGTTGAAAGTAATTTGCTCAAGCTGGTGTTGATGGCCAGCCAAGTCGATCGCTTCGCCGGGATCGAGCATGATCGCGGCGCGCAGCGTGCTGAAAATAATTCGCAAAAAAACCTGACAAAGGGTGAAGGTCCGCAGATTCATGCCGATAAGCGTAGTGACGTTGTATCCGGGCAGGATGATGTAGACGATTTGCTGTCCAGTTTAGGTTTCTAGGTCTTGAGTAGGCGTGCGGGCGCTGTTGTCCGGCGCTAAAAGGGCCTTTTTCAAGGAGCACACACATGAGCTTGGGCGCCGATGAAGAAATCCTTCAGGATTTCTTGGTTGAGGCCGGCGAAATTTTAGAGTTGCTTTCCGAGCAATTGGTCGAGCTTGAGAGCCGACCCGATGATGCGGACTTGCTCAATGCTATTTTTCGCGGTTTTCACACTGTAAAAGGAGGCGCCGGCTTCCTGCAGCTCAATGAGTTGGTGGAGTGCTGCCACATCGCCGAGAACGTCTTCGACATCCTGCGCAAGGGTGAGCGCCCGGTCGACTCGGAGTTGATGGATGTGGTGCTTGAAGCGTTAGACGCAGTCAACGGGATGTTTGCTCAAGTGCGCGAGCGCACCCCGATCACCGCTGCCAGCCCTGAGTTGCTGGCAGCCCTGACGCGTTTGGCCGAGCCTGCGTCTACCCCCGCACTTCAAGTGCCCGTGCAAGTGGTCGAGACAAACCTTAGCCAAGAACCTGGCGATATTACCGACAACGAATTTGAACAACTGCTCGAATCGCTGAATGCCGTTAAGGCCGATGCGGCTGACAACGTACAAGCCTCGGTACCCAGTGACGAAATCAGTGATGCCGAGTTCGAGTCATTGCTTGACCAGTTGCACGGTAAAGGCAAGTTCCGCGCCGATGCCGTGACGCGTCCTGTTGCGGATCAAGCGCCGGCTGCGCCCACAACATCGAGCAATGAAATTACCGACGATGAGTTCGAAGCCCTGCTGGACCAATTGCATGGCAAAGGTTCGTTCAGCGCTGATGCCCTAGAGGCGGTGGACGTTGCGCCTGTCGAAGTTGCTGTAGAAATCGCGGTCGAGGACGCTGAAACAGTTGGCGCGACTCACCCGGATCACATCACCGATCTAGAATTTGAAGCCCTGCTCGACGAGT
>NZ_LLWH01000172.1 GCF_001411475.1 Pseudomonas endophytica | reverse complement strand
TCCTGCTTCGATTATTTGAAGCTAGCACCGTCAAAACACATCCAACTCATTGATATTCAAGGAGTTTTCCGTTTCGACTGCGCCGGAAGTGGGCGCATTATAGGCTAATAGAATGCGCCGTCCAGTACTAATTTAAGATTTATTCTGCTTTTAAGGTGATTCGCGCAAATGCCTTTTTGCCAGCTTGGCATACGTGTGTCGAACCCAGTGCATATATATAGGAGCGATCAACCACCTCACCATCTATACGCACACCTCCCGATCCCAGCAAATCCCGCGCAACCGCAGAGTTCTTTACAAGACCTGCCTTATTCAGGACGGCCGCAATCGGCATATCCTCAGCCGATAAGAGCTCAATTTCAGGCAAGTCATCCGGCAGCTCGCCATCCTTCATCCGATTACCCGCACCGCGATGAGCGTTAGCCGCTGCCTCCTCACCATGGAAACGCGCCACAATCTCTTCAGCCAGCTTGATCTTGATGTCGCGCGGATTAGCTCCCGCCTCAACATCAGCACGGAAAGTATTAATTTCGTCCATCGAACGGAAGCTCAGCAGCTCGAAGTAACGCCACATCAGCACATCAGGAATAGAAACCAACTTGCTATACATCACGCCTGGCGCTTCTTGGATGCCGACGTAGTTACCCAAAGACTTGGACATCTTCTTAACACCGTCCAGACCTTCAAGAAGCGGCATCGTGACGATGCACTGAGCTTCCTGACCGTAACCACGTTGAAGCTCACGTCCCATCAGCAAGTTGAATTTCTGATCAGTACCACCCAGCTCAACATCAGCTTTCAATGCAACAGAGTCATACCCCTGCACCAACGGGTACAAAAACTCATGAATAGCGATTGGCTGATTCGTGGAGTAGCGCTTATCGAAGTCATCGCGCTCAAGCATCCGAGCTACGGTGTACTGGGACGTCAGACGAATGAAATCCGCAGGCCCCATCTGATCCATCCAAGTGGAGTTGAACGCAACCTCGGTTTTAGCAGGATCTAGAATCTTGAAGACTTGAGTTTTATAAGTCTCAGCATTTTCGAGCACTTGCTCGCGCGTCAGCGGAGGACGCGTGGCACTCTTACCGCTGGGATCACCAATCATCCCCGTGAAATCCCCGATAAGAAAAATCACTTGATGCCCAAGATCTTGGAACTGACGCAGCTTATTGATAAGCACGGTGTGCCCCAAGTGCAGATCAGGCGCTGTCGGGTCGAATCCTGCCTTAATACGCAACGGCTGGCCGCGCTTGAGTTTCTCAACCAATTCAGACTCGACCAGCACCTCTTCGGCGCCACGCTTGATTAGCGCTAGCTGCTCTTCAACCGACTTCATATCAGACCTGTAAGGCTTAAATTCAAAAGGAACCAACCATACAAGATCAGAGACTAATTACAAGTTCTGCCCGGCATAAGGCGACCATACGCCGAGTAAAGGTTTGCCGACTTGCTTCAAGGGTGATTTGGTTATATTTTATACAGTTATTTCATCTTTACCGTGTCAGTCATCTTTTCCAATTCATCCTTTATTCAAAGCCAAATTATCTATGACCAATAAACCGCCTAAAGCGCCGCCGCTTTATCCGAAGACCCACCTGCTTGCCGCAAGTGGAATCGCCGCCCTTTTAAGCCTAGCGTTGCTGGTTTTTCCTTCGAGCGAAGTAGAAGCCAAAAGAACGACCGTAAACCTCGAACTGGAAGCCCCGGCTGAGCAACTCAAACAGGGTCAAGGCACCGAAGAGCCTGTCCAAGCTTTCAATGACGCTAATCCATCTCCGTTTGCTCAAATAGACCAGCAAGAAAAAAAACCTGAAACCACAGCAAATGTTGAAGAGCCAAAAAACCCTAACCATCACGAAGTCGTCGTAGCCAAAGGCGACACACTCTCCACTTTATTTGAAAAAGTAGGTTTGCCTGCGTCGTCTGTTCATGAAATTTTGGCCAGTGACAAACAAGCCAAGCAATTTAGCCAGCTAAAACATGGGCAAAAACTCGAGTTCGAGATGGGGCCTGATGGCCAACTGAACAAGCTGCACAGCCAAGTGAGCGATCTTGAAACTATTTCCCTCAGCAAGACCGCCAAGGGATATTCATTTCGACGTGTAACAGCACAGCCCACCATCCAGTCTGCATATGTTCATGGCGTGATCACCAGTTCATTGTCTGCGTCCGGCCAACGTGCAGGTTTACCGCACAGTATGACCATGCAAATGGCCAAGGTTTTCGGATACGACATCGACTTCGCCCAAGACATACACCCAGGCGACCAATTCGAAGTTATCTACGAGCAGAAAGTCATTAATGGCAAGACAGTCGGTACCGGGAACATCCTGTCCGCTCGCTTTACCAATCGCGGTAAAACCTACACCGCAGTGCGCTATACCAACAAACAAGGGCTCAGCAATTACTACACCGCTGAAGGCAATAGCATGCGCAAAGCCTTTATTCGGACCCCGGTTGACTTCGCGCGTATCAGCTCGCGTTTCTCTTCGGGTCGCAAACACCCCATTCTGAACAAAATCCGCGCCCACAAAGGTGTTGATTATGCCGCCCCACGCGGCACACCTATCAAAGCTACGGGCGATGGCAAAGTACTGCTTGCCGGCCGGCAAGGCGGTTACGGCAACACGGTCATCATCCAACACGGCAACACGTACCGCACCCTGTACGGACACATGCAAGGCTTCGCCAAAGGTATAAAAACCGGCGGTTCCGTTAAGCAAGGTCAAGTCATTGGCTTTATCGGCACAACAGGTTTGTCCACGGGGCCGCACTTGCATTATGAGTTTCAGGTTAATGGCGTTCACGTTGACCCGCTGGGTCGAAAGCTGCCCATGGCGGATCCGATCGCTAAAGCTGAGCGCACACGTTTCCTGCAACAAAGTCAGCCGCTGATGGCACGCATGAACCAAGAGAAGGCCACTCTCTTAGCCTCGAGCAAGCGCTAAGCCATGGCTCTCTATATAGGTGTGATGTCCGGCACCAGCCTCGACGGACTGGACATTGCACTTATAGATCTTGGGCCTAGCATTAAACTGCTCGGCACTCATTACACCCCCATGCCTGATGCACTACGTAGCGAGCTGTTGGGCTTGTGCAATAGTGGGCCAGACGAGATAGCCCGCAGCGCTATTGCTGAAAACCAGTGGGTCAAACTTGCGGCTCACGGTATCCATTCACTTCTGAATCAGCAGCAACTGTCACCAACAGACATCCGCGCCATCGGCAGTCATGGTCAGACGATTCGACACGAGCCCGCACAGGGCTTTACCGTTCAAATTGGTAACCCCGCGTTACTGGCCGAGCTGACCCAAATTTGCGTTGTCAGTGACTTTCGTCGCCGCGACGTAGCTGCCGGAGGTCAAGGTGCACCACTAGTTCCAGCCTTTCACGAAGCCTTGTTTACAGATGGCGTTGGCTATAGGGCTGTACTAAATGTTGGAGGTTTCAGTAATTTAAGCCTGATAACTTCTGAAAATCCTGTGGCCGGATTCGACTGCGGGCCTGGGAACGTTCTGCTTGATGCTTGGATACAAACCCAACGCAATGAACTATACGACCGAAACGGCCAGTGGGCCGCTAGCGGCAAGGTTGATCCACTGCTGCTCAGCACCTTGCTTAGCGACCCTTTCTTTCAAACAAAAGGCCCTAAGAGTACAGGCCGCGAAGTGTTCAACCTTGCGTGGCTCAACAGTCATCTAGACGCTCTTCCGGCCTTTGCGGCAGAGGACGTTCAAGCGACCCTTCTGGAGCTCACTGCCCAGACTATTGCGCAATCACTGCAAGCAGCCCAACCCCACACTAGCGAGCTTCTAGTCTGTGGCGGAGGAGCCCACAACAGCGCATTGATGGCACGACTAGCTCAACTGCTGGAACAAACTCAGGTCGATAGCACTCAAGCCAAAGGCGTTGATCCCGACTGGGTAGAGGCCATGGCGTTCGCATGGCTGGCACATTGCTGCCTTGAAAGTATCCCGACCAATCGCCCTAGCGTGACGGGCGCACGAGGTTTACGCATCCTAGGTGCCATTTACCCCGCCTGAGCACCAGAAAGCAAAACGCCGCGATTAGACGCGGCGTTTAGTCTGCTACATGAAGTACACAATTAAATCGAGAACGATGATCCGCAACCACACGTCGTGGTCGCATTCGGGTTCTTGATGACAAATCGTGAGCCTTCCAGACCTTCCTGGTAATCCACCTCGGCACCTGCCAAATACTGGAAGCTCATAGGATCGACCACCAAGCTCACGCCTTCGCGCTCAACGAGGGTGTCGTCATCGGCCACATCTTCATCGAAGGTGAAACCATACTGAAAACCGGAACAACCACCGCCCGTAACAAATACGCGCAACTTCAAACGATCATTACCCTCTTCATCGACCAGGCTCTTCACCTTGTGCGCAGCACCTTCGGTGAATTGCAAAGCCGTGGGGGTGAAGGATTCGACGCTCATGCTGACTATCTCCCGGCGCTATGCCGCCATAATGCGTGATGACGCGCATTATCCGCTTCTCCTAGAAAATCGGTCAACTATTTGAGTCAACGCCGCACGTTTTCAGCGACAAGCTGCAAGAGATAGCCTAAGCGCGCTTCAACTTACAGCTTGTGGCTTCAGGCGTTCAACAACCCTTAAGGCAACATCCCTGCGTGAGACAAACCGAAACGCTCATCCAAGCCGAACAGAATATTCATGTTCTGAACCGCTTGGCCCGAAGCCCCTTTAACTAGGTTATCTATAACCGACAGCACCACCACTAAATCCCCATCCTGAGGGCGATGCACTGCAATACGGCACACGTTGGCTCCGCGCACACTGCGGGTTTCAGGATGGCTACCCGCTGGCATTACATCGACAAAAGGCTCATTGGCATAACGCTTTTCGAACAACGCCTGTAAGTCGACCGAGCGATCAACCACGGTGGCGTAAAGGGTGGAGTGGATACCGCGAATCATCGGCGTCAGATGGGGAACGAAGGTTAAACCGACGTCTTTGCCAGCAGCACGACGCAGCCCCTGACGAATTTCTGGCAAGTGACGATGCCCTTTTACGGCATAAGCCTTCATGCTTTCAGACGTTTCGGCATACAACGATCCGACACTTGCGCCGCGGCCAGCACCGCTAACACCGGACTTACAGTCAGCTATCAGCACCGTTGTGTCAGCCAACCCTGCTTCCAGCAATGGCAAAAAGCCTAGTTGCGTGGCGGTTGGGTAGCAACCTGGTACGGCAATCAGCCGAGCATTTTTGATGAGCTCTCGGTTAACCTCAGGCAGGCCATACACAGCCTCCTTCAGCAACTCAGGTGCGCCGTGCGGCTGGCCGTACCACTTGGCCCACTCATCCGCATCTTGCAAACGGAAGTCTGCAGACAAGTCGATCACCTTGGTTCCAGCGTCCAGCAGTTCACCCGCTA
Source organism: Pseudomonas endophytica (assembly GCF_001411475.1). Lineage (GTDB taxonomy): Bacteria > Pseudomonadota > Gammaproteobacteria > Pseudomonadales > Pseudomonadaceae > Aquipseudomonas > Aquipseudomonas endophytica. Next base: position 30,284 of record NZ_LLWH01000172.1, on the reverse strand, counting down.
GCGCATGAGCAACGCCGTGAGGGGTGGCAAAGAACACCACATCGCACGCCGCCAACGTCTGCGTATCCGGCACACTGAAGGCCAAGCCATCATAGTGACCGCGCAGGTTCGGATACATATCGGCAACTGGCAGGCCTGCTTCGGATCGAGAAGTGATAACAACCACTTCAGCTTGCGGATGCTGTGCCAACAAACGCAGTAATTCGACACCGGTGTAACCCGTGCCGCCGACAATACCGACCTTGACCATAACTTGCCCTCAACGAACCCACTGGAAAGCCCTCGATAATAGGGACACCGCGCGTCTGCGACAACCGCCAAGATGACTCTCAGGCGCTCTACAACTACTATTTGATCTACCGTGAACCTGGGAATAACTAAAAATGCTTTATCTATGGGTCAAAGCCTTCCACATCATCAGCATCGTCTGCTGGTTTGCAGGTCTGTTTTACTTGCCTCGCCTCTTTGTTTACCACGCACAAAGCGAAGACTCCGTCAGCAAAGAACGATTTAGCCTCATGGAGCGAAAGCTATATCGCGGCATTATGGGCCCCGCAATGGTCGCGACCCTTATCTTCGGCGGATGGCTAATCTATCTAGCACCTGGCTTCCTCAGCCAAGGCTGGATGCACGCCAAACTGACGTTGGTGTTTCTGCTGATCGGCTACCACCACATGTGTGGCGCACAAGTGAAACGTTTTGCGCGCGGCGAAAATACGCGCAGCCACATGTTCTATCGCTGGTTCAATGAAGTACCTGTTTTGTTCTTACTGGCTATCGTCATTCTGGTGGTGGTCAAACCGTTCTAAATTCAACTTCCTCCCACTTTGAGGTTATCCAATGTCGCTGCCTGCTTTGCTAGATCAACGATTGCGCCTGCCGGTAGTCGCCGCGCCTATGTTTCTGATCTCTAATCCGCAACTCGTCCTAGCGTGTTGCCGCAATGGGGTTGTGGGTAGTTTCCCGGCGCTCAATCAACGCGACAGCAGTGGTTTCAAAGCTTGGCTTGAAGAGATTGAAGCTGGACTTGCGATATTGGACAACCCAGCTCCTTACGCCGTTAACCTGATCGTGCACAACAGCAACCCTCGGCTACAGGTAGATCTAGCAATTTGTATTGAGCATAAGGTGCCCATCGTTATCACCAGCCTTGGCGCAGTTAAAGAGGTCGTTGATGCCGTTCATAGTTATGGCGGGCTTGTCTTCCACGATGTAACCACCCGCCGTCATGCCGAGAAGGCTGCAGAAGCAGGAGTTGATGGCCTGATTGCCGTGGCGGCAGGTGCCGGAGGCCATGCCGGCACTTGGAGCCCATTTGCGCTCGTTGCAGAGATCCGCCAGTTCTTCGACAAAACGATCTTGCTGGCAGGTTGCATTAACCACGGCCGCGAAATCTTGGCCGCTCAGGTCCTAGGTGCTGATCTTGCCTACATAGGCACGCGCTTTATCAGCACTCAAGAAAGCCATGCTCCTGATGCTTATAAAGAGATGCTTCTGGCTTCACACGCGGCCGATATCATCCACACGCCAGCGGTATCCGGCGTACCTGCCAGTTTTATGCGCCAAAGCCTTGAGAACGCTGGCTTCGATCTCGCAGCGCTTAAGACCCAAGGTGAGATAAAGCTCAAACCGCTCACTGAAGAAGCCAAAGCTTGGAAAACCGTATGGTCTGCTGGTCAGGGGGTAGGGCAAATAAACGATCTCCCGTCTACGGAGCAATTAATTACCCGCTTAGATGAGCAATACCGCGAAGCCTTGAGCCTTACGTCACAGTTGGCTCAGCATTGGCCGCAAAACTGACACCTCGAAGCCCACCCATTAGGCGGTTTTTTCAAAGACTCATCGACAAGGAAGCCGTTATGCCCGCGCTCAGCCTGGAAACCCCACCTCAAGAAGAACGCTTCGCATCATTGGATCCGCTCGGGTTCGGTGGCCGAATTGGCCGTTTGCGATTTCTTGTCTGGAGTACTGTGCTCACCCTCGTTTGCATTGTGACGGCACTACTGTTAGCGCTGGCGGTAAAAGTTTCACCGACGTTTGGCATCACCTGCGGTGCGACGCTAATCATTGCTTATGCCTTCATTAGCTTGAGAATTTGTGCTCAGCGGCTGCATGACCTTAATTGGTCGGCGTGGATGCTGCTGCTGTACTTAATCCCAATGGCCAATCTCATGCTGTCGCTCGTGATGCTTCTTATGCCTGGCACCAGTAGCCCGAATAAGTATGGAGCACCGCCACCGCCCAACAGCCAGTCGGTGACGGTTTCAGCATGGATTGTCATCTTTTTCATAAGTTTGGGCTTATGCGTGATGATTGCCCTCTTCGCTTTAGGGCTTATGGCTACGTTGATCGACGCAGTCACCAGCAACACCCTGTAAACTGCGCGCCTAAATGAACGCGTTAACGCCAGGGACATCATTGTCACCGGACTGTACCGTTGCGATGGAGAACAGCATGACCCGTTACGCTTTGATCACTGGCGCTTCCAGTGGTATTGGCTTGGCCCTGGCTGAAGCCCTTGCCCGTCGTGGCCGCAGCCTGATTCTTGTTGCCCGTCAGCGCGATGCGCTAGAAAGCATTGCGCTTGAGCTGACCCAGCGTTTCGGTGTCGAGGTCTTATTCCGCGCTTGTGACTTGGGCGAACCCCTGCGCCTGTCGGGCTTTTTATTAGAGCTTGAAGAAGGCGATCGGCAAATCGACTTGTTGGTCAACTGTGCTGGCATCGGAACCTGCGGTCCGTTCCTTGCCCATGACTGGAGCGCCGAACAAGATCTAATCGAACTCAACATTCTGGCACTCACGCGTTTATGTCATGCCATCGGCAACATGATGGCCGTGCAGGGCGGAGGGCAAATTCTCAATGTCTCATCCATCGCGGCCTATCAGCCTGGCCCGTGGCTTAGCACCTACTTCGCGAGCAAGGCGTATGTCCTGCACTTTTCCGAAGGCTTACGTGAAGAAGTGAAAAAAACCGGTATCAAAGTCTCGGTACTCTGCCCCGGCATTACCCGAACAGGCTTTTTCGATGCTGCAAAAATGGATCCAGAGGCCGTCAAGCGTAATAAAAGTGCCTTAACCCCCGAAGAGGTTGCGCTTTACACCGTGCGTGCGCTCGACAAAAACCAGGCGATTATCATGCCCGGCTGGGGTAATCGCTGGCTCACGCGCATGCCACGTCTGCTCTCTCGCTGGCTGACACGAAAAATTGCGGCCTACGTGAATAAATCCTACTGCCCACGCTAACTAGACTGTGCGTAATCCGTGTCCGTGAGTACACTCAAGCCGGACTTCACCTACGGAGACACCGCTTTGGATACCCTGTTCACCAAAATTATCAATCGTGAAATACCAGCCAAGATCATCTATGAAGATGATCAGGTGCTCGCTTTTCACGACATTGCCCCCCAAGCGCCGATTCATTTTTTGGTTATTCCGAAAAAACCAATCCGCACCCTCAACGATCTGACAGAAGACGATAAGCCGTTAGCAGGACACATCCTGTTCACAGCACAGCGCCTGGCCAAAGAGCTGGGCTGCGAAGACGGCTTTCGCGTTGTGATGAACTGCAATGAAAAAGGTGGCCAGACGGTTTACCACATTCATATGCACGTTCTGGGTCAGCGCCAGATGAACTGGCCTCCGGGCTGATTGCTCGGTCAGACCGTATGCACCGTGGGAGCCAAAACGCTCCCACGCTGACAAGTGATGCAGCGCAAACTCTGCCCAGCCGTTTGAGGTAAACTGGCCGCCGTGATTTTTTCCGGAGGTAAGCATGACTACCCAACGTCACTACTCGCCGATTGACCGTCTGCTGCTACAAGCCGATACCGCCATGCGTACCCTGCTGCCCTTCAGTGGTCAGCCGCATCGCCCCTCTCCTGCCATCATCAAACCCGAAAAAACCCTGGACGAAAAAAAGGCTCGTCATATAGCCGGGCTCATGCGCATCAACCATACAGGTGAAGTGTGTGCCCAAGCGCTATACCAAGGTCAGGCATTAACCGCCAAGCTTGCGCATGTACGTGAAGCGATGGAGCATGCCGCCGAAGAAGAAATTGATCATTTGGCGTGGTGCGAACAGCGCATTCACCAGTTGGGTAGCCATACCAGTGTGCTAAATCCCCTGTTCTACGGCATGTCTTTTGGCATCGGCGCCGTCGCTGGACTGGTCAGCGATAAAGTCAGCCTCGGCTTCGTAGCCGCGACCGAAGACCAAGTATGCAAGCACCTCAATGAGCACTTAGAGCAAATCCCTGCCGAGGATGAAAAATCCCGAGCAATCCTTGAACAGATGCGTCTTGATGAAGAGCAACACGCAGCGTCTGCGCTAGAGGCTGGCGGCTACCGCTTCCCTGCCCCAGTAAAGTTGGGCATGAGCCTGCTGGCAAAAGTCATGACTAAAAGTACCTACCGCATCTGATACCGGCCAAAATTGCGCCCATAAAAAAGGCGGCTACTTCGCGGTAGCCGCCTTTTTGCGCAAACCTTAGCCCATGTTACGGGCGTAGAAGATTTCGAGCATTTCGTGCTTAACACGCTCAGTCACCTGCGCGCGCTGTTCAACCGAAAGATTGCTGGTCGCGTCGCCGAACAGGTAATTATCCAGTTCGAAGTTTTTGAGCAGCATCTTGGTGTGGAACAGGTTTTCCTGATACACGTTCACGTCGGTCATTTGGTAACCGTCGCGAGTATCTTCGGAAAGGTAGTTCTGAATCGAATTGATTTCGTGATCGATAAAGTGCTTTTTGCCTTCTACGTCACGGGTAAATCCACGGACACGATAATCGACCGTCACGATGTCCGAATCAAATTGATGGATCAGATAGTTAAGAGCTTTAAGCGGTGAAATAACGCCGCAGGTCGATACGTCAATATCCACACGGAAAGTCGCGATACCGTCCACAGGATGAATCTCTGGATAGGTATGTACTGTGATATGACTTTTATCGAGATGTCCCAAGATGGTTTCAGGCAGCGGGCCTGGGGATTCTTCGATCTGGCTTTCGGTAGGTGTTACCGGCTGCTCAGAAATCAGAATAGTGACGCTGGCGCCTTGCGGATCGTAATCCTGACGGGCGATGTTCAGGATGTTAGCCCCAATGATATCAACCACATCTGTGAGGATCTGCGTCAGGCGTTCTGCGTCGTACTCTTGATTGATGTACTCAACGTATGCCTGCTGGTCTTGCGGGGTTTCCGCGTAGCAGATGTCATAAATGTTGAAGCTCAAGGTCTTTGTCAGGTTGTTGAACCCGTGGAGCTTGAGTTTGCTTTTCACCGTTATAAAACTCTCTATGTCGATGCGGCTCAGCCGCGTGATCCAGCATGCCCGTCAAGTGCGTGGTCGCACCTGCGTAGGACGGTTAACACCTCTTCGCGATGGCGATTTTGGTTATTTGTTCGGACATGAGGCTGGGAATATTCCCCTGCCACTGCCCTTAAAAAAGTGGCGCATTATGCAGACGTCAGCGCCTGATCGCCAGAGTCTGCACTGCATTTATGTAAATTGGATGTCGGCTCAGCCTAACTCCACAATTTCATAGTCGTGGCTTATCGCCACACCTGCCGCTCCCAGCATGATCGAGGCCGAGCAATACTTCTCAGCAGACAATTCGATTGCACGCTTAACCTGAGCTTCTTTCAAGCCGCGCCCTTTGACGACGAAGTGCAGGTGAATTTTGGTGAACACTTTTGGATCTTCAGTCGCGCGCTCTGCTTCAAGAAAAGCCTCGCAGCTTTCTACAGGCTGGCGCGACTTCTTGAGGATACTGACTACATCAAAGTTGCTGCAGCCGCCGAGCCCGAGCAACAGCATTTCCATAGGTCGAACCCCCAAGTTACGACCGCCGCTCTCAGGCGGACCATCCATTACAACAACATGGCCGCTACCTGATTCGCCGAGAAACATGGCTTCGCCAGCCCATTGAATGCGTGCCTTCATCACCCAGACTCCACTGCTTTAAAAGGGGCGCCAGCTTAGCACAGGGGCTGAAAGTGACGCCTCACCGCATCCAAAGCTTTATCAGACAAGCCATAAGTAAAATTCTACAAACCATACAGAATCTGTCTGTTAAGCTGGCGCCAAATCACTGGCGCCAGCCAGCCAGCGCTCTATATAAAAATAGATCTGCCCTTTACTGTGCACGCTTTCGGGATACAACCATGGTTGCTGTTTCTCCCATATCCAAGATCAAGAACCTCGACAAGTTTTTGACCCATTGCCAGCGCAAACGCTATCAGACCAAGAGTAATATCATCTGCGCAGGCGCACACTCCCAGACCCTATTCCTCATTATTAAAGGCTCTGTCACGATTTTGATCGAGGACGACGATGGTCGAGAAATGATCATTGCCTATCTCAATCCAGGCGACTTTATTGGCGAGTTGGGGCTATTCGAACAGGCAGGTCGAGAGCAACCCCGCAGCGCTTGGGTACGGGCTAAAACCGAGTGCGAAGTCGCAGAAATCAGTTACGTAAAATTTAGAGAATACGCCCAGCAAGAGCCCGACATTCTTTACTCGCTGAGCGGCCAAATCGCTCAACGCCTGCGTAACACAACCCGCAAAGTCGCCGACTTGGCGTTCTTTGATGTCACGGGCCGAGTTGCACGCTGCCTGCTTGATCTGTGCAAACAACCTGATGCCATGACTCATCCAGACGGGATGCAGATCAAAATTACGCGTCAGGAAATAGGCAGAATTGTCGGCTGTTCGCGAGAGATGGTAGGCCGTGTGCTCAAAGGCCTTGAGGAGCAAAACCTGGTCAGCGTCAAAGGCAAAACCATGGTGGTCTACGGCACACGCTAGTGGGTAAGGATTGGCGCCAGAATTTGTTGATAGCGAGCCTGTAAGCGCTCAAAAAAATCGGCCGCAACAAAGACTTCATGCAACGCAACATGGCTGTCAGCAAGGCAATGTTGGTCCAGCTCACAGCGCTGATTGAAACGATTGACGGCAGCCACCATAGACGCTCGCTCATTTTCCACCAGCAATGCACCGTGAACCAACCCAACAGGCCGTTGCCCGCCCCTGCTTTGACGCCAGCGCTGAGCCGTACCGACCAGTTTTCGTGCATTAAGATTCACGTTGAAACGGCCATCACAAAAGGCGCCTTCGACTTCGCCTAAAGACGCCGTACCGCCCAATGCCGTTAACAGATCGCAGATCGGGTCGCACAAGCGGCGGTAAGCTGTCTCGATACGACCCTGGTCGCCTTCGCTACGTGGCGGTGCATACACCAGCGCGATATTGACCGTGGAAGATGACTGAGGAACCGGCTCACCTCCCGTCTCGCGCAATAGAATCGGCCATCCACTGGCGGCCAGTTCGACACTCGCCTCATCAAACCCGGCCAATCGACTGAGACGCCGAGGCATGACCAGTGCGCGGTCAGTGGGCTGCCAAAACAGCACCCCTGCCTCTAACTCCCCCGCGCACACCGAAGCCAATAAGTCCTGCTCAGCCTTTAAGCCAGCCTCGACAGTCAATTGTTGGATAAGCGCCATAGGAGGGTTAGTCCAGCGCCGAGCCTGAAACATGAACGCTGCGCTGCGGGAAGAACAAACGCTGAAGCTCAAGCCCAGGTTGTTCAGCGCGCATGAAGACCTCACCGACTAGGAACGAATACACCTCGCTGATTTCCATCAACTCAACATCTGCACGGTTGAGAATCCCGCTCTCCGTAATCACCAAGCGATCACGCGGGACCCGTGGCAACAGATCCAACGTGGTGTCCAAGCTAACCTCGAACGTGTGCAAGTTGCGGTTGTTGATCCCCACCAACGGCGTATCCAAAGTCTTTAAGGCACGATCTAGCTCATCGCCATCATGCACCTCAACCAGTACATCCAGGTTGACGCTTTTGGCAACGGCCGCCAACTCAGCCATCTCCACATCGTCCAATGCCGAGACGATCAACAACACGCAATCTGCGCCCATCGCTCGAGCTTCAACGATCTGATAAGGGTCAATCATGAAATCCTTACGAATGACGGGCAATGTGCACGCTGCACGCGCTTCGCGCAGATAGGCGTCAGCCCCCTGAAAGAAATCAATATCAGTCAGCACAGACAAACAGGTCGCACCGCCCGCTTCATAGCTCCTAGCTATGTCCGCAGGGATAAAATCCTCGCGAATCACACCCTTGCTGGGCGATGCCTTTTTAATTTCGGCAATCACTGCGGGCTGCTTCAACTTGGCTTGCGCCAGCAAGGCGTTTGCAAAACCGCGAACAGGCTCAGCGTCCGCTGCCAAACGTTCAAGCTCCGCTAAGCTCACACGCGCTCTACGCTCGGCGACTTCCTGAACTTTGCGTGCCAGAATTTTTTCCAGAACGGTAGGCACACTCATGCTTCATTCTCCTGCTTGAAAATCGCGGTAAAGGCGCCCAGCTCTTCGAGTTTTTCTCGCGCCAGACCGGTGTGCAAAGCATCGTGGGCCAACGCCACCCCCTCTTTGAGCGTGTAGGCAAGATCGGCGGCATACAGTGCAGCGCCAGCATTGAGCACGATCATTTCAGCAGCCTTCTGGCCAGCCTCGGTTTTACGGCGACCCAAGGCATCGCGAATCAGCTCCAGCGATTGCGCCGGGCTATCCACCACCAATCCAAACAGGCTTTGGCTTTTGATGCCCAAGTCTTCTGGCTGAACCCAGTACTCGGTGATAACACCTTTGTTCAACTCTGCCACAAAGGTTGGGGCCGCAAGACTGAACTCATCCAGCCCGTCTTGCGAATGCACCACGAGCACGTGTTTGCTGCCCAAACGCTGTAACACTTCAGCCAGCGGACGGCACAGGGCCTGATTGAATACCCCAACAACTTGATGCAACACACCAGCCGGATTCGTAAGCGGGCCAAGCATGTTAAACAAGGTGCGTAGCCCAAGATCGCGACGCGGGATAGCCGCATGCTTCATGGCGCCGTGGTGGGATTGAGCAAACATAAAGCCAATCCCCACGCTGTCGATACAACGTCCAACTTGCACAGGGGTCAGGTTCAAATACACACCCGCAGCCTCTAGTAAATCGGCACTACCGCTTTTACCCGACACTGCACGGTTACCGTGCTTGGCCACCGTACAACCCGCAGCAGAAACCACTAGAGCAGAAGCCGTGGACACGTTAAAAATATTCGCACCATCACCGCCAGTGCCAACAATATCGACCACACCCTCAAGCGTGTTGAGCTCTACCTTACCCGCCAGTTCGCGCATGGCCGTCACAGCACCGACGATTTCGTCAATGCTCTCGCTCTTCATGCGCATGCCCATCATGAATGCGCCAATCTGCGCCTCGGTGCATTGCCCGGTCATGATGTCGCGCATCACATCGCGCATCTCTTCAGTGCTCAAATCGAGATGACCGACGATCCGGCTCAGGGCTGTTTTGATATCCATATAAAGTCCTTAGCGCGTGCCGCCAGTTTGTTTGAGAAAGTTCGCGAACAGTTCGTGGCCCTGCTCGGTCAATATCGACTCAGGGTGAAATTGCACCCCTTCTATATTTAAGGTTTTGTGGCGCAGGCCCATGATCTCGTCCACCGAGCCATCCACGTGTTGCGTCCACGCCGTCAGCTCCAAGCACTCGGGCAGGGTTTCACGTTGAACCACCAGCGAGTGGTAGCGCGTTACCGTCAACGGATTGTTCAACCCTTGAAACACACCTGTGTCTAGGTGGTACACCGGGCTGGTTTTACCGTGCATGACTTGCCGCGCGCGAACCACATCACCGCCAAATGCTTGGCCGATGGACTGATGGCCTAGGCAAACACCCAAAATCGGCAACTTACCGGCAAAGTACTTAATTGCCTCAAGTGAAATGCCTGCCTCGTTAGGCGTGCAAGGGCCGGGCGAGACCACAATGCGCTCTGGGTTAAGCGCCTCAATCTGGGCCACGGTCAATTCATCGTTGCGTACTACTTTGACCTCAGCGCCCAACTCACCTAGGTACTGCACAACGTTGTATGTAAAAGAATCGTAATTGTCGATCATCAGCAACATGGCAAAGCTCCTCAGGCGTCGGATGCAGGGGTTTGTTCAGCGAGCGCTACAGCGCGAAACATCGCGCGACGTTTATTGAGCGTCTCTTCCCACTCCAGGGCCGGTACCGAGTCGGCAACGATGCCGCCGCCGGCTTGTACATGCAATTCGCCATCCTTGATGACCGCGGTACGAATCGCGATCGCTGTGTCCATATTGCCGTTCCAAGCGAAATAACCCACTGCACCGCCATACACGCCACGCTTGACCGGTTCCAGTTCGTCGATGATTTCCATTGCGCGAATTTTCGGAGCACCGGACAACGTTCCGGCGGGCAAAATCGCGCGCAATGCATCCATGGCCGTCAAACCGCTTTTGAGCTGACCGGTGACGTTCGACACAATGTGCATCACGTTGGAGTAACGCTCGATTACCATTTTTTCGGTGAGCTTAACCGAGCCAGTTTCAGACACCCGCCCCGTGTCATTGCGACCAAGGTCAATCAGCATCAAATGCTCGGCGATTTCTTTGTCATCACTGAGCAGGTCTTTTTCTAACGCCAGATCCGCCTCTTCGGTGGCCCCCCGCGGACGAGTACCCGCTATCGGGCGCACGGTAATCAGATTGTCTTCAACCCGCACCAGAACTTCAGGCGAGCTACCCACCACGTGGAAGTCGCCAAAGTTAAAGAAGTACATGTACGGCGTAGGGTTGAAGCACCGCAACGCGCGATACAGATCAATCGGCGCGGCCTTGAAGTCGATCGACATACGCTGCGACGGCACCACCTGCATGCAGTCACCCGCCAAGATGTAGTCCTTGATCGTATCGACCGCTTTTTCGTAATCCGCCTGAGTGAAGCTGGAGCGAAACACGGGATCAGCGGCTTGCTGTTGCGTGAAGTCCAGGCCGCGGCGCGGAGCAATTGGCTGGCGCAGCTGTTCTAGCAACGCCTCAAGCCGCGCCTGGCCTTCGTCATAGGCATCGGCCTGAGCCGGGTCAACCAGCACAATGGCGTGCATTTTGCCCGCTAAGTTATCGAACACCACCACAGCGTCCGAGACCATCAACAAAATGTCCGGCACACCCAGCGGATCGGGATTCGGGCATTTACCCAAGCGCTTCTCGACGTAACGCACGCAGTCATAGCCGAAATACCCGACCAAACCACCGTTGAAGCGCGGCAGACCAGCAATGGTCGGCACGTTGTAACGCGCTTTGAACACCTCAACGAACGCCAACGGGTCTTCAACCTCGTGAGATTCGATTTCTAAGCCGTCATGGGTGATACGGATCTGCTGTTCGTGAGCACGCAAAACGGTGCGACATGGCAAACCAATAATCGAATAACGCCCCCACTTCTCGCCGCCTTGCACTGACTCCAGCAAATAGGAGTTAGGCTGATCGGCCAGTTTCAGGTAGATCGACAACGGCGTGTCGAAGTCAGCAAGGGTTTCACGTGCAAGCGGGATACGGTTATAGCCAGCAGCGGCCAAGCGCAGGAATTCTTCGCGGATCATGAGGTGCCTCGTGGTATGAGGTAAAACAGTCAGGTAGGCAAACGTGCCGGATCTCCGGCTAGATAAAAGTCAGGCGCGCCAACGCCAGCGGGCCAGGGCCTTGATAACTTTCATCCAGAGTTTGCGAGTGACCACCACGATGGAATCTCTTTGAGAAGGGTGAACAGAAGCGCCCAACGTTATCTCAGGCGCAGAATCTAAGCAACCGGCTATCAGTTCTTGAAGATTATCAATCACCGCGTCCGGCGACTCTTCTGCAATAGGTCGGCCATGGTTATAGCCATAACTTAAAGCAACACACCTGACGCCTGCTGCTTTTGCCGCCAGCACGTCGTTGCGTGAGTCACCTACAAACAACGATTGTGCCGGTGTAACTCCGGCCATTTTCATCACGAAAAACAACGCGGCTGGGTCCGGCTTTTTTTGCGGCATGGTATCGCCGCCCACAATCCAGCGAAAAAACCGCCCCAGTTTCATTTCATCCAGCAACGGCGCAACAAAACGCTCAGGTTTGTTGGTAATAAGCGCCATCTCAACGCCCTGTTTCTGCAACCACTTAAGGCTTTCTCGTACGCCCGGATAAACCGTGGTCTGGTCATGCCCGCCGTCGTAGGCGTCCATGAAGATCTCCAACGCCTTTTCAGCCTCGGCATCATCGACATCGCTGGCCTGCATGTTGCCGGCCAGCGCGCGGCGGACCAAAAGCGGCGCCCCATTGCCGATCCACATCCGTACGTTTTCGATACCCGCCGGCGGGCGGCCCAGTTTGAGCAGCATAGTCTCTACCGCGGTGGCCAAATCTGGAACCGAGTCGATCAAGGTTCCGTCCAGATCGAACATCACCAGCTTGGGCAGTTGCCCCTGGAGCAACTGCTCAAAGCCACTCATGGGCGCGCCATCGCCAGCTCGGCACGCATTTTCTGAATTACTTCTTCGTAGTTCGGAGTGTTGAAAATCGCCGAACCCGCTACGAACGTGTCAGCACCAGCTTCCGCTATTTCACGAATATTGCCGACGTTCACACCGCCATCAATTTCCAAACGAATATTGCGGCCCGACGCGTCAATCAAGGCACGGGCTTCGCGCAACTTATTCAACGTCCCGGGGATGAACTTCTGCCCGCCAAAGCCTGGGTTAACGCTCATCAACAAGACCATGTCGACTTTGTCCATTACATACTTGAGCACATCCAGCGGCGTTGCTGGGTTAAACACCAAGCCCGCTTTACACCCTCCTTCACGGATCAACTGTAAGGAGCGGTCGATGTGCAGCGTGGCTTCGGGGTGAAAGGTAATGTAAGTCGCACCGGCTTCGATGAAGTCACCAATGATTCGGTCAACCGGGCTGACCATCAAATGGGCATCAATGGGCGCGGTAATGCCGTACTTGCGTAGCGCTGCGCAGACCATTGGTCCAATGGTTAGGTTGGGTACGTAATGATTGTCCATGACATCGAAGTGCACGATATCAGCGCCAGCGGCGAGCACATTGTCGACTTCTTCGCCCAGGCGGGCGAAATCAGCAGAGAGAATCGATGGGGCAATAGCGAAGGGCTGCATAACGCACCTTTTAATAAGCAAATCACGGTGCGGGGCATTGTATACGCCTTGCCAAGAAGCGCCACCGCACCGTGATGATTGGCCTACCAGCAATATCTTGCGAACAAACACCGCGGCCAGCTCCGTAACTGGCGGCTAGGGTGAAAAAACATCTACCTAAACGAGGGCAAAGGAATGCCACGTTGCTATACCAACAGTTTCCTATTAAAAGGCCGCTACTGCGAAACCGGACGCGTGTACCTGCTCACCACGGTGACCGATCAACGACGCCCTGTTTTTGAAGACTTTCAGTTAGGAAGGCTTTTAGTCGCTCAATTTAAACAAGCACATGACGACGGTATCGTTGCATCAAAGGCATGGGTCGTAATGCCGGACCACTTCCATTGGCTAGTTGAGTTAAACAACAAATCACTCGGCGAATTAATGTGCCGCATCAAATCACGCAGCAGCGTGTCCGTTAACAACGCCAGTCAGTCCTGCTCTCGGCTATGGCAAAAGGGTTATCACGAGAGGGCATTGCGCCGTGAAGATGACCTGAAGGCAACTGCCCGCTACCTCGTGCAAAACCCGATTCGTGCGGGCTTGACCACACGAATCGGGGACTATCCCTTATGGGATGCTTGCTGGATGTAAGCGCTACGGCTGGGCGGTGCGCATTTTCTCGCTACGACCGCGCAACCACTCAAGGGTCAATAACAACACCACCGAGAAAGCAATCAACAGCGTCGCCGCAGCGGCAATGGTCGGGCTGAGGTTTTCACGAATACCGCTGAACATCTGCCGTGGCAAGGTCGCCTGTTCTGGCCCGGCCAAAAACAGAGTCACAACCACCTCATCAAACGAAGTCGCAAACGCGAACAGCGCACCCGAAATTACCCCCGGCGCAATCAGCGGCAAAGTCACTCGGCGAAACGCCGTCAACGGCGAGGCACCTAAGCTGGCCGCAGCACGCACCAAGTTGTAGTTGAAGCCCTGCAAAGTCGCCGACACGGTGATGATCACAAACGGTACACCCAACACCGCATGCACCACGATCAGAGAAAAATAGCTATTGCCCAACCCCAACGGCGCAAAAAACAAATAGCTGGCCACACCAATGATCACTACCGGCACCACCATCGGCGAAATGACCAAGGCCATCACCAACGCCTTGCCCGGAAAGTGCGCCCGAGTCAGGCCAATAGCCGCCAACGTACCAAACACCATGGCCAGCACCGTGGCGGCAGGTGCCACGATCACGCTGTTTTTCAAGGCCCGCATCCACTCCGCTGAACCGAAGAAGTCTTGATACCAGTGCAACGAGAAGCCCTGCAACGGGTACACCAGAAAGCTGCCAGAGTTGAATGACAACGGAATGATCACCAGCACTGGCAAAATCAGAAACAACAGGATCAGCCCACAAAGAATGCGCAAGCTGTAAAACCACACCCGCTCAATGGGCGACATATAAGGACTCAACATGGCAGTCTCCTTAGCTCAAGCGCAGGCGGCTTGCGCCTACCAGCCAGTTGTAGATCAGATAAAGCACTACCGTTGCTAGCAACAATAGGCCGCCCAGTGCTGTCGCCATGCCCCAGTTGATGGTGGTGTTGGTGTAGAACGCTACGAAGTAACTGACCATTTGATCGTTCGGGCTGCCCAGCAAGGCCGGGGTAATGTAGTAACCAATCGAAATGATAAAGACCAGCAAGCAACCGGCTCCCACACCGGCATAGGTTTGTGGGAAGTACACCCGCCAGAAACTGGCAAACGGGTGGCAACCGAGTGAGATCGCCGCCCGCATATAGGTCGGCGAAATGCTCTTCATCACGCTGTAAATCGGAAGAATCATGAACGGCAATAGGATGTGCACCATCGCGATATAGACACCGGTACGGTTGAACACCAGTTCCAACGGCTTATCAATAATGCCCAAGCTCATTAGCCCGCTGTTGATCAGCCCGCCCGATTGCAGCAACACAATCCAGGCCGCAACCCGCACCAACACCGAGGTCCAAAACGGCAACAGGACCAAAATCATCAACAAGTTGCTTTGACGGGCTGGCAAGTTAGCCAGCAGATACGCCAGCGGGTACGCCAACACGAGGCAGATCGCCGTGATGACAAAACCCATCCAGAACGTACGCGCAAAGATATCCAAATAGATCGACTGATCAGGTGAGGCCTGGGCTATTTCGCCCAAGTCGTCGATACGGTGATCCAAGGCTGCCAGCAGGTAAAACGGGGTAACACTTGAGGTATTGCGCTTAATCGCTTGCCAATAGGCCGGATCCCCCCAACGCTCGTCCAGCCCTTCCAGCGCGTCTTTATAAGACTCAGGCTCCGTTTTAAATGGCAGCGCCCTCGCCGTTTTCATCAGCAGGCTACGATAACCGGCCGACTCCATGTTCAGACGCTTGGACAAATCACCCAGCACTTGATTTTTACGGGCTTCGGCCAAGTCCTCACTCAATGCTTTATAAACAGGTTCAGCAGGCAACCCCTTACCGTCCCAGCTGTCCACTGCCACCACCGTACGCGGCAAACCTTCCACCACCTCCGGGTTACCGACACTTTTATAAAGTAGAGCCGCGATAGGCACGAGGAACACCAACAACAAGAAAATAACCAGCGGTGCAATCAAGGCCTGTGCTTTCCAGCGGTTGACCCGCTCTGCACGATTTAGGCGCTGCTTCAGCGTCGTGTTGGAGACCTCGTTCAAGGGAACGGCGATGGCCATGGCGAACTCCGGAAATCTTTAAACGATGGCGGCGCAGCTAAATCAGCCGCGCCGCGTGTGCGCATTGCTTACTTGGCAGCCCAAGCATTGAAGCGTTGTTCCAGTTGCTCACCGTTGTCAGCCCAAAAACTGACGTCGATTTGCACTTGGTTAGCAATGTTTTGCGGGGCCGTTGGCATGTCTTCTTGCACGGCTTTAGGCAGCAAAGCCATCGCCTCTTTATTGGCAGGGCCGTACGCGATGTTTTGCGAGTAGACGCTCTGTTGTTGTGGCTGCAAGGTGAAGGCCATGAACTTTTTGGCGGCCTCGGCTTTTTCTTTGTTTAAGCCTTTCGGGATGGCCCATGCATCGAAGTCATAAATGCCGCCGTTCCACACAATCTTCAGATTGCTTTCTTTCTGTACCGCAGCGATCCGGCCGTTATAGGCCGAGCTCATGACCACATCACCTGACGCTAGATACTGCGGAGGCTGGGCACCCGCTTCCCACCACTGAATGTTAGGTTTGAGTTCATCCAGCTTTTTAAAGGCGCGGTTCTGTCCGTCCTTACTCGCCAGCACGGTGTACACATCTTTGGGTGCGACACCATCGGCCATTAACGCGAATTCGAGGGTGTATTTGGCGCCTTTACGCAAACCGCGTTTACCCGGGAACTGCTTGGTGTCCCAGAAATCCGCCCAACTGGTCGGTGCGGTTTTCAGTTTGTCGGCGTTGTAAGCCAGCACCGTCGACCACACAAAGAAACCTGCGCCACAGGTCTGGATTGCACCTTTTACGTACTGATCCGGGTTACCGAACAGGGCCGGATCTAGCGTTTCAAACATATCTTCATCGCAGCCCCGAGCCAGCTCAGGCGACTCAACCTCGACCAGATCCCAGGAAATACTTTTGGTGTCGACCATGGCTTTAACTTTGGCCATTTCACCGTTGTACTCACCGGCAATGATCTTACCGTCGCCCTTGGCTTCCCAAGGGGTGTAAAACGCTTTGACCTGTGCCGCTTTATTCGCGCCGCCAAACGACACCACGGTCAAGTCCGTTGCAGCCATCGCAGTGCCCGCAAACATCAGGCCGAGACTTAGAGATGTAAGCTTGAAAACCTTATTCATTGTTGTTCTCCACTGTGCAGGTTAGGTGAAGCCAGGGCGATTAATTCGCCTCTAAGACGGGGTCCAGCGCACGGACATGCTCCACATGCCAGCCCAACGGCACGACGTCACCGACGGCCAATGAGGGATCCAGCTCGGCAATCGGCTGTTTCACGAAGAAATCGGTCTTGCCGCACACTTCTAGGCGAACCCGAACGTGATCGCCCAGATAGATAAACTCTTCGACGCGCCCCGAGAACCGATTCGCGCAGGACTCGCTCGCGCCCTTGAGGGTGATGCGCTCGGGTCGAATCGACAATGTCACCGGGTCGCCCGCCCGCCCTACATTCACCGCCAGCGCCTGAACCTTCTCACCACGGCCCAGCTCGACCACACAGCGCTCGCCCTCTTGACTGTGCAGACGGCCGCTTAGGCGGTTGTTCTCGCCGATAAAGTTAGCGACAAAGGTATTTTTGGGTTCTTCGTAGAGGGTGCGCGGCGGGGCAATTTGCTGGATCTCGCCCTGATGGAACACCGCCACCCGATCCGACATGGTCAATGCTTCGCCCTGATCGTGGGTCACGTACACCACGGTCAAGCCCAGACGTTGATGCAGGTGTTTGATCTCCATCTGCATGTGCTCACGCAGTTGTTTGTCCAGCGCCCCCAGCGGTTCGTCCATCAAGACCAGCTGCGGCTCGAAGACCAGCGCCCGTGCCAAGGCCACACGTTGTTGCTGGCCACCGGACAGTTGCGCCGGATAGCGCTGCGCGAACGCATCGAGCTGCACCATGCTCAGTACTTTCTTTACGCGCTCGCTGATATCAGTGCGATTGAGGCCGCGTACCGACAACGGAAACCCGAGGTTCTCGGCCACGGTCATGTGTGGGAACAACGCGTAATTCTGGAACACCATGCCAATGTCGCGCTTGTGCGGCGGCACGTTGTTGATGGCACGCCCGGCCAGCAAAATTTCGCCGGCGGTCGGTGTTTCGAAGCCAGCCAACATCATCAGGCTGGTGGTTTTGCCCGAACCGGACGGTCCGAGCAAGGTCAGAAACTCGCCTTTGCGAATGTCCACATTAAGATCTTTGACGATCAGGTTTTCGCCGTCGTAGCTTTTTTGCACGCCACGGAAGCTGACCAAAATATCACTCGCCCCAGCGCTTGCACCGACCTCACTCATAACCGCACCTTTTGTTTTGGACTGCTGTGATCCAAGACTAAAGAAGGTGCAAGCCCACAGAAATCGGGGCGCAGGAGAGATTGTCATCAGCAGGTTGGAAAGCTTTCTGTAGGGATTGCCCTACATAGATGTCGCAAATAGAGCATCCCTGGCAATCGGCCCCAGTATCTACGCTGAGAGCCGTCATAAAACTGTCGTAAACAGATAGGTGGCGCATCAACCAGCACCTACACCAACTTATGCTCCATCGCGTACTTCACCAGCTCCGCCAACGAGGTGACGTTGAGTTTGTGCATCAGTCGGGCTTTATGAGTACTGATGGTTTTGCTGCTCAGGGCCAGTTGCTGAGCAATATCATTAACGTTATCGCCCTGGGCCAAGCGTTCAAAGACTGAAAACTCACGCTCGGATAACAACGCATGCAACGGCCGCTCATCCGTTAACCCGACTTCAAACACCATCCGATCCGCCAGGTCCGGGTCGATATAGCGCCCACCCGCCGCCACCTTGCGAATCGCCGTTAAGAGCAATGCCGGATCGCTGTCCTTGGTCGCATAGCCCGCCGCGCCAAACTTCAAGGCGCGAGCCGCCATTTGCGCTTCGTCGTGCATGGACAACACTAAAATGACCGGCGGGTTGTTCAGCGCGCGAATCCGCGGGATAGCCTCCAAACCGTTCACCCCCGGCATAGATATATCCAGCAGCACCACCTCACACGGCACATGACGTAAGGTTTCGAGCAGTTGCTCACCGTTACTCGCCTCACCTACGACCAACAGGTCTTTCGCAAGGCCGATCAACTGCTTGATCCCTTCACGCACGATGGTGTGGTCTTCTGCTACCAATACACGAATCACAGGTACGTCCTTATTCAAGGGTCACTTGGGTCTGGCTTTGAATCAATGGCACGCGCACTTCCAACGTAGTGCCTTCGCCCGGCTCACTGCGCAGGGTCAATGTGCCACCCAGCATCAAAACCCGCTCGCGCATCCCGACTAAACCGAAAGATGTCGACTTACTCGCTTTAGGTTCAAAACCCCGGCCATCATCGCTGACAGTCAGGCACAGCTCTCGAGCTTCCACACTCAAGGTCAATTCAACCGTGTGAGCGTCCGCATGGCGCATCACGTTGGTCAGGGCTTCCTGCAGAATTCGGAACAAGCCGACTTCTTTGGCGGCACTCAACGGTGGCATCAGTTCGGGGACTTGTACCAAACAGGGGATATTTGAGCGCGCCTCGAAACGCTGGGCCTGCCACTCAATCGCAGAGCTGATACCCGCATCCAGAATCGGCGGGCGCAAAGCCGTGGCCACATCACGCACAAGCTGAAACAACTGTGCGATGAGCTTTTTCATGCTATTGAGCCGTTCGTGTAAGCCCGGATCAAGCTCGGCATACGCTAACTCGCACATCGAAACTTCGAGTTTCAGCACCGTTAGCATCTGCCCAAGTTCATCGTGGACTTCACGCGCTATTCGCGCTTTTTCCTCTTCACGCACGCTTTCTAAGTGGGCTGAAAGCTCACGTAACTGGCCACGAGAGCTGTCCAGTTCTAGCTCAATGCGTTTGCTTTCGCTGATATCCCAGACAATCCCGTCCCAGACCACGGTGCCGTCCTCAAGACGACGAGTGATGGCTTTAATCTCAGCCCAGCGCTGCATCCCCTCGCGGGTCAGAATCCTTCCTTGCCACGACCAGTCTCTGTCACTGTCCACGGCTGCGTCCTGCACGCGATGGTAGTCAGCCCTGTCATCAGGGTGCACCAGGCTGCGCAACCCAACATCATGCTGACGCAATCTAGCCGCAGAAAAACCTACCAAGCTCTCGCTGCCCTCACTGATGTACGGAAAGTCCAACTCGCCCGTCAGCAATGAGCGCTCTAAACGGAACACCAAACCGGGGACATTGGCAGCAATACCTTGCAAACGCGCATCGCTTTCTTGCAGGGCAGCCTGCACCTGCCGCCGTTCGGTGATGTCATGCAGGTAAACCACCAAGTACTCCGCCTGCTTAAAGCGCAGAAAGCTCAAGGTCACGTCTGCCGGAAACTCACTACCATCGGCACGCACACACACCGCCTCCATACGCTGTGCGATGTCCTCGTTACCCCTTGCGAAGCGCCATAGATTTAACCAGCGGTCCATATTCAGGCCCGGCTCGAAATCGCTCAATGGCCGATCTAGCAGCGAACCCTCGGTATACCCGAGCATGGTTTCGGCGGCCTTATTGGCATAGCGGATGTGGCTGTCCCAGTTGACCCATAAAATACCCAACGGGCTTTGATCAATGGAGAACTGCGTCAAGCGCAACGCTTCTGCGCTGGCAGCTCCTTCGGCGAGATCTTCACGGGCTTTCAAAAGCGACTGTTCCAGCACACTTTGTTGCCGACGCTGCCATACCACAATCGCCATGCAGGCCAGCATCAGTGCTCCAAGCAACAGGCTGAGGTTTTGCCAAAAGCCGTGAGACTGCGTTGAGCGCCGGAACTTGGACTGGAACCACACCGTATGTAATTGCTCCATGTCCCGCGCAGGGATGGCATGCAGCCCGCGCTCAAGGATTTCAGCCAACTGCGGTAAATCACGACGCGTCCCGACCCTCAAAAGTTGTGGTAAGCCGATGTCACCCACGACCGTCAAACTTGCAAACTCAGGATCCGCAGACAGCTGCGCCAGCTGCGCTTCATCAACCACAGCGTACGTCGCCTGCTGGCTCAGTAGACGTAGCAAAGCCTGACGTTCTGAAGACACACCATGGAGAGTAAGACCTGGATAACTGGAGCGCAGAAAATCTGCCGTGGCGCCAGGCATTCGCACGGCGATACTGCTGCGGCTGTCGACCCGATCAAGATCCACCGAAACCGCTCCATTTCGCTCACCCACCAGTAACTGTGGGATCCGCATGTAAGGGTCAGAGTAAAACCATAGGCGCAAGCCAGC
Organism: Pseudomonas endophytica; assembly: GCF_001411475.1. Lineage (GTDB taxonomy): Bacteria > Pseudomonadota > Gammaproteobacteria > Pseudomonadales > Pseudomonadaceae > Aquipseudomonas > Aquipseudomonas endophytica. The sequence goes on along the minus strand of NZ_LLWH01000172.1, from coordinate 9,295 downwards.
CGGGGTTTGCTTCAGCCCCGGCGCCATGTCGATTTCATCGTTAAGAGCGGCCTTCTCTAATTGTTCAAGGTCCGGGTAATTACGCCAGATCAACTCAATGTTCAGGCTCTGCGCCAGCCACGTCATCAAGTCAACATTGGCCCCGGATAACTGCTGTAAGCGCTGGTCGAATTTGGCGTAAGGCGCCTGTAAAACCACACCCACTCGTAGCACTTTATGCTGCGCCAGCCATTGCTGTTGCTCAGCACTCAGTTGCGCAGGAGGGATGGACGCGGCATACCCTATCAAGGGCAACCATAACCAGCCGATAACCAACAGATAGCAAAAACGCTTCATCGCAACACTCACACCCATTACGCTGCCGGATAACTTCTGGCCTGGAATCACTTATGTCTTCTTTGCGCCTAGCATTAGCGGCCTTGTGCCTTGCATCTGCCTTGCCGGTGCTGGCAGCCGAGCCTGCACCGGCATCCACGCCCGCCGAATCTATGACTGCGGTACGTCAACCCCTGCCTGAGCGCAGCCAGGAAGCCGCCGCAGCGCTTGAACGACAACTTCCGCCCGCAGAACAGCAACAACTACAAGCGCCGGATGACACCTTTCTGGCGCTTTGGAAACCCGCAAACAGTCAAAACGCCAATGGCGTCGTCATCATTCTTCCCGGCGCAGGAGAAACCGCCGACTGGCCTCGTGCAGTCGGCCCATTACGCAACAAATTGCCAGATGCAGGCTGGGCCAGCCTGAGCATGAGCTTGCCAGATCTGAGCAGCGACGCCAGCCTGCCGAGGGCAGTCGAATCAGAGAATATTCCTACAACCGTGGCATCGAACAGTAGCAGTAAAGAGGCCAGCACCACAGCCAAACCCATCGAGCAGGCGGCCAGTGCTGGCGCTGAACAAGCCGATACCCCATTGCAACCTGATCAAGCTCAGGCGGCGCTAGCCCATGCCGACGCCGAGCGTATCTTCGCCCGAGTCGATGCGGCCATTGCCTTTGCCCAGCAACAGCACATGCGCAGCATTGTGTTGCTCGGGCATGGCACAGGTGCCTATTGGGCGACGCGCTATCTGAACGAAAAGCGCTCGACACAGGTGCAAAAACTTATTCTGGTGGCCGCACAAACCCCGTCATTGGTCGAGCCTGATTTAAACCAACTGGCACCCACACTTTCGGTTCCGCTGCTAGATGTGTTCTATAAAGACAAGCCCCTCATACACAAGGCTGCCCTGCAGCGCTCGCAAGCCATCAAGAGCATGAGTCGCTCACATTTTGAGCAAGTCGGGCTGGATAGCCTTGCCGGTAACCGAGAGGCCGAGCAGGAGCAATTGTTGCGCAGAGTTCGCGGCTGGCTCAGCCCACAGCCGGTGGATAAGCCGGACTAACGGAAGCCGCGATACTCCCGGATCAACGCATAAGCGTGGTGTAACTCGCGGGTTTTTTCCGTGGCCTCCCGCACCTGTAACGGAGTTGCTCCGGCGCCCGCCACTTTGTCCGGGTGGTGACGGCTGAGCAAACGCCGGTAAGCGCGCTTGATCTGCTCGGGGTCTGAACTGGCAGTCACCCCGAGCAAGGTCAACGATTGCTGATACGTACCGCCGCGGGTCGCCAGCGGTTTTTTTTGCGGCTCGTAATCGGCGCCCAGTGTGTTCACTTGCTGGCGCGACCAGCCCAGCCACCGCCCCCATTGAACAATCAATTCACGCTCTTGAGGGGCAATCCGAGCGTCCGCCACGATCATTCGCCAACACGCCCGCAGCACGCCTTCGACCGCCGGCGGTTGGGACTTTAACTGCACCAGATAACCACGCAGAGAGTCCTGCCCGGACTTGCCACGGTTAAACGCGGCAATCGCACGTTGCTGCGCATCAGGCCCCATGTCGAGTTGGCGCATTTCTAGGCGCGCCTGCTCAATATGTTTATCCACCACTCGCCCGCCACTTTTAGCCAGCCGCCCGAGCAGTACAAACAACAACTCGTCATTGCGTAAGGCTGGGCGTCCACCCAAGCGCTCGCGCGCTTGCGCCCAACTGTGCAGTTGCAGTCGCCTGTCCAGTGTTTGTCCTAACAAGCCACCGAGCATGGCCCCCGGAATACTGGCAATGAGAAACCCAGCACCGGCCCCGATTAGAGTCCCTGGCCACAGCATCTTAGTCGTTGCCCTTAATCAACAATTCAACCTCAGCTAGGCGTTCATGAGTCCCGACATCCACCCACTGCCCGCGTAACCGCTCGCCTGTGACCGCCCCGGCAGCCATTGCGTTGCGCAACAAGGGGGCGAGTTTGAATGCCCCCGGTTGCGCGCCTTGAAACAGCGTCGGGTTCAAGACTGCAATCCCGCTGTAAGTCAGCGTGTCAGCCCCAACAATAGCGTCCTGCACGTGGCCACTGCTCAAGCAAAAGTCCCCGTTTGGGTGATGCGGTGGGTTCTCGACCAGCACCAAATGCGCCTGCCCGGTCAGAGGCTGGCGCAAATTGGCGAAGTCGTAGTCAGTCCAAATATCACCGTTAACCACCACAAACGGGCTATCGCCTAGCAGTGGCAGGGCTTTGAAAATCCCGCCACCGGTTTCCAGCGGCTCGTCTTCGGCTGAGTACTGAATGCTCACACCCAAGCGCGAGCCGTCACCCAGATAATCTTCGATCTGTTGGCCCAGCCAGGCGTGATTGATCACGATATCGGTGAAACCTGCTGCCGCCAGTGCGCGCAGGTGGTACTCGATCAGGGGCACACCGCCCGCACGCACCAACGGTTTTGGTGTGTGCAAGGTTAACGGGCGCAGGCGTTCACCTTTGCCTGCTGCCAAGATCATCGCTTTCATGAATGAGCCTCGGTCGACACACCCAAGCTGGCAAACAACTCACCCAGCTCTGCCAACTCAGGGCGACGCGCCAGCACTGCGTCTATATAAGAGAAGAAACGCGGCACGTCGGCCAGATAGCGTGGTTTGCCATCACGGTGACAAATGCGGGCAAAAATACCGATCACTTTTAAATGTCGCTGCACGCCCATCAAATCACTGGCCTGCAAGAAGGCGTCGAAATTGGCGTGAACCGGGATGCCCAGCGGCAAGGCCAGCTTCCAGTAGTCTTGCAGCCAAGCACGCACGCGCTCTTCTGGCCAACTGAGAAAAGCGTCCTTGAACAGGCAGGTGATGTCATAGGTCACCGGGCCATACACCGCATCCTGAAAGTCCAGCACGCCGGGGTTAGGAATACTGAGCATTAGGTTGCGCGGCATAAAGTCGCGGTGTACCAGCACTTGAGGCTGTGCCAGCGCGCTGTCGATCAATAGCGTGCTGACGCGTTGCCAGGCGGCTAATTGCTGATCATTGAACTCAACGCCCAAATGCTCACGTACGTACCACTGCGGGAACAGTTCAAGCTCACGCCTCAGCAAAGCCACGTCATAGCTGGGCAAAGGCTCGGTCATCGGCAGTTGCTGAAAGGCCAGCAACGCCTCGATGGCGTCCTTGAACAATTCATCGGCGTTGCTGCTGTTGATCACGTCCAAAAAGGTTTTATTGCCCAGATCGTTGAGCAAAAGAAACCCACGCTCCAGGTCTTGAGCATAAATTTTTGGCACATTTATCAAGCTGCTACGCAATAAATCAGCGATTTCGACGAAAGGTTTGCAGTTTTCTTGGGGCGGTGGGGCGTCCATAACGACAAAACTATGGCCCTCACCTTCCCATCTAAAGTAGCGTCTAAAACTCGCGTCACTGCTGGCCGCAGTCAATGTGGCCGGGGGTACGGGCCCCCAACCTTCACTCTCGAACAAGGTGCTCAACTGCTCATCCAGCCAAACGTTCAGGTGTTGCAAGCGTACATCTTGGTCAGGCATTACAAGGGTCTCCGACGGCGCTAGCCGTCAAGCGGGTCATGCTTTATTATCCAGAATCTTTTCCAGACCATCGATAGGCGTGCGGTCCCCCACCGCGGGCTGATGGCACGCAGGAAGCCCGGACTAATAAGATGGCATTGAAATCCCCCGCGTTTCGTAAAAAATTTCCGTTGCTGGTAACTGGCAGTCTGCTGGCCATGCAACCTCTCGCCGTGCCGTTCGTTGTCGCCGAGGAGCAGTATGACTGTTCCGCCTCGGCTACGGGTGGCTGGGATTGCGCACCTAAAGCAAATACTGCGCAATTGCCACCACGCCCAGCGCACAACACTAATGTGGCCCAAGCCAGTGGTGAGTCAGGCGAACAAGCCGAGCAGACTCCGCTGGTAACATCGGCCAAAGGCCGTGGCCTCAAGGCGCGCAGTGCTGACTACAGCCACCTCGACTGGGTCCCACGTGACAAGCTCACGCCAGCGCAACTGGCTGAAACCGGCCCATATTGCTCTGGTGCTTATATCGAGCCCACGCGTCCCGGCATGCGCGACACCACCAGCAAAAGCGATGCGCCAACCTTTATTGGCGCCAAAGCTTCCCGCTATCAGCAGGAAGAACAAATCGCGACGCTGGCCGGTGATGTGGTCATGCGCCAAGGCAGCATGCAGGTCGAAGCTGACGAGGCCAACCTGTACCAAGCTGAGAGCCGTGGCGAACTGACCGGCAACGTGCGTCTGCGTGACAACGGCGCACTGCTGGTTGGCGACCACGCCGACGTGCAATTGGACACCGGTGCCGCCAAAGTCGACAACGCCGAGTATGTGTTGCACAAGTCGCGCATCCGCGGCAGTGCGCTGTATGCCAAACGTGCTGAAGACGCGATCATCCGCCTCAAGGATGGTACGTACACCACCTGCGAGCCGAACAGCAACGCATGGCAGCTTAAAGGCAACAACATCACGTTGAACCCGGCCACCGGTTTCGGTACGGCGACCAACGTGACGCTCAGGGTTAAAGACATTCCAATTCTTTACACCCCTTACATCTACTTCCCGATCGACGATCGCCGTCAGTCCGGCTTCCTGCCGCCGTCCTTCAGCAGCAGCACCGACACCGGCTTTACGCTCGTGACCCCGTACTACTTCAACTTGGCACCTAACTACGATGCCACGTTGTACCCGCGCTACATGACCAAGCGCGGTCTGTTGATGGAAGGTGAGTTCCGCTACCTGACCGAGTCCAGCGAAGGACAGTTCGGCGCTGCGTACCTCAACGACGACAACGATGACCGTAAGCGTCAGACCGACTACAAAGACACCCGTTACATGCTCAACTGGCAACACAAGGGTGGGCTTGATTCACGTGTCATGACCGAAGTCGACTACACCAAGATCAGCGATCCGTACTACTTCCAAGATCTGCAAAGCGATCAAGTGGGCGTCGAAAGTCAGGACTACCTGAACCAGCAAGCGGCCGTCAGCTACCGTGGCGATGACTTCACCGCCAAGCTGAATGTGCACGCTTACCAGTTAGCGACCGTGACCCAGGTCACCCCGTACAACCAGATGCCGCAGCTCACCTTCAACGGTGCTCTGCCGTATCACCCGGGCGGTCTGGACTTCACCTACAACACTGAGCTGGTGCGGTTTGAACGTAGCCTCGAAAAAGGTAGCTACACCAACGAAAACGGCACAGTCGACCCACGACTCGACAACAACATTCAAGGCCTTGCGCGTGCCAATGGCACACGTATGAACCTTGCACCCGCCATGTCACTGCCGATGAACTGGAGCTACGGCTTCCTGAAGCCGTCCCTCAAGTACATGTACACCCAGTACGATCTTGATCTGGACAGCACCGGCAAACAAACTCTGCTCGCGGGTGAGGACTACAACAGCTCTCAAACCCGTAGCGTACCTATCGCCAGCGTTGACAGTGGCCTGTACTTCGACCGCAACACCAACTGGTTTGGCACCAATTACCGTCAGACGTTGGAACCACGTGCGTTCTACCTGTATGTGCCTGAGCGCAACCAAGAAGACATTCCTGTTTTCGACACCAGCGAAAGCACCTTCAGCTATTCCTCGCTGTGGCGTGACAACCGCTTTACCGGCTCTGACCGCGTAGGTGATGAGAACAAACTGTCGCTGGGCCTGACCAGCCGCTGGATCGAAGAAAACGGCTTTGAACGTCAACGCATCAGCATTGGCCAGGCGTACTACTTCAAGGACCGTAAGGTTCAGTTGCCAGGTATCGACGCCGACCGTGACGACTCGACTGCAAGCGTTTCGCCGTATGCACTCGAGTACGCCTACCGCTTCAACCGCGACTGGCGCGCCACCGCCGACTACAACTGGGACCCAGAAACCCGCAGCCCACGCTCTGGCAGCGCGATGATGCACTACCAGCCTGAAGACAACCCGAACAAGGTCGTCAACCTGGGCTATCGCTATCGCAATGACCAAGTGGTGTACAACCAGTACACCGGTAAATGGCAATTCGGCGGTGACTACCTGTCTCCAGGGCAGAACGGCTACATCAAGGATTACTACAAAATCCAGCAGCACGACTTCTCGATCATTTGGCCGATTGTGCCGCAATGGAGCGCCATTTCACGCTGGCAGTATGACTACAACCGCAACCGTACCCTGGAAGCCTTTGGTGGCTTTGAGTACGACAACTGCTGCTGGAAAATGCGCGTGATCAGTCGCTACTGGGTTTCCAATGACGAATACACCCAAGCCGCCCCAGAAAACGAAAAGGGCGACCATGGGATCTTCCTTCAAATTGTGCTGAAAGGTCTCGGCGGCGTTACTGGCGCCAAGGTAGAGAGCTTCCTCGACAAAGGCATCCAAGGTTATCGTGAACGTGAAGATCAAGCTTTCTGAGTGTCTGCGCCCCCTGGTTTTGGGCGCATTGTTCCTGGGTACTGCAGCCGCGCACGCTGCAGTACAACCCCTTGATAAGGTGGTGGCCATCGTCGATAACGACGTGATCATGCAGAGCCAACTGGACCAGCGCGTTCACGAAGTTCAGCAAACCATCGCCAAGCGCGGCCAGGGTGTTCCGCCTGCCAGCGTTCTGGACCAACAAGTGCTTGAGCGTTTGATTGTCGAAAACCTGCAATTGCAGATCGGCGAACGCTCGGGCATTCGCATCACTGATGAAGAACTGAACCAGGCCATCGGCACGATTGCTCAGCGCAATAACATGACCCCTGATCAGTTCCGTCAGGCGTTGGCCCGCGACGGTTTGTCCTATGACGACGCCCGTGAACAGGTTCGTCGCGAAATGATCATCAGCCGTGTACGTCAACGCCGTGTGGCTGAGCGTATTCAGGTCACCGATCAGGAAGTGAAAAACTTCCTCGCGTCCGACTTGGGCAAGATGCAGCTGTCCGAAGAGTACCGCTTGGCCAATATCTTGATCCCGACGTCTGATAGCGCAAGCTCAGACGCCGTTCAGGCGGCAGCCAAACAAGCTGAAGACGTCTATAAACAAGCCAAGCAAGGTGCAGACTTTGCCCAGCTAGCCATTGCCCGCTCCGGCAGTGACACGGCATTGGATGGCGGCGACATGGGCTGGCGTAAAGCCGGCCAATTGCCACCACCCTTCGACCGCATGCTGAGCGAAATGCCGATCGGTGACGTGACGCCACCCGTGCGCACACCCGGCGGCTTCATTATTCTCAAGCTGCTCGATAAGCGTGGCGGTGAAGCCGTCATGGTGGACGAAGTGCATGTTCGTCATATCCTGATCAAGCCAAGTGAAATCCGCACCGAGGCGCAAACCAAGGAACTGGCAGATAAAATCCACGACCGCATTGCGTCCGGCGAAGACTTTGCCACCCTGGCTAAAACCTATTCGGAAGACCCAGGCTCCGCTCTCAACGGTGGCGACCTGAACTGGATCGACCCGAACTCGCTGGTGCCTGAGTTCCGTGAAGTCATGGCCGAAACCCCGCAAGGGAAACTGTCCAAGCCATTCCGCACTCAATACGGCTGGCATGTTCTGGAAGTTCTGGGGCGTCGCGCTACTGACAGCACGACCCAAGCCCGCGAGCAGCAGGCTATGAATGCTCTGCGTAACCGCAAGTACGACGAAGAACTGCAAAGTTGGCTGCGTCAGATCCGCGACGAAGCCTATGTAGAAATCAAACTTCCTGGTGCAACCAACCAGGCAGAGAGCGCAGACCAAGCACAGTGAAAACACAGCGTTTTGCACTGACACCCGGCGAACCGGCAGGCATAGGCCCCGACCTGTGCCTGCTTCTCGCCTCGCAACGCCAGCCACATCCCCTGATTGCCATTACCAGCCGCGACCTGCTCCTCGAGCGGGCCGCGCAACTGGGCGTGGCCGTCAGCCTGCTGTCGGTTAGCCCGGACAACTGGCCAGACCAACCGGCACCTGCAGGTAGCCTCTTCGTATGGGATACACCGCTCACTGCACGTGTCACCGCAGGGACATTGGATAAAGCCAACGCCGCATTTGTACTGCACACTCTGACCCGCGCGGCCATGGGCTGTTTAGAGGGCGACTTCGCCGGCATGATTACCGCGCCGGTGCACAAAGGCGTGATTAACGAATCAGGCATCCCGTTTTCTGGCCACACCGAATTTCTGGCAGATCTGACCCGCACCGAGCAAGTGGTGATGATGCTCGCTACGCGTGGATTGCGCGTGGCCTTAGTCACCACCCACTTGCCGCTGCGTCAGGTTGCCGATGCAATCACACCCGAGCGTATAACGCGGGTGACCCGAATTCTGCATGCCGATCTGCAACACAAGTTCGGCATTGCCCAGCCGCGCATTCTGGTTTGTGGGCTCAACCCCCACGCCGGAGAAGGCGGCCATTTGGGCCATGAAGAAATCGACATCATCGAACCAACCTTAGAGCGTCTGCGTCGCGAAGGCATAGACCTTCGTGGCCCATTGCCAGCCGACACTCTGTTTACCCCCAAATATCTGGAGCACTGCGACGCAGTGCTGGCGATGTACCATGACCAAGGTCTGCCTGTACTGAAATACAAAGGGTTTGGTGCTGCAGTCAACATCACCCTAGGCTTGCCGATTATCCGCACCTCTGTCGACCACGGCACCGCCTTGGATCTGGCAGGCAGCGGCAACGTCGATACTGGCAGCCTGCAAGTCGCCTTGGAAACCGCCTATCAGATGGCCGAGACCCGTATATGACCGAGCATTACCAACACAAGGCGCGCAAGCGCTTTGGTCAAAACTTCCTGCACGATGCGGGCGTCATTGACCGCATCCTGCGCGCGATCAATGCCAAGGCGGGCGACCGTCTGCTGGAAATTGGCCCGGGCCAAGGCGCGCTGACTCAAGGCATTCTGAGCAGCGGCGGCCAACTGGACGTCGTGGAACTCGACAAAGACCTGATCCCGATCCTCAATCAACAGTTCGCAGGCATGAGCAACTTCAACCTGCACCACGGCGATGCGCTGAA
>NZ_LLWH01000171.1 GCF_001411475.1 Pseudomonas endophytica | reverse complement strand
GGTCCAAGCCCAGGCGGCAGCGGCCCGCTCGGCTTCATTGAAGTGCAAGGGCCCGCCAGTTTCGACGGTCCAGCCGCCATCGCTATCACGGTTAAGCAGGCACAGGTTGAGTTCTTTCCAACCGCTCAAATGCTGGGCCGCGGCATTGATCACCGCTTGGCGGTCGGTTGCGGCGGTGAGCCTGCGTGACAAGTCGAGCAACTGCGTGGTTTCTTCTTGGGTGTCACGCAGGGCTTGCAGTTGCTGACGTTGACGCGCCGCCAAGTTACCGGTCAGGGCTGCCATCAGCAGGAAGAACAACAGCGTCAGTACGTCCTCTTCGCGCTGGATGCTGAACGAGAAGTTCGGCGGGATAAACAAAAAGTCATAAGCCATAAATGACAGGGCCGCACAGGCCAACGCGGGCCCGAGACTGCTGCGCACCGCCACCAGCAACACCGCGGCCAAAAACACCAACGAGATATTGGGCAGCGCCAACACCGCAGAAACACCCCACGCCAAGGCGCTGGCCAGCAACGTGGCCACCAGCGCCAGCGCATAGTCAAACCAGACGGTCGCGTGCTTGCCCCGGCTGACAGTGGGCGCGGCCATCGGCTCGTGATCAAGCACGTTGATCTCCAAGCCGTGCCCATCACGCAGCAAGCGCGCGGCCAAGCCGCCGCCGAACACCCGGCGACGCCAACTCAGACGCGACTGCCCTACTAGCAACAAGCTGGCCCGGCGTTCACTGGCGTGCTGAATCAGCGTTTTGGCTACCTCACCTGCGCGCAGCACGACCACATCGCCGCCTAATCGCTCAGCCAATTGCTGGGCACTTTGCAGACGCAGACGTGATTGCTCGTCACGTGCCGCGCCGTTATCGACGTGTACCAAACTCCAAGGCAAATGGCGTCGCTGCGCAACCCGGCTGGCGTGGCGCACTAAACGCTCGGCGTGCGCATCACCATCAATACCCACCAGCAAACGCCCACGCACTGCCGGGGCTGACTGCCCTTGCTGGCGGTAGCCTTTGTCCAGCTCATCGTCGACGTACACAGCGGCGGTTTGCATCGCCAGTTCGCGTAAGGCATTGAGGTTGGTCTGGGAGAAGAACGCATCAATTGCGGCCCGCGCTTGCTCGGGCACGTAGACCTTACCGTCGCGCAGACGCTCTAGAAGCTCTCGCGGTGGCAAGTCAATCAGCAGCAGCTCATAGGCTTCCTGCACGATCCAGTCAGGCACGGTTTCACGTACCAGCACCCCAGTGATGCCACGCACTTGATCGTTTAGGCTTTCGAGATGCTGGACATTGACCGTGGTGTACACGTCGATACCCGCTGCCAGCAGTTCCTGCACGTCTTGCCAGCGCTTGGCATGACGGCTGCCGGGGGCATTGGTATGGGCTAACTCGTCGACCAGTACTAGCTTGGGCTTGGCCGCCAGCAGGCCGTCGAGGTCCATTTCTTCAAGGTGCACGCCGCGGTATTCAGAGCGTAGCAGCGCACGCTGAGGCAAACCGTTGAGCAGCGCCTCAGTCTCGGCGCGGCCATGGGTCTGAACGACCCCGGCCACCAGCGTCACTCCTTGGCGCAATTGAGTGTGGGCGGCTTGCAGCATGGCGTAGGTCTTGCCCACGCCCGGTGCCGCGCCCAAAAACACCTTGAGCCGACCTTGGCCTGCGCGTGGCAAATCAGCTAACAGCGCATCGGCGCGACCGCAATGGCTCATGGGATTTTCCTAGTGAATGCATAACCTCGAGCGAGCCCGCTCGCGATCTTTTGATTGTGTTTCAAAATCAAAGGATCGCAGGCTTCGCCAGCTCCTACAGTTTGCTTTGTGATCTTTCAGCGGCCACAACCAGCGCTGCTTTTGCTTCGTAGGAGCTGCCGAAGGCTGCAATCTTTTGATCGTTAAAACAAAGATCGCAGGCTTCGCCAGCGCCTACGAGGGGGTTATTTAAGCTGCGCCAACGCTAGATTCAGCAACAGCACATTAACCACCGGCGGGCCTACCAACGGTTGTTCGATGTGTTTTTCGACTAACTGTTCAACCGTTTGTATCGGCAAATGTCGCGCTGCCGCCACCCGTGCCAGTTGATAGCGTATTGCCTGTGGTGGCAAGTGCGGGTCCACACCGCTGCCCGAAGTGGTGAGCAAGGCCATTGGCACTGGGCCTTGCCCCGGCACAGCAAGCTGCGCAGCGCTGTCCTTGACCCGCGCCGCCAACGCCGGATTGCTCGGTGCCAAGTTGCTGGCCGCACTCGACACCGTGGCAAACGCCCCGGCTGAAGGCCGTGGGTGAAACCAGTCGTCACCGGTAAACTGTTGCGCAATCAATCTCGACCCCAGCACGCGCCCTGCGCTGTCACGCAGCAGGCTGCCGTTAGCTTGTTCAGGGAACGCCACTTGGGCGATCCCGGTGACGGCCAAGGGATACGCCACACCAGTAATGACGGTCATCAACAGCATCAGGCTCAAGGCCGGACGTAATAAAGAAGCCATGATTAATTCCTCGCAAAGTGCCTAAACCAGATGCAACGCGGTGAGCAGCAGGTCGATCAGCTTGATGCCAACAAACGGCACCACCAGCCCGCCTACGCCATAGATCAACAGGTTGCGCCGCAGTAGATGCGCAGCGCTGACCGCTTGTACCCGCACCCCGCGCAACGCTAACGGGATCAACACCACAATGATCAGAGCGTTAAACACAATCGCCGACAGGATCGCGCTCTGTGGGCTGGCCAAGTGCATGATGTTGAGCACACCCAACTGCGGATAGATCGCGGCAAACAGCGCAGGCAAAATCGCGAAGTACTTGGCCACGTCGTTGGCAATGGAGAAGGTGGTCAATGCTCCGCGTGTTACCAACAGTTCTTTACCGATTTGCACCACGTCCAACAGTTTGGTCGGATCACTGTCGAGGTCGACCATGTTGGCCGCCTCACGAGCCGCTTGGGTGCCATCGTTCATTGCCATGCCCACATCCGCTTGAGCCAGCGCAGGCGCGTCGTTGGCGCCGTCGCCGCACATTGCAACCAAACGCCCGTCATTTTGCTCCTGACGAATACGTGCTAATTTTTTCTCTGGCGTGGCCTCGGCCAACACATCATCCACCCCCGCTTCGGCGGCAATCGCGGCGGCGGTCAACGGGTTATCGCCCGTGACCATGACGGTGCGAATGCCCAGTTTGCGCAGTTCGGCAAAACGTTCGCGGATCCCCGGCTTCACCACGTCTTTAAGGTGGACCGCACCTAGCAAACGCCCCTGCACACACACCAGCAACGGGGTGCCACCACTTTGCCCGATTTTTTCGATCTCCCGCGACAGCGCGGGTTGCACTTGGCTGCGCTCAAGGCCGAGAAACGCCAGCACAGAATCCACCGCACCTTTGCGATACACCTGAGCGTTATGGTCGATCCCGGACAAACGTGTCTCAGCCGTGAACGGCACCGGGGTAAAGTCCGACGCGTGAGGTTCAGGCAACGTATGCACACCGCGAATAAATTCGACGATGGACTTACCTTCGGCCGTCTCGTCCGCCAGTGAGGCGTACAGCGCGCCCTCGGCCAATTCGCTAGCCGTCACACCCGGCGACGTATATAAGGCGGCGCAGCGGCGGTTGCCAAAGGTGATGGTGCCGGTCTTGTCGAGCATCAGCACATGCACGTCACCTGCCGCCTCAACCGCCCGCCCTGATTTGGCGATCACATTAAGGCGCACCAAGCGGTCCATCCCGGCGATCCCGATGGCTGAGAGCAAGCCGCCAATGGTGGTCGGAATCAGCGTGACTAACAGCGCCACCAGAAACACCAGCGGTAAGCTGCCCCCAGCAAAGTAGGCAAAGGGTTGCAGCGTCACCACCACGATCAAGAAGATCAGGGTCAGGCCAATCAACAGAATATCCAGCGCCACTTCGTTCGGGGTTTTCTGCCGTTTCGCACCTTCAACCAAGGCAATCATGCGGTCCAAGGTGGAGTCGCCGGGGTCGGTGCTGATACGCACCAGCAACCAGTCCGAGACCAACCGTGTGTTGCCGGTGACCGCCGAACGATCACCGCCCGATTCACGAATAACCGGCGCCGATTCGCCGGTAATCGCCGCCTCGTTAACGGCGCCAATCCCTTCAATCACCTCGCCATCGCTGGGGATCATCTCCCCCGCTTCGACGCGCACCACATCGCCCTTGCGCAGCGCCGTAGCAGGCACCAGTTCGAAGCTACCCGCTGGGCTCAACCGGCGGGCGCTCAAACCCTCACTGCCCGCCTTTAGGCTGTCAGCGCGGGCCTTGCCCCGGCCCTCAGCCAACGCTTCGGCAAAGTTGGCAAATAACACGGTAAACCACAGCCACAGGGCGATTTGTAGCGCTACACCAGTCGGTACTGCGGGTTCCGGGATCAGGCACAACACGCTGGTGAACAGGGCGGTCAGCTCAACCACCAGCATCACCGGTGAGCGCTTGAGTTGACGTGGGTCGAGCTTGACGAAGGCTTGGCGCAACGCCGGGCGCCAGAGGTCGGCAAACGCGGTTTTGGGGGGTTGCGGCGCCTGTGTGTCAGGCGTTGGCGTCAATCTTGAAACAGGCGCAGGCAGTGTCATGATCGTCTCCTCACAAGCCTAAAGTCAGTTGTTCAGCGATTGGGCCCAACGCCAATGTCGGCAAGAAGGTCAGGCCGCCCACCAGCAAAAGGGTCACGATCAGCAGCGCAACAAACAACGGGCCGTGGGTCGGGAAGGTGTTTTGGTCAAGCGGTGCGGTTTTTTTCATCGCTAAACTGCCCGCTAAAGCCAGCACCGGCAGGATGTACCCGAAGCGTCCGAGTAACATCGCCAAGCTCAGAATCAGGTTGTAAAACGGCGTATTCACACTGAGCCCTGCAAACGCAGAACCGTTGTTAGCGCTGGCCGACGTAAAGGCATACAACATTTGGCTGAACCCGTGCGGGCCGGGGTTGCTGACGGCGGCCGCCGCGCTGGGCAGTGCCGTCGCAAGAGCGGTCAAGACCAAGACGCCCACCGGCATCACCAGCAAGGTGATAACCAATAACTTCACCTCTTTGGCTTGCAGCTTTTTGCCGAGGTATTCAGGCGTGCGGCCAATCATTAGGCCCGCCAGGAACACCGCGATCAGTACGTTGAGCAACATGCCGTAAAGCCCAGCCCCGACACCGCCGAAGATCACTTCACCGACCATCATGTTGATCAGTGCCACCATCCCACTCATAGGGTTGAGGCTGTCATGCATACCGTTTACCGAACCGTTGGAGGCCGCCGTCGTGGTTTCAGTCCAGAGCACAGTGCCGGTAGTGCCAAAACGTACTTCTTTGCCTTCCAGCGGGGCCGTTTGTTGCACCAGCGGGCTGTTCAACGCCGGGTTTGGCTGATACTCGGCGTACAGCGCGGTGCCACCACCGATCAAAAACAGCGTCAGCATGCAGGCCATGATCGCCCGACTTTGACGCAGATCTTTAACGTAATGGCCGAAGGTGAACACCAGCGCCACCGGGATCAGAATGATGGCAGCCAGTTCAAACAGGTTGCTCCACGCACTGGGGTTCTCGAAGGGGTGGGCCGAGTTCACACCGAAGAAGCCGCCGCCATTGGTGCCCAATTGCTTAATCGCGATCTGGCTCGCCGCAGGACCCAACGGGATGACTTGATCCACCCCCTGCATCGTCACGGCATTGGCGTAGTGCGCCAAGGTTTGCGGCACACCCTGCCACACCAGTAACAGCGCCAGCACTAGGCTTAACGGCAACAGGCCATACAGCGTGGCGCGGGTCATGTCGGCCCAAAAGTTGCCCACGGTGTGCGCGCTACGGCGGCTGATGCCTCGGCACAACGCAACCAACACCGCCAAACCGGTCGCGGCGCTGACAAAGTTCTGCACGGTCAGGCCCGCCATTTGGCTGAAATAACTCAGCGACGCTTCACCGCTGTAACTTTGCCAGTTGGTGTTGGTGACAAAACTCACGGCGGTGTTAAATGCTTGGGTCCACTCTTGCCCCGGTAACTGTTGCGGGTTGAACGGCAGATACTGCTGAAACAACACAATCGCGAACAACAGCACAAAGCCGCTGAGGTTGAAGGCCAGCAACGCCAACATGTACTTGAACCAAGTCTGCTCACCGCTCGGATCAACCCCTGCGAGGCGATAGCACGCGTTCTCGACAGGGCCCAGTACGGGCGTCAACCACGTACGTTGGCCTTCCATCACCCTGTAGTAAAAGCGCCCCAACCAGGGTGCGGGCAGTAACACCAGAACCAAGAAAGCCAGAATCAGAGCGTAGTCATGACTGTGCATACCCGCTCCTAGTTTTGATCTGCGCGCAACAGCGCAACCAATAGATAAACAAACAGCCCCACTGCTAACAGCAGGGAAACCCCATCCAGAACGCCCATGACAACTCTCCCTAAGCGGCCTGTGCCGCGTGTAGGAAGAGTGTGTGCAAGGTGTGCGTAAAGGATCGAGATCGAGAGGGATGCGGGGGCGTAAAGAAGGTGTAAAAACTGAAAAGACCACTTGAAACTCAAGTGTCCCGAATAAAACGCACTCCAGACAAACCTGAGTACCTGCCGGCGACCCGTAGCACCGAGGTGGTTGAAACCGCTTGTTCTGAAGATGCTGACGAGGACCAGGAGCTATTCGAATCCAGTGAGGATGTTGATCCTGAAAAACTGCGAGATCCCGACTCCAACGACTCAGAGGTAGCACTAAGCCCCTGTGGGCTTGAAACAAACGAAGCTGATGATGATGGGGCTATTGGAGGGGGGCCTCCTGGAACCAAAGGCTCAGAACTAACTGGGTTTGGGAAACGATGAGGTCTGTCGCGAAAAATGAACCGCGCATCCAGTGCGGTCGAGCCAATAGTTGGAGCCGGAGCTTGAACTTGAACTTGAACCCGATTGGGAACCCTGTCCCAACCGATGTAGTCCAGGAATTTAATGATATTGCGTATCCAAGATCTCCCCGTCGAGTCCTCTCGATTCAACGGATCGTCTGAGCAATACGCATAGGCATTGATACCGCCCTCCCCAAACGGGCTCACACTGTCCGGGCTGTTAAACCGCATCAGCACCGGGTTGTACGCGCGATAACCATTGCCCAGCAAATAATGCCCGGTCAGCAGATCTGGCCGTTCGCCATTAAAGCCCAGCAATGACCCCGCACCGCTAAGAATCGAACGCTGCCCATAGGGGCTGTAACACTGACGGGTGTGCTGATCGGCACTGAGTACTGAGCGCTGAAAATCGGTGGCCAGTAACTGCGTACTCGCATTAATACGCTGAGCCAACAGTTGGTCAGCGTGCTGGAACACGCTGTTGGAGCCATCAACATGAACTTCAGTGGCCAAGCGTTGGTTTTGATAGAAGCGCCAGCATGGCGACTCGCTGGCTTGCGTAGAAGTCGCCAGACGATCTAATGGATCATAATGATATTGAACAGAGCAAATGGCCATGACTGCACGCTTTCCATACATAGAAAGGAGCCATTGTCGATCTCATAAGCCTGATTAGATACCTATCAAAACTAATAGGTACAAGTAGCCATCATCGTAGCAAGGGGTTATCCAACACCTCTGACGACCCGCCCAGTACGCTTTCGCTGAGCTGGATAAACGACGGGGTATTGACTTTGCCAACGCGCATCAGCGCTTGGCTCACGTCATCGAGCGAGCGCTTGTTATGGGTGTGCAGGCGGATTTCGCGGTCTAGCGCCTGCAGCAAGGTGACTGCACGCGCCACCACTGCCGGGCTGGCTTGTGCCGCGCGAAGACGAGTAACGCCCTTACCCGCAGCGCTGAGCCGATGCTGCAGAGTCTGATAACGCTCGTCGCTCATGCCACCGGCTCGGCGCAGCAGTTCGATGGCGTAGTACTCACTCAAACCTTCGCTGAGCCAATCATGGCCAGCCTCTGCTTTGATGCCGCTAAACACTTGCACCACTTCACGCAATAACGGGCTGCTGCCGCTCTCGCTGATCAACGGCAAGCCGCTGTAGAGGTAAATAGAGTTGTGGGCTGCCGTGCTGCCTTTCCACATCGGGCTACCGGCACCGACAATTAGCAGTTTGGGCGGGTTACGGGGGAAAACCGCTTGCACCTGTGGCCACATAAAGGTCAATAAGGTCATGACATCCATACGGTGCATGCCCTGCCCTTTTGGTGCAGACACGGTGACTTCGGTTTCACCTAACGTGGTCCGCCGGGTACCCAGCGTGCCCGCCAGCATCCAACCTGTAGGTCGATCGAACAAGCGTGAAACATCGTCGATACGAAAGCGGTTTTTGCCAATCCGTGGCCACGCAGTTTCGATACTTTTCCAGCCCTTAGGCAGTTCAAACTCAAGCCGTGAGATCAGCTCAGTGCCGTCTTGCTGATCAAGACTCGCGGGCGGTACTAATTGCTCGCCACGAAACAACGCCCACGACGGGGTCATGAGGGTGTCATAACTGCCATTTTTAAGTCGATGACTCAAGCGTACGCGATAGCTGAGACTGGCTTTGCCAGGCGCCGGATGCCACAGGCCACGGCTATGCTCAGGGTCTGAGGTTAACTGCCACTGACCGTCGACCTTAAAGTCGCTGTAACTGCCGGGGGCGCCCAGATCAAAATCCAAGCTGCGTACCGCAGAGCCGTCAGCCAGGGTGACGCGCACCTGCGCCTGATCGCTCTGAGGCAACAGTTGCACGTGATAATCCAGATCTACTTTTTTACCGGCCCACAACGGGCCGCTGGCGATCAATAGCAGCATGCCCAAAGGCCATTTCAAACGCAGCGGCATACACACTCCTTGGCACCGCTCCGGCACTTAACCGGCGCGAAAAATCAGGTGATCTTCCCAGTCGTCTTCTGCCACGCTGCCTTCGGCCAACATGCGCCCTGATTGCGAAATGCGTTCATGGTGCACAGCGTCCGGATCACCGCATACCAAGTGGTGCCAGAGCGGTAAGTCCTTGCGCTCGCTCACCAGGCGGTAACCGCAGGTGGTGGGCAACCATTTAAAAGATTCGGCCTTGCCGGGCGATAGCTGAATACAGTCCGGGACGCTGTCGCGCCGGTTCGGGTAATCCGTGCACTGACAGGTTTTAAGGTCGAGCAGTTTGCAAGCAATGCGCGTGTAGTAGACGCTGTTGTCGTCTTCATCTTCGAGCTTTTGCAAGCAGCACAGGCCACAGCCGTCGCACAGCGACTCCCATTCCTCTTGATCAAGCTGATCGAGGGTTTTGCGGATCCAGAAGGGTTTAACGATTGCGGCCATGGCTCAAGCATCAACATCAGGGAGTGGAAAAGGCCGCCAGTCTAGTGCCCAAGCTCCCGCGGGCCAAGCGCTTGTGACTGACGGTGTAGCAGTACTTGTCAGCTTGCAGGCAGAACAGTAGCTTTGTAGCAGTTCAAATCAACTCTGGAAACGTGAATGCCCACTTCTAACCGCCTTGTCGAACACCCAATTCATGAGCAATTTACCCAGCGCTGGTCGCCACGTGCGTTTACCGATGCGAGCATCGACAAACCGACCCTGCTGAGCTTTTTCGAAGCCGCCCGCTGGGCACCGTCGGCCTATAACGCACAGCCTTGGCGTTTTTTGTTCGCCTTGCGCGGCACCCCCGAATTTGACCGTTACTTGAGCCTGCTGGTCGAGTTCAACCAAGGCTGGGCTAAACACGCTGCCGCGTTGGTAGTCATTGTGTCGAAAACCACCTATGCCTCTCCAGGCGCCACAGAAGAAAAACCAGCGCCTACCCACGCCTTCGATACCGGCGCAGCGTGGGGTCACCTCGCCCTGCAAGCGCACTTGAGCGGCTGGCACACCCACGGCATGAGCGGCCTAGACTACGAGCGTGCGCGCCAAGAATTGAAAATCCCTGAGGGTTACGCCGTTCAGGCCATGGTTGCGATTGGCAAGCTGGGCGACAAGGCAAGCTTGGTGGATTACCTGCAAGCCAAAGAAGTCCCAAGTCAGCGTGAGCCGTTGAGCAAACTCGTGGCAGAAGGCGATTTCAGTTTGTAAAAAAACCGTAGGCGCGAGGCCATAATCGCGAACGATAAGCTGTAGGAGCTGCCGCAGGCTGCGATCTTTTAAAAAGTCAAAAGATCGCAGCCTGCAGCAGCTCCTACAGTGGTCGGGGGTTTAGTACCCGCGTTCGAAGTCCACTTCACCCCGTATCGGCTCTCCCGCCTGATACGCCCGCAGGTTGTCGATAAACAGTTGCACCATCATCGAGGGTGAGGTCGGGGCTGAACTATGGCCGGTCAGCAGTAAACCCCAGGCGGTCCAAAACGGATGTTTAGCGGGCAACGGCTCCTGACGGCAAACGTCAATAACGGCCCCCGCCAAGTGCCCCAGACGCAACGCTTCAACCAGATCAGCGTCCACTACCGCCACGCCGCGTCCAGCGTTGATGAAAACCGCGTTGGGATTGAACTGCGCAAACAGTTTGGCATCGTACAAATCGTGGGTTTCTAGGGTGTTGGGCAGCAGGTTAATGACGTAATCCATCTGCGTGACCAAGCGCGGCAAATCATCCAACGTCGCGACTTCGGTAAACGGTGCCAGCTCACGCGCGCGGCTGGCGATTGCATACAGCTCAACACCAAACGGTTTCAGGAACTGCGCCACGCTCTGGCCAATGTCTCCGGCGCCGACGATCAACACCTTGCGCCCAATCAAGCTCTGGCCAGTGCGGCTATCCCATTTACGCTCGACCTGGCTGACCAAGCGCGCCATGACTTCACGCTCGTGGCCGAGCATGTAAGTCAGCACGTATTCGGCCATGACCTGACCAAAAATACCCACCGCACGGCTGAGCCGATAATCACGGCCAAGGCCATCAGCCAGTAACGGGGTGATGCCCGCCCAGGTCGATTGCAGCCATTGAGGTTTGTGCCCTTGACGCAACAATGTGGCCAGCAAGTCTGGCTGGCCCAACCAGACCGGGCAGTCGGCAGCCAAGGTCGCCAATTGCGCCGAATCCCCGCTGGTGTGTACGTTCAGTTCAGGGGCTGCTTGTTGCAGGAGTTGGGCGTACAACGCGTAGTCTTGCTCGGCAATCAGGACGTGCATGCTTCTAACCTTATTAAAACCACTGTCAGAGGCTAGCGCCCGCAATCGGGCACTTAGCGCTGCATTTACATAGGGTCGTTACGACGCAACAACTCTTCGGGCAAATGCTCGATGTATTCATCTTCGGCAGGCGGCATTTGCAAGTGATAGCCCTGATTCTCAAGGTTTTCCAAGACTTTGCTGATGTCTTCGCGAGACAGCTTGCGCTCTGGCGTCAACACCAGATCAAAGGCGTGCTGCGGCTTGCCAAATACGCTGAGTAGGTTTTCAGGCACGCGTTCCAAGGCATCGGCCTTGAGCACATACAGGTACATTTCGTTGCGCTTGGTGCTGCGATAGATCGAACAAATACGTTTCAAGACGGTTCTCCAACATCAGCCAGGCAATCGAGCAGCGCCTGGCCCATCAATTCACGACGCCAGCCGCGCAGTGAATCGGGCAATTGATAAGGCCCTTCGGGATAGCCGCTCTTGAGCAAGGCTTCCAGGGTTTTCTTGCGCAGCATCAGCTCTGGCGCGATGTTCAAGCGCTCGGCCTCGGCCTGGCCAATAGCGCGCAGACGCTTAACCAGCGCGGCAGCCTCGACCGGCAACGGCTCGGGCACCGCTGGCGGCCAATGCTCTGGCGCCAAGCTGCTCACGCGCTTGATCAAGCCGAGCAAAAACTCGCCGTCCTGACGCACGGTGCGCGGGTGCATGTCTTCAATACGCGCCAGCGTCACTAGGTTGTCTGGCTGGGTTTTAGCCAATGGCCACAGCGCATGCTCACGCACCACACGATTGCGCGGTAAATCGCGAGCACGGGCCTCAAGTTCGCGCCAAGCGCAGACCTCACGCAGCACGGCGAGTTGCTGACGAGAAAGCTTCCAAGCCAGTTTAGCCTCGCGATACATCTCGTAAGGGTCAACCTCACGGCGCAGGTTGGCCACCAGCTCGGCGCCATCCTCTAGTACCCACGCGTACTTGTCATCCGATAAGCGCGGACGCAGCTGCACATACACTTCAGCGAGATGCTGGGCGTCTTCGGCGGCGTAGCTGATCTGGGTTTCGGACAAGGGACGTTGCAGCCAGTCAGAGCGTGTTTCGCCTTTAGGCAGGTCGAGGTCGAGGACCTCTTTGACCAGTCGCGAATAGCCCATCGAGAAGCCTAGGTTCAAGTAGGCTGCCGCCAGTTGGGTATCGAACAACGGCGCAGGTAAGCTGCCGGTCAGCCGCAACAGGACTTCGAGGTCTTCGCTGCACGCGTGTAGCACTTTGATCACGGCTGGGTTTTCAAGCAGCGCCGCCAAAGGCTGCCAGTTGTCGATGGTCAACGGGTCAATCAAGTAGGCCCGCTCTGCGTCACCCACCTGAATAAGCCCGGCAATCGGGTAAAAGGTATCGACCCGCATAAATTCGGTGTCGAGGGCTATGAATGGCAAATGTTGCCATTCGGCACAGTGTTGGCCGAGGCTATCGTTGTCGCGAATCCAGTGAATATCGATGGCCACACGGCTCTCCCTTGAAGAATGGCGCGCAGTATATAACGCCGCCGTGGCATTCAGCGCATTGACTCATCCTCTTGTCGACGAAAAAACCTACAAGCTAAAAGTCGATAACCTTCATTACATCGCCATTTTTTGTTGTTACATTTTCCACCCGTCGTGGCCCTGAGTGCTGAACCCACTCAACTACGGCGGCGTGATTGATCTTGAGTGGCGTCACTATGAAATATGCTGTGACAAGGTTGTAAGCAAGTCTGTCGTTCATAACATCGAGATTTCCCTCTATGCGCTCTCTGCGAAAACTATCAGCCCTAACCGCCTCTGCTCTTGTTTTATGCGCGCAGGCGGGTCTAAGTCATGCCGAGGCCTTTTCTGCGGACATAGAAGACAGCGTGCAAAAAGCCGCCAAAACGGTCATGCAGCAGTACGCGATTCCCGGCCTAGTGATTGCCATCAGCAACAATGGCAAACAGCAGTTTTACAGTTTCGGCCTAGCGTCCAAAGCCACAGAAGCACGTGTAACGCCCGACACCCTGTTTGAAGTCGGCTCCATCAGCAAACTGTTCACCGCCACCTTGGCGTCTTATGCGCAAGTTGAAGGTTTACTGTCATTCGCTGACCCGGTCAGTAAGTTCCTGCCATCGTTGCAAGGCAGCGCTTTTGGCAAGGTCGCGCTCTTGCATTTGGCTACACACACTGGCGGCGGTTTCCCGCTTCAAGTGCCAGAAAACGTCAAGGACGATCAGCAACTGCTGAGCTACCTCAATGCTTGGCAGCCGACCTACCCCGCAGGCACTCATAGAAGCTACGCCAACCCCAGTATCGGGATGCTCGGGGTGATCGCCGCCAAAAGCCTGAATCTATCGTTTACAGCGGCGATGCAAAACACCTTGTACCCCGCACTGGGTTTGCACAGTACCTACCTGAACGTGCCGCAAGACAAAATGCCACTCTACGCCCAGGGCTATAACAAAACCGAGCAGCCGGTCAGGCTCAACCCTGACGTACTCGCAGACCAAGCCTATGGTGTGCGAACCAGCGCTAGGGATCTGATTCATTTTGCGCAACTGAATCTACAGTCGGGCAAGGCCGAGAGCGTGATTGAGCGGGCAGTGCTGAACACCCACACCGGCTATTTCCAGATCGGCCCCATGACCCAAGACCTGGTCTGGGAGCAATACCCTTACCCGGTCACGCTGGAAAACTTGCTGGAAGGTAACTCAAACACAATGGCCTACGAGACACACCAAGCAACGGCCTTGAATCCGCCGCTGGCGCCGCAAAAGGCTGTATGGCTTAACAAAACCGGATCAACCTCAGGCTTTGGTGGCTATATCGCCGTACTGCCTGAGAAACAGCAGGCAGTGGTGATTCTGGCCAACAAGAACTACCCCAATAGCGCGCGCGTGGAGCTGGCCTACGCGATATTCAAAGCGCTGCACTAAGCACCTTTGCGCACGACATAAAGGCTGCCTTGCGCGAAGCCGGGCAGCACATCGTAATGCTTTAGCAAGCTAAACCCCGCTAAGGCGAACTGCGCTTCAAGCTCTTTTTGACTGATCACAACCCGCTGGCTGCCATGCTGTTGACTGGCTCGCCCCACAAACACTGAGACAATCAAGGTGTCGCGGCTAACTCGATAAAGCTCACGCAAAATGGCCAGACGGTGCTCGCTGCTGCTGACGTGATGAAATAGCTGCATGCAAAAAATGCTGTCGACAGCGTTTTCAGACAAGTCGATTGAAAACACGGAGCTTTTAAATAGCGTAATCCGCTTCAACACACTGGCGGGATGATGGGTTTGCGCATGATCAAGCATCTTTTGCGAAGCGTCCGCAGCCAAAATGACCCGATTGACGTGCTCGGCCAACACCGGCCAAAACCGCCCAACCCCACACGCCACATCCAGCACCAACCCCGGTTCACCTGCCACCTTGAGTGCCCGGCGGACCAGTAGTTGCTCACGCCACGCGCTCAAACGCCGAATAAGCCCTCGCGGCCGGGCAATTTGGCAGACCTGCGTATGCTCGCGGTCGTAGCGCTCGGCGAACTCATGCTCGATGGTGGAAGGTAGCTGCGATGACATGGGCCCGCGAACTCTTGTGTTTAGGGGTATACGTCACAAAGGTTAAGGGGCGAGCAGTGAAAAAAACGTTAGAAAAGTATGAAAAGCCACGTTATTTCCAAGCCGCCGCGCAGCCACAACGATCACAAAGATGGCCTGTAGGCGCTGCCGCAGGCTGCGATCTTTGTTTTTAACGATCACGCCTGTTGCAAATACCAGCGCCAGTCCTGCTCACCCACTTCGCCCATAAACTGGCGGTATTCGCTGTTTTTGACGGCCAGATACACTTTCAAAAATTCAGGCCCGAAGGTTTCTTTGGCCCACTGCGAGGCATGTAACGCACGCAATGTGGTGAGCCAGTCCGTGGGCAACATTTCTGTTGCTTGGGCATAGCCATTGCCTTCAATCTGCGCACCCGGATCCAGTTGCTCACGAATCCCGCGGTGGATTCCCGCCAGAATGGCCGCTGCTGCCAAATACGGATTGGCATCTGCGCCACAAATTCGATGCTCAATATGCCGTGAGTACGCGGGGCCGCCCGGTACTCGCAAGCTCACGGTGCGATTGTCGACGCCCCAAGTCGCGGCCAGTGGCGCGTAGCTATTGCTTTGAAAGCGGCGATACGAGTTCGCATTCGGGCAAAACATCAGCAACGAGTCCAATAAGGTACTGAGCATCCCGCCAACCGCGTGCTTGAGCAACGGTGTGCCTTGTGGCGCCTCGCTGGCGAACAGGTTATTGCCCTGCTCATCGGCCAAACTGACGTGCATGTGCATCCCTGTTCCCGCCAAGTCATCAAACGGCTTGGCCATAAAACACGCGACCATGCCGTGCTTATGGGCCACGCCTTTGACCAAACGTTTGTAGCGCACCGCCTCGTCCATCGCCTGTAAAGCATCAGCACGATGTTCAAGGGTGATTTCGACCTGTCCCGGCGCGTATTCAGAAATCGCCGTGCGCGCCGCAATGCCTTGCAGTTTGCAGGCGCTGTACAAATCCGCCAAAAACGGCTCGATTTGCTCCAACTCACGCAGGCCATAGACCTGAGTCGCGCGCGGGCGCTGGCCGTCAGCATCACGCGCCGGTTGAGGCCGTCCATTGCTGTCGCGCTGCTGATCGAGTAAGTAAAACTCCATCTCCGCCGCCATTACCGGGTAATAACCATCGGCCTTTAGACCGTCAATCACCTTGGCCAATAGATGCCGCGGATCAGCCACGGTGGCGGGCATACCCTGCTGCGGATGCATGCTGACTTGCACGGCAGCAGTCGGGATCAAGCGCCACGGCATGCGCTGCAAGCTGCCACTGATGGGGTAAGCCCTGCAGTCAATATCGCCCACGTCCCACACCAAACCGGTGTTCTCAACGTCATCGCCGTTAATGCTCAGGCCCAAAATCGTACTGGGCAGTGGCCGCCCGCCTTCATACACCGCTAACAGCTCATCACGGTGCAGGAGCTTGCCCCGCGCAACGCCATTGTTGTCGATGATAAACAGCTCAAACATCTCGATATCCGGGTTCAGTTCCAGAAAGTCGAGGGCTTCATTCAGCGGGGCAAACGAGGTCGTAGCAGTCATGGTCGTGCTCATTAAGTCGTATCAAACAGGGACACAGGGAAACCGATGTTACTGCGCCTTTAAGGGCACAGCCATTCAGGGTTTAATAACAAATATGAGCATCCGGCGGGCGGGCATGACGGCAGTGGAACAAGGCCCAGAAGGCCAATTTAGAAGGGAGTGTGCAACGGCTGGCACAGGCGTGAGCAAAATGAGGAGGCCGAACGCCACGCACTGCGTAAGTCTGCGACTCACTGCGTCGTTCGAGTAACTCCCGCAAACACCCCATGCCTTCGACCTTGGTCAACACTGTGCCCGTAGGCTCACACGACTGCATGACCTGAAGCAATATCGAGTTTCAAATATTCAGTTAGGGTTTGACTAAACATTCATCGAATACGGATGAACGCTAGAACGGCCTGTGCCCGTATACATGAACAGATCTTCATCGAACGTTTTAAAAAGCGGCAAGGTCGGATGCAGTGTCTATCCTGCTTGGGCAAAGGCTGCGATCTGTTAAAAACTCAACAGATCGCAGCCTACGGCAGCTCCTACCAAAGCCCCGAGCCAAGCCATCTTTTTCTAACTCTGAGAGGCGTCTTCTGTGTCCAGAACTGTAGCCGATTTCATTACCGAGACTTTTCAACAAGCGGGCGTAAAACGTGTGTATGGCGTGGTTGGCGATTCCTTAAATGGCTTCACTGACTCACTGCGCCGCCAAGATCAGATCAAGTGGATTCACATGCGCAACGAAGAAGCCGCGGCCTTTGCTGCAGGCGCTGAAGCGCATTTGACGGGCGAACTGGCGGTATGCGCAGGCAGTTGCGGCCCAGGTAACCTGCACTTGATCAATGGTTTGTTTGATGCCCACCGCAGCGGCGTCCCCGTGCTGGCACTGGCAGCGCATATTCCGGGCAGCGAAATCGGCATTGATTACTTTCAGGCCACGCACCCTGAAAGCCTGTTCAAAGAATGCAGCCACTATGTCGAACTGGTGTCGCGCCCCGAGCAACTGCCGCAGATTCTCGAGCGTGCCATGCGCGTCGCCATTGCCAAGCGCGGCGTGGCCGTGGTGGTGATTCCGGGCGATGTGGCGCTGCAAGAAACCGAGGCCAAAGTACCGAACTGGCTAACCCCCACACAGCCACAGATCCGCCCCAGCGACAGCGATATTAATCAGCTGGCCGGGTTTCTGAATGACGGCAAAAAAGTCACCTTGCTCTGTGGTGCAGGATGCGCCGATGCCCACACCGAAATCCTGGCGCTGGCCGAACGCTTGAACGCGCCGATTGTGCATGCGTTGCGCGGCAAGGAGCACGTGGAGTACGACAACCCGTATGACGTCGGCATGACCGGGCTGATCGGCTTTGCTTCGGGTTACTTTGCGATGAAGAACTGCGACACGCTACTGATGCTCGGGACCAACTTCCCGTATCGGCAGTTCTTCCCGGAACACAGCCACATTGCTCAGATTGACTTGCGCTCAGAAGCCTTAGGCAATCGTTGCGGCTTGGAGCTGGGGCTTATTGGCGATGTAAAACTGACCCTGCAAGCGGTGCTGCCCCACGTGGAGCAAAACCCAAATCGAGCGCACCTCGACGCTGCGCTCAAGGACTACAAAAAAGCCCGCGATGACCTTGATGCCCTGGCTGAAAGCGGCCCTAACAGCACCATCATCCACCCGCAGTACTTGAACCGCTTGGTCAGCGAATTGGCCGATGAAGACGCGATTTTTACCTGCGACGTCGGCACCCCGACCGCATGGGCCGCCCGCTATTTAAAAATGAACGGCCAGCGCCGCCTGATCGGCTCGTTCAACCACGGCTCAATGGCCAACGCCATGCTACAAGCCATCGGCGCGCAAGCCAGCTTCCCTTACCGCCAAGTCATTTCGATGTCTGGCGACGGTGGTTTCACCATGATGATGGGCGACTTTTTGACCCTAAAACAGGTGGGTTTACCGGTCAAAGTCATTGTCCTGAACAACGGCACTTTGGGTTTTGTTGAGATGGAAATGAAGGCGGCCGGTTTCCCAGACGTGGGCTGCGATCTCGATAACCCAAACTTTGCGGCCATGGCGCAAGCCATGGGCGTGAAAGGGATCCGCGTCGAACACCCGTCTGAGTTGGAAGCCGCATTGCGCGAAGCCTTCAGCCATGACGGCCCAGTGCTGGTCGATGTGGTCAGCGCACGCCAAGAGCTGGTGATGCCGCCCACCAAAACCTTCGAGCAGGCCAAAGGCTTTAGCTTGTTTATGCTCAAAACCGTGATGGATGGCCGGGCCAAGGAATTGATTGATTTGGCCAAAGTCAATTTGTTGCGCTGACTTGCCTAGGCAGCTCACGCCCTGTGAGCTGCCTATTAGCGGCGGGTCAGTCGTTAAACACCCACGGGGCTGGCAATTGCTTGAAATCATTGCGTTGAGGAGCTGATCGGAACGCCGGGTTCTGACGCATGGGTCTTAGTTGTTCGTAGGCATACGCCATGCTCAACAATTGGCTGTCACTGCCTTGCGCGCCATAAAAATATAAACCCGTGGGTAAGCCGTTGTGATCGAGGCCATTGGGCAGGGTGACACTGGGATAACCAATCAGCGGAATAACACTGGAAACGATGGAGATAGGCACATCAATCACCGCATCAACGGCATTGCGAGTTAGGGTGTTATCAACTTCTTGCTGGTGAAAGGTATAAAGTGCTTTCCAAAGTTCGTCATAACGCACGCGGTCATAGGGGGTGGCGTGCGCCAGCTCAATAAACGCCTGATTGTAATCACGGCCTTCCGATGACTGATCGTTGAATGCAATTAATTGCGTTAAATCTTTCGCAGCGCTGTCTTCGCGACTGGCTAAGTACGCGTTAACAGCCAGATTGAATTCCATGGCCATAAATTCGAAATAGTGATCAAACTGTTGTTGCACAGGCGCAACCGGCACTAGCGTTGCGCCTGCGTCTTTTAAAACAGTCAGTGCTTTAACAAAGTCAGGGTTTTTATCCCATTCTGACGAGCCCGGTATAAATCGGTCCGGGTAACCGATACGTTTGCCTTGTAGCGCAAACGGATCAAGAGCAGCCGTGAGGTCGACGGGGTTGTCCAGCATCAGGCCGAGCAGCGCTGCCGCATCCGAAACAGTGCGAGCGAAAGCGCCTAACGTGTCTTGTTTAACCGAGAAAACCACGATACCTGACGTATCAATCACTGCCCGCGTTGGTTTCACGCCGACAACACCATTGGCGAACGCCGGGCAATTAATCGAGCCGTTGGTTTCCGTCCCGACTGAAAGTGGCACCAACCCCGCCGCAACCGCGACGGCGGAACCCGTGCTGGAACCACACGGATCAGCCTGTAAAACATGGGGGTTCAAGGTTTTCCCGCCTCTACCACTCCAGCCATTTGGCACGTTAGTGCCACGGAACCCCATCCACTCGCTCAAGTTGGCTTTACCCAAAATAATGGCGCCGCCCTCGCGCAGTTTGCGCACCACATCCGCGTCATATCCAACCGGCTCGCCCAACAGAGCCAGTGAACCTGCGGTGGTCTGCAGCGTATCAGCCGTGCTGATGTTGTCTTTGAGCAACACCGGAATCCCGTGTAAAGGGCCGCGTAACTCGCCTTCAAGCCGCTCGTTATCACGCTGCGCAGCAATCGCCAAGGCTTCTGGGTTTAACTCCACCACCGCATTGATCGCAGGCCCTTGCTTATCGAGGGTTTCGATACGCTGTAGCAGAAACTGAACCAACTCGACCGAGGTGAGTTCACCATTGGCCATGTCTTCAGATAATTGGCTAACGGTCTTATAAGCTAAACCTGAAAGCTCAACGCTGTGTGTTTGCTGGGCGTTTTCACCCTGAGTTGTTTTATCAACACTTGAGCTCGCCAACACCGTGCAAGAGGTCAATAAAACAGAATGACACAGGCAGAATATTGCGAGCCTGTGCCGCTTTTTATTAGATTTCATATATAAACCACTCAATCGTAACAGGTGCACTTAGGCACTAATAACTAGAGCCTAGTGCACGCAAACTGAGTGACCCTATTCGTGTAGCTATGAACATGTAAGTTGATAAAACATTAAAAGCCAATGTGTTACATGGCCATCACTGCCTTAAAAAACACTCCGATAAATTGCCTCGACATCCTGCTCATTCATGTCACGTGGGTTGCTGTCGATCAATCGGCGTATGCCCACAACGACCTCTGAAGCCATGGTCGGCAACGACGCTTCATCCACCTTCAATTCTGACAAGCGCAGTTGCAAACCGCTGTCGTTGACCAAGCTTTCAATGGCCTGAACAAAAGCCTCGGCAGCGCTGGCCTCGTCTTCAAATGACTGACCCGGCAACACGCACGCCGCCAGTTCGGCGTAATGGCGCTGGGCCTTGGGCCGGTTAAAACGAATGACCGGCGCCATGACCAAGGCGTTGGCATGACCGTGGGGGATGTGAAAGCGAGCGCCCAGCGGGTAGGCCAACGCATGAATGGCGGCCACGGATGCATTAACAAATGCCATGCCCGCCATCAACGAACCTTGCAGCATCGCCGAGCGGGCTTGCAGGTCATTTCCGTCAGCCAAAACCTTACGCAGGTTGCTGCCCAGCAAGGTCAATGCCGCCGTGGCTAACCCATCGGAAATCGGATTTTTGCGCGTACGACTGGTATACGCCTCAATCGCATGAACCATCGCATCCAATCCTGTAGCCGCGGTCACTTTAGGCGGTAGGCCCAAGGTCAGAAGCGGATCAAGAATCGCCACATCAGGCAGCAATTGAGGGGAGTACACCGCTTGCTTTTTGTTCTGCGGGTCGGTGATCACCGACACCCAGGTCACTTCCGAACCGGTGCCGGAGGTGGTCGGCATCAACACCAGCGGTAAGCGTTTACCCAGGGCTTTGTCGGTGCCGTAGAGCTGCTCCAGCGGTTGTTCGCTGTTACACAGCAAGGCGACCAGTTTGGCCGCGTCCAACGAACTGCCACCGCCCAAGCCCAACACCCCTTGCGCCTTGAACGCTTTGGCCTGGCTGGCGGCTTGCTCGACCACGGCCGAGGACGGGTCGGGGGTCACTTGATCAAATACTGCCACTTCACAGCCGCTCGCTTGCAGCACCGCTTGCGCCTGGCCTGCGAAACCGAGGCTGACGATTCCCGGATCACAGACCAACATCACTCGCTGAGCGCCAAGGCCGCGAAACACCTCACCCAGCGCTTGCAAGGCCCCTGGCTCGCAGATGATGCGCGGCACACTTCTGAATTCATGGTTCATCGCTGACTCCTGTTAACAGATGAATATCCTCGTGTAGGAGCTGCCGTAGGCTGCGAGCGTTAAAAGATCGCAGCCTGCGGCAGCTCCTACAAGGCGACTGAGGGGGTTTAAAGCACCGAGCTGTAAATAGCGTGGATGTCGTCGCGATTAAGCGGGCGCGGGTTGTTGATCAGTAGCCGCTCGATTTTCAGCGCGTCATCGGTCAATTGGTCGAGGTGCGCCACGGTCACCCCGACTTCGTTCAGGCGTTGGGCAAATGGCATGCGCGTCACCAATTGGGTCATGAACGCGATAAATGCCTCACAAGCTTCAGCAGCACTGGCAAAGTGCTGCCCCGGCAACACCGCCGAGGCCAACTGTGCGTACAACGCCTCGGCTGACGGGCGATTGAAGTTCAGTACCGGCACCAGTACTAAGGCATTACTCAACCCGTGGGGGACATGAAAATGCCCACCCAGCGGATACGCCAGCGCATGCACCGCCGCCACTGGCGCGTTGGCGAAGGCCATGCCCGCCAGCATTGAGCCCAGCAGCATGTTCGAGCGCGCCTGCAAGTCGCTAGGCTCCGCCAACACACGGTCCATGTTGGCCGCCAATAACGTCAACGCCTGCACCGCCAGACCATCCGAGAGCACGTTTTTTTTGTGCGCACTGGTGTAAGCCTCAATGGCGTGCACCATCGCATCAACGCCGGTCATCGCACTGATCGCTGCTGGCAAGCCCACGGTGAGCCGCGCATCCAACAAAGCGATATCGGGGTACAAGAGCGAGCTGACAACGCCCTTTTTCTCATGGCTCGGGGTGGTGACAATGGCCACCGCTGTGACTTCCGAGCCAGTGCCAGCCGTGGTCGGAACCTGAATCAACGGCAAGCGCGGGCCTTTGGCCAGCCCAATCCCGTAGATGTCCTCCAGCCGCTGTTCGTGGCCGCACAGCAAGGCCACCAGTTTGGCGATGTCCAGCGAGCTGCCACCGCCCAGACCGATCACCGCTTGAGCGCGGCATTCGCGGGCCACCGCCACGGCCTCTTCGACACAAGCTACCGGCGGGTCAGCCTGCACCTCGCGGTACAGCGTGACCTGCAAGCCGCTGTCACGCATGGCTTGTAGCGGCGCATCCAACAAGCCAGCGCGCAGCAACCCAGGGTCGCTGACCAGCAAGACCCGCTCGGCATTCAGCTCGCGGCACAAAGCGCCAAGGCGTAATGCGCCGTCAATTTCGCAGATCACTCGCGGTGTGGTTTCAAAGGTAAATGTCGACATGTTGCCCCCTACCCTGCGGTCACACTGCCGCGCTCAATGCGAAACAACGCATCGACCAGGTCAGCAGAGTGAGTGTCATCGGATTCAGAAATAAGTACACACAGGCCTTCGCGGCCGAGTTTGGCGATCACTTCGCTCAAGCGCCGCGACAAAACCGGTGCCACGCCCTCAAACGGTTCATCGAGCAACAGCAGCTTATTGCCGGGCATCAACGCCCGCGCCAGCGCCACCAGTTTTTGTTGCCCGCCAGACAGTTGCATGGCCTTGCGCTCGCGGAACTGGGCGATTTCTGGAATCAGGCTGTAGACCCATTCCAGACGCTGTTGGCTGTCCGGCAGTTTGTTGGCCCACACCGGCAGCAAAATATTCTCCTCGACCGTCAGCGCAGGGATCAGTCGGCGGTCTTCTGGCAGGTAACTGATACCCGCCCCCGCCCGGGTGAAGCCCGGCTGATTACGCAGGTCTTGGCCAACAAAACTGATCGACCCGGAATCGGCATCCAGCAGGCCCATGATGGCGCGGATCAAGGTGGTTTTACCGGCGCCGTTGTGGCCGATCAAACCGACCATTTGCCCGGCGCCCACGGTCAAAGACACGTTATGCAGAATCGGCACACCTTCAATCGAGACGTGCAGGTTGCGAATATCCAGACTCATTGCGCTGCCCTCTTATGAGCGTTTGGCCCGCCGGTCACGAACTCTTGCACGCGGGGGTTGGCAAGCACTGCTTCGGGTGCCCCGTCGGCCAGTACTTCGCCACTGTAAAAGGCCAGAATTCGCGACACATAACGGCGCACCACGTCCATGTCGTGTTCCACAAACAACACGGTGACCTGATGCTGTGCAACCACGCGCATCACGGTATCCATGAGCGCTGTTTTCTCTTCGGCACTCACACCGCTGGTGGGCTCATCGAGCAGCAACATTTGCGGATCACCGATTAACGCCATGGCGATGTCGATTAATTTGCGCACCCCCTGCGGCACGGCGGTGACCGGGGTATCGCGCCAGCGGCTGATGTCGAACTCGGCCAAGATCGCATCGGCCTGCTCGATCCGGCTCGCGTTGCGCATGGGCGCCAACAGCGACGGAAACGGGCTTTGCGCCGCCGAGACGGCAATCAGCAGGTTGTCCAGCACGCTCAGTTGCGCAAACAGTTGCGCGACCTGGAACGAGCGGGCCATTCCGGCCCGGGTAATGGCCCGTGGTGTGCGACCTATGATCGACTGGCCATTGAACAGAATCTCGCCACGGCTGGGTTTTAGGTAGCCAGTCACCATGTTAATGAACGTGGTTTTACCCGCGCCATTGGAGCCAATCACGCCCACCACTTCGCCTTTGTGGATGCGCACGTTCACGTCTTTGGCAGCCGTCACCGCGCCAAACTCTTTACACAGCCCTTGAGTTTCCAGAATGCAGGTCATGCTTTTGCCCTCCGTGCTTGCGCGGTGAACAGGCTCCATAAGCCTTTAGGCAGGAACACGATGATCGCCAACAGGGTGAAACCCAGAATCATTTGCCAGCTGTGGGGCATCCACTCAATGGCGTAGGTACGCACCACGGCGAACAGAACGGCCGCAATAAACGGTGCAGCGACGTGCGCTGTGCCGCCCAGCAAAGCGATAAAGACGAACTCGCCAGAGGTGATCCAGTAGGCCATTTCCGGGTCGATATGCCCGGCTGATAACGCCATGAACCCACCACCCAACGCTGATACGGCAGCGGCGGCCACGTAGTTCATGTACAGCACCCAGCGCGGCGACTGACCGAGGTATTCAACCCGCACTTCGTTTTCGCGGATCGCCTCGCACATCATCCCCGCACTGCTGCGGCTGTAGCGGTGCAACAACACCGCCAGCAGACCTGAACAAGCCACGATGATGATGAACAACGCCAGTGGCGCCTGCCCTGATGCCGGTGTCCAGCCAAACAAGGTCCAGGCTTTGACGTTGAAGCCATCAGTGCTGCCCAGCGCCGAGCTTTTAACCAGCACGCCGTACAAAATCATCGAGAACGCCAAAGACAGCATGGCGAAGAAGATCTCGCGATAGCGGGTCATCAGCAGCCCGAGCAACATGGCCAACAGCACTGCCGCACCCACGCCAATCAGCAGCAACAGGGCAAGGTCGGTAATGTTTAGAAAATGCCCACTCATGCCGACCGCGTAGCCGCCGATGCAAAAGAACAAGCCTTGACCAAAGGTCACTAACCCGGCGCGCATTTGCATGACAACGCCCTGCACCACCATAGCCTTGGCCAAAGCCATGGTCAGCAGAAACACCAGCCATTGCGGGGCGATCACTCCCCCTGCGGCTAGGAGCACGGCAACGCCGAGCAGAATCAATTCGGTTTTACTTAGGCGCATTTAGATTTTCCTCGCCAGTACACGGCCGAACAGCCCTTGAGGACGCACTGCCAACACCAGCGCCATCACCCCGTAAATCACAAAGAGCTCGAATTCCGGCGCGTAATGCACCGCGGCGGCGCGACTCAAGCCCACCAGCAAAGCGCCCACAGCCGCGCCTTCGATGCTGCCCATGCCGCCGATCACCACCACGGCAAACGCCAGCACGATGACCTCAACCCCCATGCCCGGCACCACCGAGATCGCAGGTGCGGTCAAGGCGCCGGCCAAGGTGCCGAGCATGGTGCCCAGCACGAATACCAAGGTGAACATGCGCCGCACATTGACCCCCATCGCCATCGCCACTTCACGGTCGTGGATCACCGCGCGCAGCACCTTGCCCTGATGCGTGCGCTCCAGCCATAACCACAGGCCCAGCCCCAGTACCAGCGAAACACCCACCAGCATCAGGTCATAATTCGAGACCTTGAGCCCGGCCAGCGCGCTGCGCCCCATCTCGGCGTATGGCTGATAGGCAAAATACGGGTTCACGCCCCAGATCATCTTCATGGTGTCTTCGAGGATCAGCAGCAGTGCGTAAGTGATGATCACCATCAACACTTCATCGCGGCCATACATAAAGCGCAGCAGACCACGCTCGATGATCAGCCCGACGATCAGACCGGCCACCAGTGCGCAACCGAGCATCAGCAGATACCCGGCCCAGACCGGGCCAATCCCGTTATTGAAATACCAGCCCACCAGCGAGGCCGCGGTATAGGCGCCAATTGCATAAAAGCTGCCGTGGGCCATGTTCAGGATGCGCATCACCCCGTAGATCACCGTAAGCCCGGCCGCGACCAGAAACAGCCACGAGGCATAGATGGTGCCGTCAATCAGCACCGCGAAAAGACTCATCATTACAGTCGTACCTTGGCAAGAAGGTGGCGATGACTGTTGGAGCGAGCGTGAGCGTTCACCGATCAAAAGATCGCGAAGCACGCTCGCGCCAACAGAAGTGGGCGTTAGCGGATCAGTTGCACTGCGCGCCAGGGAAGCCGGCTTTGATCCACTCCAGCGCGGTGGTGCCATCCGGTGGGGTTACGCATTCGCCCGAGAAGGCGATGACGTTTTGCACGCCGCCTTTTTTGGTCGCCGGGTCGTATTGGTATTCGCCGTAGGCAATCCCTTGCATGGCTTGGTGACCGTCAGCGCGGGCCATTTGCACGGTGCCCGACACCGACTCGAAGGTCGCGCCTTTGAACGCTTTGGCGATTTGCTGTGGGGTCGGGATCTTGCCCGGCTCAACCTTGGTATTTTCGGCCGCGTGCTTGAGGCCAAGAATCGCTTGGGCCATTTTGCTCGCAGGGTAAGTCGGGGCGGTGTTGTAGGCCGTCTGGTACTTGTCTTTGAACCAGCCATTGAGGTTGTTTTGCGGAGCAAATGCGCCAAATGGGCCGCGGCCGCCGATGATCATGCCATTGGGCGCTTGATCCTTATAACGGTCGATGGCCGACTCGCCGCAGGTCAGCACCGCCGTCGCGTCTTCGAGTAGACCACGGGCGTTGGCTTGCAACACCAAAGCTTCCATGTCGCCGCCCCAGAAGCTGGAGTGGATGATGTCAGGCCGTTTGACCGAGATCGCGGAAATCTCTGCACCGTACTGGCCCTGGAAGACTTTTGGCATTTGCGACTCAACCACTTTGGCCTTGGGCATCAATTGCTCCATGGAGTGGGTGAAGTCATTCCAGCTGTCTTGGCCCCATGCGTAGTTTTGCTGAATGCCCGCTACTTTTTGTGCATCCGGGCGCACTTTGCTCAAGTAGCGAGCGGCGCCAATGTTATCCACCGCCGCATCGAGGCTGGTGCGAAATACGTATTCCGGGGTTTTGTCTTCTTTGAACAGCTGTGAGGTGCCGCAGTCGTAAAACACGGTCAGGGCGCCCAGTTCTTCAGCGACCGGCGCAATCGCTAGGCAGTCGCCGGAAGAGATGTACCCCACCACGGCATCGACTTTTTGGCGCTGAACCAGGTTACGGAACTCCTCGACCTGCTTGGACGCACCTCCGGCCTCGTCAATCATGACCATTTCAATCTCGGCACCGTTGATCCCGATCTTGTCGTAAGGCGCTGGCAACTGGCCTTTGTTCAAGCCTTCGATCAACACCTTGGCCGCATTGGCTGACGGCTCGCCAAACGGGCCTGCCGCTGGGCCTGAAAGGAAGGTGACGACGCCGATTCGGAACTTGCCGTTATCAGCCGCCTGAACCCCGGCGCTCAATGACAGGGCCAAGCCTGCCGCCGTAATGGCGTAGGCAAGAGGGTGTTTCAACATGCTTTTCTTAGAGTTATTCATGCTTGGTTCTCGGTGGATGAGCGAACCGCTAAGGCTCGGCTACGGGTTTTCGTGCGGCCAGCCGCCGCTTTAAAGTGGCGCTATCGAGCTGTAGCTCTTGCGCCGAATACACCGACCAGTCACCCAGCATCAGTTGGGCGGGCGGGTAGTCGGTATTGCTGACCGGCGTGCCAATGGCTTGGCTCTGCTGGATCTGATGGGTCACTGGGTCGATTCGCGAAAAGCTCCCGGGCGGGTCTTCAGGCAGGGCAATTTCCAGCCCCTCCAGCGCGTGGATCAACGCTTGGGTGTCGGTCACGCCGCCGGTCTGCTCATATGCTTGGGCCATGACCATGACCCCGGTGTAGGCGCCCTGTGCGGCGTAGGTCGGGTAACGCCCGCTCAACTGGTGGAAGCGCTCAACAAACGAGCGATTGCGCGCGGTGTCTGGCCAGTTGTTGTGGTGACGTGCCGAGAGGATCAGGCCATTGGGCGCCTTGTTGCCCAGCGACACCAAAAAGTCGTAATTAGCCCCGGTGTCGAAGTTCGCCAAACGCGAGGTTTCTAGCAGTCGGCTACTGGCAGCCTGTTTGACGAATGCATGGAAATCGCCGCCCCAAATAGCCGAGACAATAATGTCGGGTTTAGCCTGCTCCAGCGCGGCGATGTAAGGCGAGTAATCGGGCTCATACAGGCGCGGCCACAACTCGATAACGTCATCGAACTTCACGCCCAATTGGTTCAGGGCTTCGTGCAGGTCATCACGCGAGACGTGGCCGTATTCGTAGTCTGGGCCAATAAACGCGAGCCGCTTCCAACCGGTTTTTTGCTGCAAGTCTTTGAGGTAGCGCGCCCCCGCTGCCATGGACGTCCAGGTGTCATTGGTCACGCGGAAATAGTAGGGATGGCCGTTTTCCAAGGTCATGCGCGAGGAGGCGTGATCGGTGCCGATCATCAGTACTTTTTCTTGCCGGGCCAGTTGGCTGACGGCCAGCGCCACCCCAGACGAGACCATGCCGCACAACACTTGCACGCCGTCTTTGTGGATGAAGCTCTTGGCCAAACTGACCCCGTAGGACGCTTTGGACTGGTCATCATCGACAATCACCCGCAGCCGCGGCACAGCTTCACCGGCCACGCGACGGGCCTGTAATTCGTTGAGTGCGACTTGAATCCCGATGATGCTGTCATGGCCGTAGATGGCGGCGCGTTCGGTCATCGGGTACAGGCAGCCCATGGTCAGGTCGGCCTCGGCGCTAGGCACGCCCAGCTCCAGACGGCCGACTTCGGCGCCAGAGAAGGTGCTGACGAGCAAGCTGCTCAGAGTCAGGAGGCCACAGGCCCATTGACGCATCGGGGACATAAGTTCCTTTGGGCGTTGAAAACGCCTCTTGTTGGAGTGCTGGAAGGGATAGAGCAAGGGTTGTGCCAAAACACTAATACGGTGTTTGGGTGCATCTCTATTTTTGTAGGAGCTGGCGCAGCCTGCGATCTGTTGATGTTAAAGATCAAAAGATCGCAGCCTTTGGCCGCTCCTACCGTTAAGGTCAACCTTGGATGAGCGGTTAGCGCTCAATCTGCGCGCAAGGGTGAGCGGTTAGCGCTCAATCCCTAGGCGTTGCAGGCGTCGTTTGAGCGCGTGCCGAGAAATACCCAGTAGTTGCGCGGCCAAGCCCTTATGCCCCGCTGAACGGCTGAGCGCATCGGTCACCAGATCGCGCTCGGCGCGCTCAAGCTGGTCGCCAATCACCCCCGCGGGCTCCGCTGCTTGCGCTTGTAACTGCGCGGGCAACATTGCCGCGCTGATGCCTTGGCCCGGGGACAGTATCGTCAGGCGCTCTACTAAGTTTTTTAGTTCGCGCACATTGCCAGGCCAGCGATGGCGGCGCAGGGCTGCCACGCAGTCTGGCAAAAACTGGATCGCACTGACGCCCTCTTCAACGGCTTGGCGCTGAGCAAAATACTGCGCCAGTAACAGCAGGTCATCACCGCGCTCACGCAAGGCTGGAATGTCTAAGGTGATCACATTCAGGCGGTAGAACAGGTCTTCACGAAACCGCCCCAACCGTACATCGTCCGCGAGATCACGGTTGGTGGCCGCGACCACGCGCACGTCGGCGTTGCTGGCCTGGCTTGCCCCCACGGCACGATAGCTGCCGTTTTCCAAAAAGTGCAGCAGCTTGGCTTGCAGGCTCAGCGGCAACTCGCCAATTTCGTCGAGAAACAACGTGCCGCCATTGGCCTGACTGACCAGCCCAGCGCGTTTTTGATGGGCGCCGGTGTAGGCACCTTTCTCGGAGCCAAACAGTTCGGCCTCGATGAGCTGTTCGGGTAAGGCCGCGCAGTTGACTTCAATAAAGGCGCTGGCCGCCCGAGCACTGTGAGTGTGCAAGGCTTGAGCAACCAAGGTCTTACCGGTCCCGGACTCACCCAAGAGTAGAATCCGGGTCGCCGAACTGCGGGCAATTCGCTGCACCGCGGCGTGCAATGCGCTCATCGCCGCGCTGTGCCCTTGCAGCCCCGCGACCGCCGTTTCAGGGGCATCCATCGCCAAGGTATTGCTGATGGTTGCCAGTAAGTCATCCAACTCGAAAGGCTTGGTCAGGTAGTCAGAGGCTCCACTTTTGACTGCCTGCACCGCCGCCCGTGTGTCGCCGTGGGCTGAGATCATGATCACCGGCAACTGCGGGCTGCGCTGGCGCAAGCCATCGAGAGTGGCCATGCCGTCTATGCCCGGTAGCCCTAAGTCCAACAACACGATGTCGATGTCGTCCAGCGCCTGTTGCAGCGCCGCTTCGCCACTGTTGGCCGTGCTGATACGCATACCTTCGCCGCGCAATGCATAGCTGAGCGAGCGTACCAACGCTTCTTCATCATCAACGATTAACACGTGAACATCAGACATCTGTGACTCACTTAATAATTATTCTTCGGGGAGCGAATGGGGTTCACTGCAAACAATCTGCTGAGCAGCCGGGAAATCCAGCGTCACCTGTGTGCCCTCCCCCAACTGACTGTGGATGTGCAGCCGCGCACCATTGGCCTCCAGCAATTGCTGGCTAATGCTCAAGCCAAGCCCCGTACCTTGAGGTTTTAAGGTGAAAAAAGGCTGGCGGATCTGCTGCAGATGCTCGGCAGAAATACCGCAGCCTTGGTCGATGATCAACAGCCGCACCCGCCCTTGGCCTGTCTCGGCACTTAGCCTGACCACAGCGCCATCTGGGCTGGCTTGCACAGCGTTCAAACACAGGTTGAGTAGCACTTGCCGAGCTTGATCCGGGTCGACAACGATCTGCAAACGCCCTGCTGGCTCGCACACCAACTGCAGATTGCGCGCTTGCAGGTGCGGCGTCACCATGGCCACCGTATGTGCGAACAAGTCCGCGACCGATACCACGCACGGTTCGGCCGGGTGCGGACGACCGTATTGCAACAGATCGTTGGTAACCCGTGACAAGCGGTCGATTTCTTTGACCAAGTCGCTCAGTAAGTGCCGCCGCTCGGGTTCTTGCTCGCGCCGTAACAAGGCTTGTACGGTGGTTTTCATGGTGGCCAGCGGGTTGCGCACTTCATGAGCAACACCGGTGGCAAAAGTCCCCAGCACGGCGAGGTTTTCGGTGCGTACGGTGTGGTCCATCACCTGCGCCAAGCGCTCGGCCATGACGTTAAATGCGCGAGCCACTTGGCCAATTTCATCGTCCTGTGGCTGTTGCGCCAAGCGGTAACTCAAGTCGCCCATGGACAGTTGGTGAGCGCCCTGCAACAGGGTGTTAACCCGAGCGCGTAATTGCCGCGAGAGGGTAAAAAACACCACGAGGATAAATCCGATAAAACCCGCAGCCACCCAGTACAACCACCAGCGGGCATCATTTAAGGGTTTAAGAATGGCGCCAGGTTCTACGCTGAACACCAGTTGCCAGCCTGGCAAAATCATCGGCCCCTCGTGCCATTGCCCCGGGGCCTTAACTTGGCGCCCAGTCGGGTCGACAAACG
Source organism: Pseudomonas endophytica (assembly GCF_001411475.1). Classification (GTDB taxonomy): domain Bacteria; phylum Pseudomonadota; class Gammaproteobacteria; order Pseudomonadales; family Pseudomonadaceae; genus Aquipseudomonas; species Aquipseudomonas endophytica. The sequence continues at coordinate 4,413 of NZ_LLWH01000171.1, read as the reverse complement.
CGCCACCGGGGACGCGTAACAGCGGCGCAACAACGCCGCTCATGCCCGCACTAACCAGTAATTCGGTCAAGGACGCGAGGCGCAAATGCAGGGCAATCCGCACCTTTTGGTTGGTGCGGCCTATACGGATGCTTTTGCGGATCAAAAAACTGCCAGAGCCGCCCGCCTTGGGCAACAGCGGCCCGATCACTTCGACATCGCCGACCCATTGCACCGGTAAACCGGCAATAGACCAATGTTCACTGCCCCAATACGGCTCGCCAGAGGCGGACTGGCCAGGCAACACTTTGATCAAGCGATCTTGCTCATCAAAAAACAGCACGCCGTACATAAAGGGCAAGTCGCCCTCCAGCTTGAGCAGCGAGTCAACATCACTGATAAGTCGCGATTGATCGACTATAAATTCAGGCATGTTGGGGTGATTGGACAATGCCGAGAGTTGGTAGAAGCGATCATCCAGAAAGGAAGACAGGCGGTTGGCCGTCGATAGCGCTTGAGCATCCAATCGCTCGCCCGTTAACCGATTGAGCAGGTCTTTAGCGATCTGTTCATAAAAAATCGCCAGCGTGATCAGCGCCACGCTCATGACCACAACGGACAGCAGGGTATAGCGCGCCACCAGACTTCGGTGCGGTCGGGCAAGCCACTGCAACAACACATGCAAGCGAGAGTGGGAGGTCATGGTGCTCTGGATTGTTTTTGTAATGGCCACAGCATAGGGATGGAGCCTTGGGCCTGTCTATGACTGCGTGTTGCAGAGTTCGTGGCGGATCACTTAATATACGTTTCGATTACATTTCATACATATTTCATATAGAGCATTGTCATGGGCATCGTAAAAATCTCGGACGCCATGCACGAAAATCTGCGCATCGCTAGCAACGCACTCAGCCGCTCGATCAACGCGCAAGCCGAGCATTGGATGCGAATCGGCATGTTGACGGAGCTGTACCCGGATCTGGATCACAACCAGATCAGTCGTTTACTGATTCGGGCTGAGCTTGCGGGTGGTCTGGACTTGAAAGCGCTCTGCCAATTGGCTGACTCGGCCCAATCAACAGCTGGAGCAGACCAATGAGAGCGAATGTTGTCATTAATAGCGCAGCGCAAATTGCCCAGTCCAAAACCGCAGGCATGTTGGCGGCCGAGGTGCTGGCAATGATCACGCCACACGTCAAGGCGGGGGTTACCACCGACCAACTTGATCAGATCTGCCATGACTACATCGTCAATGTGCAAAAGGCCATTCCCGGTAATGTCGGTTATCACGGGTTTCCGAAAACAGTCTGCACATCGGTCAATGAAGTGGTCTGTCACGGTATTCCGTCTGGCCGGGTGCTACACGATGGCGACATCGTAAACATTGACATCGCGGTGGTGAAAGATGGCTGGTACGGCGACACCAGCCGCATGTACTTCGTCGGTGAACCCAGCCCGCAGGCGAGGCATCTGGTGAAAACGACCTATGACGCCATGTGTGCGGGTATTCGTCAGGTACGTCCCGGCGCAACGTTGGGCGATATCGGTCATGCCATCCAGACCCTGGCCGAAAAAGAAGGCTTTAGCGTGGTGCGCGAGTACTGCGGGCACGGCATCGGCAAGGTCTATCACGACGAGCCCCAAGTGCTGCACTACGGTTACCCGGGCCAAGGCTTGAAGCGTAAAACCGGAATGATCTTCACCATCGAACCGATGCTCAACGCGGGTAAACGCCATGTTAAAACCCTCGCCGATCAATGGACCGTGGTCACTAAAGACCTGTCGCTGTCAGCCCAATGGGAACATATGGTCGCGGTGACGGAAAACGGCTTTGAAGTGCTTAGCCCGTGGCCCGATACGCTTGAGGGCTACACCGCGATTAGCTGATTTGTAAAAAAGATAGGCGCCTCATGGAAGTCACTAGGCGCCCTGTTGTTGATGTCCGTACACTGCGAACTAATCAAAAGTTTAGTTTAGACACTCTGCAGCCCTGCAGGATTTGTCAGAAGCGCTGCGCATTGGCAACCATTAAAGTCATGAATTCCTCACCAAATTAAACAGTGAAATAAATGACTCAACAGGATAGGAGTGACTCGCGCGCACACTTATTCAACGAGTTTAAGACCAATAATAGGGTGCATAGCGCGGGATGAGTTGTCTGCGTTTCATTTGATGATATTCCTAGACTCGAGTGGCCCAACGACACCCTTCATGAGCCGTGATTGAAGATCACCCACCGAGATTAGACTGCTGCCAATCTTAGATAAACTTAACCAAATTAAAACCTGTTCATTTATCGACAAATATCTAATTAAAACAAGTGGTTAGTGTCTAGCATGACGAATAATCGCCCGCATCTATCATCAAACAAAAAATTAGAAAACGAGAGAGGTGCATACCGATAAAAAATAAAAAGTGCTACTGCATGGACAAATCCCTGTAACTTTGAGGGGTCATCCCAAACCATCTTAAAGAGGCCTTGTAAAAGCTGCTCTGATCACTAAACCCAAGCGTCGCAGATATATATTTAATGCTGTACATAGAATGCCGCAGGTATTCATGCGCCAACGCTTGCCTAACATCGTTGTACACCCGTGAAAAACTAAGGCCTTCAGACCGTAACGAATACTGTAGGGTTCTTTTACTCACTTTAAGTGTGGCAGAAATTGAATCCAGTGTGGGCACCACCCCCATGGCCAAGCTTTCGGAAACGGCTCTTCTTATCTTGGCGGAGGTAAACCCGCTAAAGGTTAGTTCTAACTGAACTTTTAGGAAATCAGCGTGCAACCTGTCTAACTTTGACGACGCGGTAATCAGCGGGTAATCGCATATTTCACTGGAGAAAATTAAAACATTATGATCTGCCGAAAATTTCAAATTTCTTCCAAACACTTCTTCTAATTGATGGGTTTTATCAGGAGGCGCATAAATAAATTCAACCCCCAACGGCACAACATAATAATGCGGCACCAGCCAGCGGATGAGACCCAATACAATTGAAAAATCCGCATCAACAGAAATCCGCGGCACCGTCTTTGTCAATTCTATGCTGACTATTTTTAAGCGACGGTCCTGAATGTCTAGCTTAAACAATGACCCATTGCTGATTAAGGAATAGTAATTAACCAACCGTTCAATGGCCCCTCCCAAGGTTGCACACGACATGACGGCATAGCCCAAAGCCCCCAGCATGGCGGGGTGCATATTTTTATAAGCTCTTAGCCCTAAATCAGGATCGCCAGAAATCACCGCTAGATTAGCCAACCAGTCATAGACGGATTTGATGTCCACATACTCAGCATCATCGACACAATCTTGAAATATTTCACTGGGCTTATAAACAGTCCCCAAGGCTCGACCGAGCAAATACACATATGACTTGCGAATTCTATACATTCATTTATCCATAGAACAAATAAAAGTACGAACAAATGCTATCTCATTCAGACACACACAAGCACGCACGGAGACCGACTCTCTAGAATTAATCGCGCCACAAAATGGAGTCAATGGCATTGCGCTTCAGGACATAACATTAGCCTCAGCGGACACTTATTAATGAATCAGGCACATGGGAGAATAAATCTCACTTCAAGTCTCTAAAACCCGAGAAGCACCCCCCCTCATGGAAAATCATAAAAAAAAGCGCGGCTGGGTATGGGCGTATAAAAAAATGCGCTCATTGCATTGCTCTCGTAGCACCGCCGCGTTAAAAGCCATACGTTTTGCACTGACTGGCGACACGGGTTCATTCCGGGATAAAAACAGTCATTATAAAATCAGACTCAAATCATAAGCTCATCGCTGTGCGAACACGCTAAGGATAGCGTCAACTGTATGAAAACAAAACACTCAGTTCAGGTCATCGCTATCACTGGCGGAAAAGGTGGAACCGGCAAAAGCACACTCGCTATAAACTTGTCCTTGGCGTTGGCCGCATTAGGTCAACGAGTCGCCTTATTGGATGGCAATTTAGAGCTACCGTGTATTGATGTGCTTTTAAATATCAAACCGACTAAAACACTGACGGACCTGATAGAAGGCAGCTGTTCATTAAAAGACATACTGTATAACGGCCCCAGCGGCGTCAGTTTGATACTCGGGGCTGCGCACTCAAAAACAATGAACTCGCTTAACACAGCCCACTACTATGGAATTATTAATGCCTTCAACGGTCTTCACAGTGACGTTGACACGCTTATCGTCGACACGGCTTCCGGCGCACATCATGACGCTTTAAACTTCGTCAACGCCGCGCATGAAGTCATCATGGTTATTTGCAACGAACCCGCTTCAATTCTCAACGCGCACGCTCTTATTTATAAGTTAAGTGAACATTACAACATCAAAAAATTCAGAGTTATCGTCAATAGAACGTACAGCGCCCTGCACGGCCAAGACATCTTCAACAAACTGCTTACGCTCACTGCCCAC
>NZ_LLWH01000170.1 GCF_001411475.1 Pseudomonas endophytica | reverse complement strand
AGCCCCCACTACCAAGGTGTCTATTGTTGTTATCGCGTCAGTCATGTGTCTGTCCTTGCGTCAGGCCGTTGGATTCAGGTCGTGCATGACGTCAAGGCTGGTCTAGGGGCGGGGATAAATAAAATATTATTAAGTTGGTAAGTGAAAACAAATATCGAATGCAAGCTCACCCTATCGGGTGATTTCAGTGATATCGCGGGTGTGGGACGATCCTTTCGACTCGTTGGCTGAGGCCCAAGGCGGGCTTAGTAAAGCCTCCACTCGAAAGCGACAGGAATAAATCTTCTGAATGGATTTGCTCCCTGCGTGATCACTAACAAGAGAATTAAGCCATGAACTTACCCTTCGAACCAAAACGCCAGACCCAGGATTATCAGAAGTCGGACGCGGCCCACCATATCCATGCATTTCTCGATCAGAAAGCGCTGAATGCTGAGGGGCCGCGGGTTATTGTCCGGGGTGAAGGTGTGTATCTTTGGGACAGTGAAGGTAAGCGTTACCTGGATGGCATGTCCGGCTTGTGGTGTACCCAGCTCGGCTATGGGCGCAAGGATCTGACCGCTGCCGCCGCCGCGCAAATGGACCAGCTGGCTTATTACAACATGTTCTTTCACACCACCCATCCTGCGGTGATTGAGCTGTCCGAACTGCTGTTCAGCCTGCTGCCAGGTCACTACAGCCATGTGATCTACACCAACTCAGGGTCAGAGGCCAACGAGGTGTTGATTCGCACCGCTCGCCGCTATTGGCAAGTGGTTGGCCAACCGCAGAAAAAAATCATGATCGGCCGCTGGAACGGCTATCACGGCTCTACCTTGGCCGCTACTGCGCTGGGCGGAATGAAGTTCATGCACGAGATGGGCGGGTTGATCCCCGATGTCGCCCACATTGATGAACCTTATTGGTACGCCGAAGGCGGGGATTTGACGCCAGCCGAGTTTGGCCGCCGCTGTGCTTTGCAGTTGGAGGAGAAGATTCTCGAACTGGGCGCGGAAAATGTCGCGGGCTTTATCGCTGAGCCCTTCCAAGGCGCTGGCGGTATGATTTTCCCGCCTGAAAGCTACTGGCCCGAAATCCAGCGAATCTGCCGTCAATATGATGTGCTGCTCTGCGCCGATGAGGTGATTGGGGGCTTTGGGCGTACCGGTGAGTGGTTCGCGCACGAGCATTTTGGTTTCGAGCCGGACACCCTGTCGATCGCTAAAGGTCTGACGTCCGGTTATGTGCCCATGGGCGGCCTAGTGCTGAGCAAGCGCATGGCGGACGCACTGGTGGAGCGAGGCGGTGTGTTTGCCCACGGCCTGACGTATTCCGGGCACCCGGTAGCCGCGGCAGTGGCGGTGGCTAACCTCAAGGCGCTACGCGATGAAGGTATCGTGCGCAGCGTTAAGGAAGACACTGGGCCGTATTTGCAGCAACTCCTGCGTGAAGCTTTTGGTAATCACCCTATGATCGGCGAGATTCAGGGTAGCGGCATGCTTGCAGCCTTGCAGTTTGCCGAGGACAAGCAAACGCGTAAGCGCTTCGATAACGAAAACGACCTGGCTTGGCAGTGCCGCACCTTTGGTTTTGAAGAGGGCGTGATCATTCGCTCGACGCTGGGACGCATGATCATGGCCCCTGCATTAGTGACAACGCGTGCTGAACTCGATGAGCTGGTTGATAAGACCCTCATCGCTGTAGACCGCACCGCGCGGATGGTCGGCAAGCTTTGATGTCATGAGCTCGCCACCTCGGTGTAGAGGTGGCGAGCTGCATCATCTGATCGCCCAGCGTGCGTATTGGGCGGCCAACTCTCCAACGGATGATTCACCAACGGTTTCGAGTTCATCGAATACCGCGGCGTCCTGCGTTCTAATTTCCAGGAGTTAGCAATGAATACAATAAGAAAGGTAGCTGACACGCCCCCTCATCACGCACCCTCCAAGGCCACTTCGTCCCGTCAGTTCCGACAACCTTTGGGGCTTGTCGGACTGGTGCTTTTCGGCTTGGCCTACATGGTCCCGCTGGCGGTATTTACGACCTACGGGTTAGTGACCCAGATGACTAAGGGCCACTTACCAACCGCTTACCTGCTAACCCTTGCCGCGATGTTACTCACCGCCTACAGCTACGGGCGTATGGTCCAGGCGCATCCTTATTCCGGTTCGGTCTACACCTATACGCGTAAGGCGTTTGGCGCGTATTTCGGCTTTATTGCCGGATGGACGTTGTTGCTGGACTACATCTTTTTGCCGCTGCTCAGTTACTTGCTGATCGGCATCTACATGTCGGAATACTTCCCGGCAGTACCTACCGCCGTGTGGGTACTCGGCTCAATTGCTTTGGTAACGATGCTCAACCTTGTGGGCATTGAGTCCATCACCCGTGTGAATTGGATTCTCGTGGTTGCACAGTTGGTCTTTATCGTGGTGTTCATTGCGTTATCGGTCCAGACCCTGACCGCGCAACCCGCGCCTATCTCACTGCTTGAACCGTTTCATCACGATGGTTTTAGCGTTCCGCTGATCATGACGGGCGCGGCGGTACTGTGCCTTTCCTTTCTCGGCTTTGACGCGGTTTCGACCATGGCCGAAGAAACCCCGAACCCACGGCGTACGATACCGCTGGCGATCATGACCGTGTCATTGATCGGCGGTTTGCTGTTTCTGGTCGTGTCCTACTTCGCGCAAATGGTTTTCCCTGAGTGGAACAGTTTTGTAGACCCAGACTCGGCGTCAGTTGACGTGATGCGCCGTGTAGGCGGTGAGCTACTGGTGACCGCCTTTACCGCCACCTACGTCGCAGGTTGTTTCGCTTCGGCGATGGTTTCTCAAGCGAGTGTCTCGCGTGTTCTGTTCGCAATGGGGCGCGATGGTGCGCTGCCACGGGTATTCGGCAAACTCTTAACGAAAAAACGAGTGCCCGCCAATGCGATCATTTTGGTCAGCCTGTTCTCGTTAATTGCCCTGTTTATCACCCTCGATACCGTTGCCAACATGATCAGCTTCGGTGCGCTTTTCGCGTTCTCGGCGGTGAACCTGGCGGTGATTAAACATTACGTGGTCGATCAGAAATTACGCGGCCCCCGCAACTATCTGCTTTACGCCGCGCTGCCGGGTTTGGGGTTCCTCAGCACCCTGTGGCTATGGACGAGTCTGTCGAGCATGTCGTTCACCATTGGTGTGTGCTGGATGGTCCTTGGGCTCGTTTGCTTACTCGGTGTCACGCGTGGGTTTCAGGTCAAGATGCCTGACTTGCAACTGGCGGAATAAGAAAAAATTTAATCCTCTAGGGAGTGCACCATGTTCGACCTTAACCATTGGCAACAGCGGGTTGCTCGTCAAACGTTTATCCAAACTGCGCTCATTGACGGCCAACCCGTCGGCTCGATTGACGGGGCTACTTTTGACGCGATTAACCCTGCTACCCAGCAATTGCTGGCACGTGTCGCGGCGTGTGGCGAGGAGGAAGTCAACCTAGCAGTGCGCTCAGCACGCCGCGCCTTTAACACGGGTGTCTGGCGACGTATGTCTGCGGGTGAGCGTAAGAAAATCTTGATTAAACTCTCGGCGTTACTGATGACGCACCGCGAGGAGCTGGCGCTGCTCGACTCGCTGAACATGGGTAAGCCGGTGATGGATGCCTACAACGTGGATGTTCCCGGCGCCGCTCATGTGTTCGCTTGGTACGGCGAGGCGCTCGACAAGGTTTACGATCAAGTGGCGCCTACAGGCCATAACTCGCTGGCCACTATCACCCGCGAAGCGCTAGGCGTTATTGCGGCAGTGGTGCCTTGGAATTTTCCGTTGGACATGGCCGCTTGGAAGCTGGCGCCTGCCTTGGCGGCGGGTAACAGCGTGGTGCTCAAACCCGCTGAGCAATCACCGTTTTCTGCCCTGCGCTTGGCTCAACTTGCCCTTGAAGCCGGTATTCCAGAGGGTGTATTGAATGTGGTGCCAGGGCTCGGCGAGAGCGCCGGCAAGGCATTGGGCCTACACCCGGATGTGGATTGCTTGGTGTTTACCGGCTCTACTCAGGTCGGCAAATACTTTATGCAGTATTCAGCGCAGTCGAACCTTAAACAGGTTTGGCTGGAATGTGGCGGTAAGAGCCCTAACTTGGTCTTCGCGGACTGCCAAGACTTAGATCTGGCGGCGGAAAAAGCCGCGTTTGGGATCTTTTTCAATCAGGGCGAAGTGTGCTCTGCCAACTCCCGGCTTTATGTGGAGCGTTCCATCCATGATGAATTTATGGATCGACTAATCAGCAAGGCTCGCGCTTGGATGCCCGGCGATCCTCTGAACCCCAACAGCGCTGCGGGCGCCATTGTCGACAGCGAGCAAACCGCCCGTATCATGAGCGCTATTGGCCACGCCCGCGATAACGGCGCCAAGCTGTTGTGCGGCGGCGAACAGTTGGTCTTCAACGGTTCTTCGAACTTCATTCAGCCGACCATCTTTGGTGATGTCACCCAAGACATGAACATTTGCCGTGACGAAGTTTTCGGTCCAGTGCTTGCCGTCAGCGCCTTCGACAGCGAAGAGGAGGCCGTCAGCCTGGCTAACAACAGCATTTATGGCTTGGCGGCGTCGGTATGGAGTGATGACTTCAACCGCGCTCATCGTGTCGCCCGAGCGCTGAACGTGGGGACTGTTTCGGTCAATACCGTTGACGCCTTGGATGTGACGGTTCCCTTTGGGGGGGGCAAACAGTCTGGGTTCGGTCGTGACTTGTCACTGCATTCTTTTGACAAGTACATGCAGTTGAAAACCACTTGGTTTCAACTGCGGTGACATGAGCTTTTGGCTTTCTGGGTCTAAGCTGTTAGGCGCGTGCAACTTGTTTTTCATCGTAGGCGCCTTATCCACGGCCTGACAATGAGAGGTGTTAGCTCGCGCTTAAACACGTTGTAATGGAATTTTTACCGTTGGTCGTGTTCCAACTCACCACAGAGGTCTACAGCCAGCGGCCTTCGTTCCCAGAAAGATTGAGTAGGAGCTTCACCATGTTCATCTCGCGTCGTTTGATTGTGGCCGCAAGTGCAATTGCTTTGTTGGCCGGCTGCGCCTCTCCCAACCCTTATGACAACCAAGGTCAAGGCTCATCGGGTATGAGCAACACCGCTAAGTACGGTGGTCTTGGCGCACTGGCCGGTGCTGTTGCAGGTGCTGCCATCGACCACAACAACCGCGGCAAAGGCGCATTGATTGGCGCCGCTGTTGCGGGTCTGGGGGCTGCGGGCTATGGCTACTATGCCGACAAGCAAGAAGCCGCACTGCGCGCCAGCATGGCCAACACAGGCGTTGAAGTGCAGCGTCAGGGCGACAACATTACGCTGGTAATGCCGGGCAACATCACGTTTGCCACCAACTCCGCCAACATCGCGCCAAGCTTCTATCAGCCGCTCAATACCCTTGCCAACTCGCTGAAACAGCTTAACAACCAGCAGCAGATTCAAATCGTGGGTTACACCGATAACACCGGTAGCAACGAACTTAACCAGCGCTTGTCTCTACAGAGAGCACAAAGCGTTGCCACTTATTTGACCTCACAAGGTGTCAGCGGTCAGTACCTGTCGGCAACGGGTCAAGGCCCTGCCAATCCGATTGCGAGCAACGCGACAGCTGATGGCCGTGCTCAGAACCGCCGCGTGCAGATCACTCTGGCGCCTATTCCGGGTATGAATTACCAGCAGCAAGGTCAGGTTCAGCAGTACCCGTAACGTATCAACCTTGCGCTAAACGCTTAAGCAAAAATCCCCGCGGTCCTTTCGGAGCGCGGGGATTTTTTATTGAGCAAGGGCCGGGTGAATTACTTCTTCAGACCGTAGTGCTCGTCGAGCATGCCAGGGGCATTCGGCGTTTTTGGCGCGTAATCTTTTGGCGGCTCGGAACTGTGCGGCGGGGTCAAACGCTCACGGTGCGGATGCGGTGCTTCGGAATGCAGAGCAGCCAGCAAACGTTGGCGGGTTTGCTCGTCCAGAGCCAAGCTATTGGCACCCTCGGCGAGATGATCTTGTACTTCTTGATAGCTCTGAGTGAGTTTTTTCACCAGATGGGCAGTGGTGTTGAAGTGGGTTACGACTTCACTTTGATAACTGTCAAAACGTTCCTGGATGTCGTCCAACTGACGCTGAGTGCGATTAGGCGCGGCATTTGGCAGCAGACGCGCAACCAGAAAACCAATAGCGACACCGGCAACCAGGGCTAGGGTCGGCAACAACCAAATTAAGAGCGAGTGTTCCACGAGTCCTTCCTCTATAAACGGCTTTGCTTTACGTTAACGGCTCGGACCTGCGCTGTATACCGCGATGCACTCGCAAATATCTCAGACAGAATCTATCAGCTAGACGTGTCGACCTACTTTGAGGTCACGGAGTTCCTTCTTGCTTACCCGCGAAACCCCCGTACAGATTGATGGCCCGGTTGGCCAATTGGAAGCTTTATACCTTGATTCTGCTGAGCCGAAGGGCCTTGCGCTGGTGTGCCACCCCAACCCAGTACAGGGTGGGACGATGCTCAATAAAGTCGTTTCGACCCTCCAACGCACTGCCCGCGATGCAGGTCTTGTTACGTTGCGATTTAATTACCGTGGCGTTGGCGCGAGCGCAGGCACTCACGATATGGGTGCTGGCGAAGTCGATGACGCATTGGCGGCCGCGCTTTGGTTGCGTGCTCGACACCCAGATTTGCCATTGAACTTACTTGGGTTTTCATTTGGCGGTTTTGTGGCTGCAAGCCTCGGCGGGCGACTTGAAGCGCAGGGCGAGCAACTCGCACGCCTATTCATGGTGGCGCCAGCGGTGATGCGTTTAGGTGATGAAGACGCGCTGCCGCAGACGTGTGCAATCACCGTTATTCAGCCCGAAACCGACGAAGTGATTGACCCGCAGCTGGTTTATGACTGGTCAAGCACGCTCTCGCGCCCCCATGAACTGCTGAAAGTGGCAGAATGCGGACACTTTTTTCACGGCAAGCTGCCAGAACTCAAAGAGTTGGTAGCGCCACGCCTTTCGATTTGATGCAGCCTGATAAGCGATTACCCATGACCACTCGTACTCGTATCCTGACCGGTATTACCACCACCGGCACGCCGCACTTGGGCAATTATGCTGGCGCTATCCGCCCGGCTATCGTTGCCAGCCGTGACACTAACGCCGATTCGTTTTACTTTTTGGCCGACTATCACGCCCTGATCAAATGCGATGACCCGCAGCGCATTCAGCGTTCGCGTCAGGAAATTGCAGCCACTTGGCTGGCGGCCGGTCTGGATGTTGAGCGAGTGACGTTCTATCGTCAGTCCGATATCCCGGAAATCCCTGAGCTGACTTGGTTGCTAACCTGTGTGGCGGCCAAAGGCTTACTCAACCGTGCGCATGCTTACAAAGCGTCGGTCGACAAGAACTTAGAAAACGGCGAAGACCCGGATGCGGGCATCAGCATGGGGCTGTACAGCTACCCAGTGTTGATGGCTGCGGACATTTTGATGTTCAACGCGCACAAGGTGCCGGTCGGTCGCGACCAAATCCAGCACGTCGAAATGGCCCGTGATATCGGCCAGCGCTTCAATCACCTGTTCGGCAATGGCAAAGAGTTCTTCGCCATGCCTCAAGCGCTGATCGAAGAAAGCGTAGCGACCTTGCCTGGGCTTGACGGTCGCAAAATGTCGAAAAGCTATGACAACACCATTCCGTTGTTCTCCAGCGCCAAAGACATGAAAAACGCGATTTCGCGGATCGTCACCGACTCCCGCGCACCGGGCGAAGCTAAAGACCCCGACAACTCGCACCTGTTTACGCTGTATCAAGCGTTCTCGACGCCTGAGCAGTCCGCAGCGCTGCGCAGCGAGTTGTTGCAAGGCTTGGGCTGGGGTGAGGCCAAAGAGCGTCTGTTCAAGCTGCTGGACGCAGAGCTGGGTGAGGCCCGCGAGCGTTATCACGAGTTGATGTCGCGCCCTTCGGATATGGAAGACATTCTTCAGGCTGGCGCACAGAAAGCCCGTAAAACCGCGACGCCATTTTTGGCTGAGCTGCGTGAAGCGGTGGGTCTGCGATCGTTTGCGAGTGCTGCACAGACCACCTCGTCGATTAAAAAGAAAGCTGCAAAAGGCTCGCGCTTTGTCAGTTTCCGTGACGAAGACGGCAGCTTCCGTTTCCGCTTGCTGAGCGCAGAAGGTGAGCAGCTATTGCTGTCGCGTAGCTTTGCTGACGGTAAAGCCGCGGGGCAGGCAAGTAAGCAACTGCAATCAGGTGAAGCGCTGGATGTCCGCGTTGAAGGCTTGAGTTTCAGCGTTTGGCTGGAAGATGTGAGCGTGGCGCACAGCCCGGTATTTGCCGATGAGGCCGCACGTGATGCGGCAATCGAAGCCTTGCGCGTAGCACTGCTGCCCGTGCAAGACTGAGAAACTGCGACGTTTAGTCTCAGGTTTGATTGCCATTCCCAAGGGCCGTCGCTAAAGTGTCGGCCCGTTTTTGTTGCCCAGCTAGCGAATTATGACGCCTCTAGAACGATATCAAGCTGATCTGAAACGCCCGGACTTCTTCCACGATGCGGCTCAGGAAAACGCTGTGCGTCACCTGCAGCGTCTCTATGACGACTTGGTCGCCGCTTCGCAGAGCAAGCCTGGCCTGCTGGGCAAGCTGTTTGGCAAAAAAGAACCCACGTTGGTCAAGGGTTTGTATTTTTGGGGCGGTGTTGGCCGAGGTAAAACTTACCTGGTCGATACGTTCTTTGACGCCTTGCCGTTCAAGCAGAAGGTGCGTACCCACTTCCACCGCTTTATGAAGCGCGTGCATGAAGAGATGCGTACCCTCAATGGCGAGAAAAACCCGCTGACCATCATCGCCAAGCGTTTTGCGGATGAGGCGCGGGTCATTTGTTTTGACGAATTCTTTGTCTCGGACATTACCGACGCCATGATTCTTGGCACGCTAATGGAAGAGCTGTTCAAAAACGGCGTGACCTTGGTGGCAACGTCGAACATCGTGCCAGACGGCCTGTACAAAGATGGCCTGCAACGTGCGCGCTTCTTGCCAGCCATTGCGCTGATCAAGCAGAACACCGAGATCGTCAACGTCGACAGTGGCGTGGACTATCGCTTGCGCCATTTGGAGCAAGCCGAGCTGTTCCACTTCCCGCTTAATGAAGCGTCTGAAGCCTCCTTGCGTGAGAGCTTTAAAGCGTTGACGCATAACTCAACCCGAACGGTTGAAAACGACGATTTGATCATCGAGAACCGCACGATTCGTGCGCTGCGCACCTGCGATGACGTGGCTTGGTTTGATTTTCGCGAGCTATGTGACGGTCCGCGCAGTCAGAATGATTACATCGAGCTGGGCAAGATCTTCAACGCTGTGATCCTCAGCGGTGTTGAGCAAATGGACGTTAAAACAGACGACATCGCGCGTCGTTTTATCAACATGGTTGACGAGTTTTACGACCGTGGCGTCAAGCTGATTATCTCGGCCGAAGTGGAACTCAAAGACCTCTACACCGGTGGGCGCTTGAGTTTCGAGTTCCAGCGCACGTTGAGTCGCTTGCTCGAAATGCAGTCCCACGAATACCTGACTCGCGCTCACCGGCCTTAATTAAAGGCTGCCGCTGTAGGTGTGAATGTGTCTCGCGATCTTTCGATTTTTAACAAGATTGCGAGCCATGGGAAAGGCCTAGGCTGCTTGCTGAAACTGTTGCCGGTATTGGTTAGGTGACAGTTCAGTGTGCTGGCGAAACAGCCGCGCAAAGAAGCTGGCATCGTCATAGCCCACGTCATAGCTGATGGTTTTAATGCTTTTGCGCGTGGCTGACAGCAAGCCCTTGGCGGTTTCTATGCGCAAGCGCTGCAAGTAGTGCAGGGGTTTGTCGCCCGTGGCGATCTGGAAGCGGCGCATGAAGTTGCGGATGCTCATGCCGTGTTCGCGTGCCACATCTTCAAAGCGAAATTTCTCGGCGAAGTGCTCTTCGAGCCAATGCTGAATCTGCAAAATAATCACGTCTTGATGCAGTTTTTGCCCACCGAAGCCAATGCGCCCCGGAGAGTAATTGCGCTGCACTTCATAAAGAATGTCGCGGGCCACGGCCTGGGCGATATTGGCGCCGCAGAAACGCTCAATCAAATAAATGTACAGGTCGCAGGCTGAGTTAGGTCCACCGGCGCAATAGAGGTTGTCGGCGTCGGTGAGGTGCTTGTCTTGGTTCAGGTGCACCTGTGGGAAACGCTCTGCGAAGGATGTGAAAAAACGCCAATAAGTGGTGGCTTCTTTACCATTAAGCAGACCTGCTTCTGCCAGCCAAAACACGCCAGTGGCTGAAGCGCACAGTACGGCACCGCGTGCATGCTGCTCGCGCAGCCACGGTATGACTTGCGGGTAGCGTTGGCGCAGGGCGTCAAAGTCGTCCCAAAAGGCTGGGAGGATGATGATGTCAGCGTCACCAAGGCCGCCATCGACCGGGAGCATGACATTGCTGAAACTGCCGACAGATTGGCCGTCAGGGCTAACCAAGCGGGTTTCAAAGCTCGGGTTGAAGCCTTGGCCTAGTTGTTTGCCGTGGCGCAGACTGGCCAGATGAAAGAAGTCTTTGGCTTGCATCAAGGTTGAGGCGAACACGTGATCCGTGGCCAAAACGCTGACGCGCCGAAGAGGCGTGGAGAGTTGATTAGACATGGTTTGATTATTCTTATAGGTGAAATTGGTCAACTTACGGCTGGATCGTCTTATTTTTTTTCCTGTGTGTCTAGGGGGGGCTCAACTCGTAGGAGGTGACGAGGGCTGCTATCTGTTGAACTTTTCAAAGATCGCAGCCTTCGGCAGCTCCTACGAGGGTTGGGTTAAGGCGCCGGGTTTGGCTGGGCTTTGTGAATGGCTTCAATGCCCGCAAGCACGTCATCGCAGAGTGTTAAGTCGGCACTGGCGATGTTGCTTTTCAATTGCTCCATCGTCGTGGCGCCAATAATGTTGCTGGTCACAAACGGCTGTTGAGTGACATACGCCAAGGCCATTTGCGCCGGATCCAACCCGTGTTCGCGAGCCAGTGTGACGTAACGCTCACAGGCGGCAACCGATTCTGGATTTGAATAGCGCGAGAAGCGGCTGTAAAGGCTCAAACGGCCATTTTCTGGGCGAGCGCCACTGCCGTACTTGCCGGTCAGCATGCCGAATGCAAGAGGGGAGTAGGCGAGCAGCCCACATTGTTCGCGAATCGCGATTTCGGCCAAACCAACTTCAAAGCTTCGATTGAGTAGGTTGTACGGGTTCTGGATCGACACGGCACGCGGCCATCCACGGCTCTCGGCCAACTGTAAAAATTTCATGGTTGCCCAAGGCGTTTCGTTGGACAGGCCAATGTGACGGATCTTGCCTGCTTTGACTTGTTCGTCTAACGCTTCGAGGGTTTCTTCCAGCGGGGTAAAGTCTTCGTCGGCCTTGTGCGTGTAGCCCAATTGGCCGAAGAAGTTGGTGCTGCGCTCAGGCCAATGCAGTTGGTAGAGGTCGATCCAGTCGGTTTGCAGACGCTTGAGGCTGGCATCCAGTGCTTGCACGATATGGGTGCGGTTGTGTTTCAGTTGGCCATCACGGATGTAGTCGATGGTATTGCCTGGTCCGGCAATTTTGCTGGCCAGTATCCAATCGGCGCGATCGCCCCGAGCCTTGAACCAGTTGCCGATGTAGCGCTCCGTGGTGGCATAGGTTTCGGCTTTGGGTGGGACCGGGTACATCTCGGCGGTGTCGAGGAAGTTAATTCCGGCGTTTTTTGCGTACTCGATTTGCTCGAACGCTTCATCTTGAGTGTTTTGCTCACCCCAAGTCATGGTGCCGAGTGCAATTGCACTGACTTTGAGGTTGCTGCGGCCTAGCTGGCGGTAGTCCATCGGTCACTCCTTCGGGGAAAGAATCATAAAAGCAGGTTGTAATTTTTTGCGCAATCTGGATAATCGTCGACCTCTTTCTGCAGTGGAAGTGATGCCCCGCCTGCCGAAGAATCTTGCCGTTGAACGGACGCGCTGACCCGAGCCCCCGATAGCGTCTGTATCCGGCTGCCTTTGACTTGTCAAAGTACGCACTATTCAGTAAGATCCGCCGTCTAATTTACAGGGCGGCCCCTGAGGCTATAAAGAATGAAAACTTTTACTGCTAAACCAGAAACAGTAAAGCGCGACTGGTTTGTCGTCGACGCTGCTGGTCAGACCCTGGGTCGTCTGGCCACCGAGATCGCGAGCCGTCTGCGTGGTAAGCACAAGCCTGAATTCACTCCGCACGTTGACACCGGTGACTACATCGTTGTTATCAATGCTGAGCAGATTCGCGTTACTGGTGCTAAGACCTCTGACAAGATGTACTACTCTCACTCCGGTTTCCCGGGCGGGATTAAGTCGATCAACTTCGAAAAGCTGATCGCCAAAGCTCCTGAGCGCGTGATCGAGACCGCGGTTAAAGGCATGCTGCCTAAAAACCCACTGGGTCGCGACATGTACCGTAAGCTGAAAGTCTATGCGGGCGCTGCTCACCCTCATACTGCTCAGCAGCCCCAAGAACTGAAGTTTTAACGGAATAGTTCATTATGTCGGCGACTCAAAACTACGGCACTGGCCGTCGTAAGACTGCAACCGCACGCGTTTTCCTGCGTCCGGGTACTGGCAACATCTCTATCAACAACCGCTCCCTGGATAACTTCTTCGGTCGTGAAACTGCCCGCATGGTAGTTCGTCAACCGCTGGAGCTGACCGAGACTGTTGAGAAATTCGACATCTACGTTACCGTTATCGGTGGCGGTGTAAGTGGTCAAGCTGGCGCAATCCGCCACGGTATCACTCGCGCTCTGATGGAATACGACGAGACTCTGCGTAGCGCTCTGCGTAAAGCAGGCTACGTAACTCGCGATGCTCGTGAAGTTGAACGTAAGAAAGTCGGTCTGCGTAAAGCGCGTAAGCGTCCGCAGTACTCGAAGCGTTAATTCGCAGCTTCGTTCAAAAAAGCCCAGCCTCCTCACGGAGCTGGGTTTTTTTATGGGCGCAAGAAAGTCTCTGTGACAACGTGCCACATCCGTAGGGCGCCTGTTTTACAAGGGCTGCAGCCGATCTCTCCCGGTAAATACCTTGTCTTTGTAGGGTCTTTTAATTACCATTCGGCAAAATTTTTATAAAGATTAGTTTGCTACTTACTTGATGCCTGATTTAACAGGCCGTAATGCTGATGGGAGAGGACGGAATGAGCAAAGTCGACGTCAATGTCGGTCGGCGTCGCTTCCTCGTGGCAGCCACATCCGTGGTGGGAGCTGCAGGAGCGGTGGGGGCTGCGGTCCCGTTCGTGGGGTCGTGGTTCCCCAGTGCCAAGGCTAAGGCCGCAGGCGCCCCGGTAAAGGTCAATATTTCCAAGGTCGAACCAGGCCAGCAAATGGTTGCGCAATGGCGCGGTCAGCCGGTATTCATCGTACGTCGCACAGAGGAAATCCTCTCTAACCTGAAGAAGATTGAGGGTCAGCTTGCCGATCCAGACTCCAAAAAATCCGATCAGCCAGCCTACGTAAACCCTGAGTTACGCTCAATCAAGCCAGAAATCTTGCTGTTGATCGGTATCTGCACCCATCTGGGGTGCTCTCCTACTTTTCGTCCTGAAGTGGCCCCTGCTGATCTTGGTAAGGATTGGGTGGGTGGTTATTTCTGCCCATGTCATGGCTCGCACTATGACTTGGCGGGTCGTGTCTATAAGGCTCAACCAGCACCGCTTAACCTACCGGTACCGCCTTATTACTACGAGTCGGACAGCATTATTGTCGTTGGCCTTGATGGGGAGACCGCGTAATGAGCAAGTTCATGGATTGGATTGATGCTCGCTTCCCGGCCACTAAAATGTGGGAAGACCACCTCAGCAAGTATTACGCCCCCAAAAACTTCAATTTCCTTTATTTCTTTGGCTCTCTCGCCTTGCTGGTGTTGGTCAATCAAATCGTGACCGGCGTGTGGCTGACCATGAGTTATACGCCGACCGCAGAAGATGCCTTTGCCTCTATCGAATACATCATGCGTGATGTTCAGTACGGCTCGATTCTGCGCTTGCTGCACTCCACTGGCGCGTCTGCATTCTTTATCGTGGTGTACCTGCATATGTTCCGTGGCTTGCTCTATGGCTCTTATCAGAAGCCACGCGAGCTAGTCTGGCTGTTCGGCATGATGATTTATCTAGCCCTGATGGCAGAAGCATTCATGGGTTATCTGTTGCCATGGGGGCAAATGTCCTACTGGGGGGCGCAGGTGATTATCTCGCTGTTCGGTGCGATCCCTGTGATCGGTAACGACCTCACTCAGTGGATTCGCGGTGACTACTTGATCTCCGGTATCACCCTTAATCGCTTCTTCGCACTGCACGTTGTCGCCCTGCCTATCGTAATTTTAGGGCTGGTTGTGCTGCACATTCTGGCCCTGCATGAAGTGGGTTCGAACAACCCTGACGGGATTGATATTAAGAAGTACAAAGATGAAAACGGCATCCCGCTAGACGGCATTCCCTTCCATCCGTACTACACGGTGAAAGACATTGTCGGTGTCGTCGTGTTCTTGTTTATCTTCTGTTCGATTGTGTTCTTCTTCCCTGAAATGGGAGGCTACTTCCTCGAAAAGCCTAACTTTGAGCCCGCTAACGCCTTCAAAACGCCAGAGCACATTGCCCCGGTTTGGTACTTCACGCCGTTCTACGCGATCTTGCGCGCGATTCCGGACAAACTCATGGGTGTAGTTGCTATGGGGGCTGCGATTGCGGTGTTGTTTGTATTGCCCTGGCTTGATCGCAGCCCTGTGAAGTCGATGCGCTACAAAGGCTGGATGAGCAAGATCTGGCTGTGGGTGTTCTGCATCTCGTTCGTCACTCTGGGTGTGCTGGGTGTCTTGGCGCCGACCCAGGAGCGTACGTTGCTGTCGCAGGTGTGTACGTTCTTGTACTTCGCCTACTTCATTTTGATGCCGTTCTACACCCGGCTAGAAAAGACCAAACCGGTTCCGGAAAGGGTGACTGGCTGATGAAAAAGTTATTCGCCGTATTGATGCTCGCGATAACCCCAATGCTGTCCTTTGCCTCCGAGCAGGGTGTGCAGCTGGATAAAGTCGATATAGATGTGTCTGACAAGGCTGCGCTGCAAGACGGTGCACGCACGTTCGCCAACTATTGCATGGGCTGTCACAGCGCACAGTTTCAACGCTATGAGCGAGTGGCTGACGACTTGGGGATTCCTCACGATGTGATGCTCAAGAATCTGGTGTTTACGGGTGCCAAAATAGGCGATCACATGAACATAGGTATGCAGCCTGAAGACGCCAAGGCGTGGTTTGGTGCTGCGCCGCCCGACTTGACCTTAGTGGCTCGTGTGCGCGGCACTGACTGGCTCTATAGCTACCTGCGCTCGTTTTATGAAGACCCCTCGCGCCCATGGGGGGTGAACAATACGGTCTTCCCGAATGTGGGGATGCCAAACGTGCTGGCGCCGCTGCAAGGACGTCAAGTTATCGGTTGTAAGCAAGTACAGATCGTCGAAAACGGCAAGAAGCAGTATGATCCGCTCACCGGCACGCCTTTGACACATGAAGCGTGCGACCAGCTGACAGTGTTGCCCAAAACAGGCACGCTGACTGAAGAGCAGTTCGATGAGAAGATCCAGAACCTTGTGACCTTCCTAGCCTACTCGGCTAACCCGGTGAAGTTGGAGCATCAGCGCATCGGGACTTACGTATTGCTCTATCTGGCCTTCTTCTTCGTGTTCGCTTATCTGCTCAAACGCGAATACTGGAAGGATGTGCACTGATACCGTTACATGCATTGCTGTTAATCGTGCGCGCCCAAGGGTGTCTCTAAAAAGGTAACAGTGCAGGACACAGCGAAGACGGGGCCATTGGGTTCTGTCTTCACGGTTCTGCTGTTATGAGAGGCACGCTTAGGGCGCGTTCGTTTTTGAGCTCCTGATAATTTCAACAAGCGAGGAGGACCGCCATGGGCGTGACCAATCGGTTGGCCTGTTACTCCGACCCCGCCGACCACTATTCCCATCGAGTACGTATTGTGCTCGCCGAGAAAGGTGTCAGCGCCGAGATCATCAGTGTGGTGGCGGGTCGTCATCCGCCAAAGCTGATCGAAGTGAACCCCTACGGGAGCCTGCCAACCTTGGTCGATCGTGACCTTGCGTTGTGGGAGTCGACCGTGGTGATGGAGTATCTGGATGAGCGTTATCCGCATCCGCCCTTGTTGCCGGTGTATCCGGTAGCACGGGCTAACAGCCGACTGCTGATGCATCGGATCCAGCGTGACTGGTGCAACCTAGTGGACT
Source organism: Pseudomonas endophytica (assembly GCF_001411475.1). Taxonomy (GTDB): domain Bacteria; phylum Pseudomonadota; class Gammaproteobacteria; order Pseudomonadales; family Pseudomonadaceae; genus Aquipseudomonas; species Aquipseudomonas endophytica. Next base: position 20,371 of record NZ_LLWH01000170.1, on the reverse strand, counting down.
TGATCCTTGATTCGCGCACCAAAGAGCCTGCACGTGTGCAGGCGCGTAAAGAGTTGCGAGAGAGTCTGACAGGCGTATCGGCATTGTTTGCAGACAAACCTTTTTTCCTGAGTGACGAGCAAAGTCTGGTCGACTGCTGCCTATTACCGATACTCTGGCGCCTGCCTGTTTTGGGTATTGAGTTGCCGCGGCCTGCCAAGCCGCTGCTTGACTATATGGAGCGCCAGTTTGCGCGTGAGGCTTTCCAGGCAAGTTTGTCTGGTGTCGAACGCGACATGCGCTAAGGCTTTAGGAGCCCTCAATGAATTCAAGTCGACCTTATCTGGTACGTGCGCTCTACGAGTGGATTGTGGATAACGATTGCACTCCGCACCTGCTGGTTAAATCTGACTACCCGAAGGTGCAAGTGCCGCAGGGTTTTGCCAGCGATGGGCAGATTGTCCTGAATGTTTCGCCAAGCGCCGTGCGTCAAATGCACATGGATAACGAAGCGGTGAGCTTTGACGGTCGTTTTGGCGGTGTGCCTCATACGTTATACGTGCCGATTGCGGCTATTTTAGGGATCTACGCCCGAGAAAATGGCCAAGGCATGATGTTTGATCTCGAAGAAGCGTTTGACGTGGATGACGAGATTGCGCCGGACGACGATACTCCGCCGTCAGGCACTGAGCCACCGCGACCTAGCGGACGGCCTAGTCTTAAAGTGGTTAAGTAACAAAAAAGGCGACCTGCAAAGGTCGCCTTTTTCATTTTTGGCCTGTTGTAGCGAGCTTGCTCGTGATCTTTTAACGTTCGCCAGACACACTTGCTCCAGATAATCAGTCGATGTACTCAAAGAGTTTGACGATTTTTTGCACGCCAGAAACGCCTTGCACCAGATTGGTGGCGCGGGCAGCTTCTTGTTTGGTCACCAAGCCCAGCATGTAAACGATACCGTTCTCGGTCACGATCTTGATGCGTGAGCCAGGAATGGCGCCGTCAGTCAGCATTTGGGTTTTGATTTTAGTGGTCAGCCATGCGTCGTTGTTGCGCGCCAAGATGGAGGAGGGCGCCATCACTTGCAGTTCGTTATTAACCTTTTTAACGCGCTGAACTGCGGCGGCAGCTTGCTCTGCCTGTGCTTTGAGATCTGCGCGCGGGGTTTGGCCGGCCAGCAATACGATGCCGTTGTAGCTGGTGACAACAATGTGCGAGCCGTTATCGAGGTCTGGGTTGGCCTTGGCGACGTTGACAGCCACTTTGGTTTCAATCAGCGAGTCGTCGATTTTGCTGCCGAACGTGCGGGTGCCGCGGTCGTCTTCAATCGGATTATCACGGGTGGCGGTCAGTACAGAGCTGCACCCAGCGGTCAGGCCGAGGCACAGCGTCAATGCCACTAGGCTAAAGCGCTTAAAAGTCATTCTTCACTCCCGAACAGTTGGCTGTCGATCAGATCGCACAGGCAGTGGATCGCCAGCAGGTGGACTTCTTGAATACGTGCGGTGACGTTGGAGGGGACGCGTATCTCCACGTCCTCAGGTAGCAGCAGCGAGGCCATGCCGCCGCCATCTCGACCGGTTAAGGCCACTACGATCATTTCGCGATCGTGAGCGGCTTGAATGGCCTGAATGATGTTGGCGGAGTTACCGCTCGTGGAGATTGCCAGCAGCACATCACCGGGTTGGCCTAGGGCTCTGATCTGCTTGGAAAAAACCTCGTTGAAGGTGTAATCATTGGCGATCGAAGTAATCGTTGAGCTGTCAGTGGTCAATGCAATGGCGGGCAAGCTCGGGCGCTCGCGCTCAAAACGGTTGAGCAGCTCGGACGAGAAGTGCTGTGCGTCACCCGCTGAGCCGCCGTTGCCGCACGAAAGCATTTTGCCCTCGTTGAGCAGGGCGTTGACCATCACTTGGCTGGCAAGCTCGATATGGGGTGCAAGAACCGCCATAGCCTGCTGCTTGGTGTCGATGCTGGCCTGAAAAAGCTGGCGAATCCGTGATTGCATGTCCATCTATGTGACCTTAAGTAGGGCGGCTGGTCGGGCGTGATTCAGTTAAACCTGAGTGACTTCCCGGCACAAAAATGTGCAGCCCGCAAAGCAAAGCAAAAATCGTTTAAAAAAGGATGCTCAAATCGACCCTGCAGCTTTTAGCTGTCAAAGGCGTTGCGTAGCCAGTTCAAATGAGGTGTTGCGCTATCCATGGCTACGACGTCGAATCGGCAAGGGTGGTTGGCCCAGCGTGACTCGCGTTGCAAGAAGTACTGGGCTGCCACTATCAGCTTTTGACGCTTACGTGCGTCAATGCTTGCTAGCGCGCCTCCCCATTGCGCGTGTTGTCGGTAACGAACTTCGACGAATACTACTGTATCGCCGTCAAGCATGACCAGATCCAGCTCCCCACGCTTGCATAGCCAATTTTGCGCCAGCAAGCGTAAACCGTGTTGCTCAAGATGCCGCAGCGCAGTGCGCTCGGCATCTTTACCTGTTTGCTGGCTTGAGCGATCTGGCATTAGTTAGGTGTGTCGGGCAGGCGTTGGACCTGGCCATTAACAAATTCGGCCCATGGCAACTGACGTTCAATGCGCTGGGTCGGGTCCATGCTGAGGCTGCCGGACAATCCGTCGATGCGATTCTCAGGCAGTGCTTTCAGTTGGCCCAGCCGAGACGACAACTGATAAGCATCCACGCCCATTGCGTACAGGCGCCCCAAGCTACCACCGGCTTGTGGCCATTGAGCCGCGACTTGCTGGCGCAGTGGGTTGGCGGTGTCGAGTAACCACGGGGTTTCACAAAAACGGATGCCGTTCATGTCTTTGTACTGGTTTTGGTCGCCGTTGGCGCTATAGACGTGAGAGGTGGCGTAGACCGGAATGTCACCTGCGTACTGATAGTTCAGGGTCGGTTTGATCTGTTGTGCTTGCTGTGGCGTTGCGGCCAAGAAGATGAACTGCATGTCTTGGCGACGTGATGGCTGAGAGGAACCTCCCGTTTTGCGCAGTTGCACCAGATCGGCCACTTGCTGGGCTAGAGCGACAGGCTTGTCGATGTGTTCGACGCCAACGATAGTGCCGCCGTTGGCTTCCCATTCATCACGGAATGCTTTGAGTACGCGGTCGCCCCATTCGCCTTGCGGCACCATGGCGCCTGCGCTAGTCAAGCCGTCGGCATGAGCGCGGCGTGCGACTTCGCGAGCTTCGTCTTCAGCAGCAAGGCCAAACTGAAACAGTTGAGCCGGGCCTTGGGCACCGCCTTCGCTGTAGTTCAGTGCCAGTGTAGTGATTGGCAGCTGTTGATGAACATTCAACTGTTTGACCAGTGATTTTTCTAGAGGGCCTACCACCAGTTGCACGCCATCGGCTTGGGCCTGGCGATAGAAGTCATCCACTGAGGTCAGGCGCGAGCTGTCATAAAACTGAATGCTTGGCGGATTTTGACCTGCTTGCTGTGCTTGGTAGTGTGCAGCCATAAAACCGTCACGCAGTGCTTTGCTGACAGAGGCCAATTGGCCGTCCTGCGGCAGCAGCAGGGCGATTTTGGTCAGCGGTTGGCTGGCCAACTCCTTGAGCTTGATTAGGGTTGCCGGCAATTGAATAGCGGCCGGGTGTGTAGGGTTTTGCGCGCGCCATTGGTCGATAGCGTCTTGCTGTTCTTGCAGGCTGCTTGCGCTCTTGACGGCAAGCGCCAAGGACATCCAACCACCCAGCACGCCTGGCTCTGGTGTCCGCAGTTGGTCAGCCGGTAAGGCGGCAACCAGTGCCCAGATATCCTCGTTATTGCTGTTGGCTGGTTCGCCGGTCAGGCCTTGGCCCATGGTTACGCGCTCGCGAGCGGCGGCCAAAGTTTGGCCATCAGCTTCCAGTGCTTGAGCGCGAACCATGTGAGTACGAGTCTGCAAGTCAGCTGGCATCTCGTTGAGGCGCGATACGCTTGGGTGATTGAGTGCGGCCAGTGCTTCTTTAGGCTGATTGCGACTCATCGCCAGTTCAGCGGCCAAGGTGCTGGCAAATACTTGTTGTGCAGGCTTGAGCTGATCAAGCGGCACCTGCGCGAGAATTTGCTCTGCGCGTTGATTATTGTGTTGGCGGATGGCGAGGTCGGTAGCGGACAGGCGCAATAGAGCTGACTTTTCCGGGTCTTTGGTCGCAGAGGCCTCTTGCAGCAGCTGTTCCAAGCTGGCATCAGGTGTACGAGGGAGTTCGCCAAGGCTGGACGAGGGCGAGCTGGCGCAGGCCGCCAGCAGGGCAGCGAGGCAGAGGGCAGTGAACAGCCGCAGGCAAGCGATCATGAAGTGTTCCTGATACTCGAGCAAATGAGTTGCGAAGTGTACCCAAGCGCTAGCCGGTACGCGATCTTACTGGTGATAAAGCTTAACTTTAGATGAGTTATGCCCAGGTGAAGCAGAGTGTTTTATGAATTGAGCATTTTGAAGGTGCCTTTTGGGTGCGTTGGGTAAGCTTCTACGCGCTACAATGGCGCCTTTAACTCTCAAGAGGTGCGCGTTTTGACTGCTCCAGGTGCTTTGAATTCCGTTGTTGGCTCACTTTATGTGGTGGCCACGCCCATCGGTAACCTGGATGACATCAGCGCGCGCGCGCTCAAAGTGCTGCGTGAGGTGTCGCTGATAGCGGCCGAAGATACGCGCCACTCGCTGCGTTTGTTGCAGCATTTTGGCATCGCTACGCCACTAGGCGCCTGCCACGAGCATAACGAGCGCGATGAGGGCAACCGCTTTATCCAGCGCTTACTGGCGGGTGAGGATGTGGCCTTGATCTCTGATGCCGGTACGCCGTTGATCTCTGATCCGGGCTATCACTTGGTACGTCAGGCGCGTGCGGCCGGGGTCCGGGTGGTGCCGGTGCCGGGAGCATGTGCGCTGATTGCCGCCTTATCGGCAGCCGGGTTGCCTTCTGATCGGTTTATCTTTGAGGGGTTCTTGCCGGCCAAGGCCGTTGGCCGGCGTTCACGTTTAGAGCTTTTAAAAGAAGAGTCGCGAACGCTGATCTTTTACGAAGCGCCGCATCGCATCCTTGAATGCCTGCAAGATATGGAGTCGGTGTTTGGTGCTGATCGCCCGGCACTGCTGGCGCGAGAGCTAACCAAAACCTTCGAAACCCTCAAAGGTTTGCCATTGGCTGAACTGCGAGCGTTTGTTGAAGCAGATAGTAATCAGCAGCGTGGTGAGTGCGTTGTACTGGTTGCGGGTTGGACTGCACCTGAAACGGATCAAGTTGTCAGCAATGAAGCGATGCGTATTCTTAATTTGTTACTCAAAGAAATGCCACTCAAGCGAGCCGCTGCATTGGCTGCTGAAATAACCGGTGAGCGCAAAAATGTGTTGTACCAAGTTGCTCTTGAGAAGCAAAAAGCAGAATCGCAGTAGTGGCACTTTGCCCTGTCTATGGATGTTAGGTTAATAAATGAAGGGGCTGAAGTTTGATGATTGAGCGTAATTGGATGCTTTAACGCTTGTTCTATACGCTCTGTACAGTTAACCTTCGCGCCGGAGAGTCGATTGGACAGTCGCTGCCTTCTATGAAAATTAGAGGGGGGAGGAAAGTCCGGGCTCCATAGGGCGAAGTGCCAGGTAATGCCTGGGAGGCGTGAGCCTACGGAAAGTGCCACAGAAAACAACCGCCTAAGCGCTTCGGCGCCGGTAAGGGTGAAAAGGTGCGGTAAGAGCGCACCGCGCGACTGGCAACAGTTCGTGGCTAGGTAAACCCCACTTGGAGCAAGACCAAATAGGGTCCCAAGGCGTGGCCCGCGCTGGGACCGGGTAGGTTGCTAAAGATGTCCAGTGATGGCCATCGTAGACGAATGACTGTTCACGACAGAACCCGGCTTACAGATCGACTCTCCACCTTTTTTCCCCTGCTTGTTTCTCAAGCAGGTTGGCAGTTTGAAATACTCGCTCTACCCCCCCCCCCTCGCTTTACTTACAAGCAGCACCGCCCATCTTAAATGTCAAAACCTTTAATCTTAAGAAACCACTTTAAGTTTGAAGTCTTGCGCATTGAATTAGCAGCTTATAGCTCGCTTAGAAAACCCCTCTCTTATTCCTGTACGTCTATTTACCCGCCTAAATCTCCGTAATGTAAGGATTTTCCTTTAGGCCGCGCCTTGACGGTGTGGTGGGCGCATTCCTATAGTGTGCATAAGTGGCGAAAAGTGGCGTGAAGTGGGTTTTCAAGACGTAAAACACTAAATTTTGGAGTGACGCCTCGTGTTTCGCGGAGCTAACGCAATCAGTCTCGATGCTAAGGGCCGTCTCGCGATGCCGAGCCGGTACCGTGACGAGCTGAATTCGAGAAGCTCCGGGCAACTGATCGTGACTATTGATGCTGCTGATCCTTGCTTGTGTGTATATCCGCTCGATGAGTGGGAATTGATTGAAACCAAGCTGCGAGCGTTGCCTTCGTTGCGTGAAGAAAACCGGCGTCTGCAACGCCTACTGATTGGTAATGCCGTCGACCTTGAACTAGACGGCAGTGGTCGTTTTCTGGTGCCGCCGCGTTTGCGTGAGTATGCCAAGTTGGACAAGCGCGCAATGTTGGTGGGCCAATTGAACAAGTTTCAACTATGGGACGAGGATGCTTGGGAAGCTGTTTCTGCCGCCGACCTTGCAGCCATTCAACAACCGGGCGCGATGCCTGATGAACTGCGTGATTTAATTCTGTGACTATTGATAGCGACTTCAACCACATCACCGTGCTGCTCGATGAAGCCGTAGAGGCTCTCGCCGTACGCCCTGATGGATGCTATCTGGACGGTACCTTTGGTCGCGGCGGACATAGCCGCCTGATACTCCAGAATCTAGGCCCAGAAGGACGCCTTCTTGGGTTTGATAAAGATCCCCAAGCGATTGCCACCGGGCAAGCGCTAGCGGCCGAAGACGGCCGCTTTGTCATTGTGCAGCGCAGTTTTGCCGAGATGGGATCCGAAGTCACCGAGCGCGACTTGGCAGGCAAGGTCAGCGGTGTACTGCTCGACCTCGGCGTCTCTTCGCCGCAGCTTGACGACCCGGCGCGTGGCTTCAGCTTTATGAATGATGGGCCGTTGGATATGCGCATGAACCCGAGCGCGGGTATCAGCGCTGCGGAATTCGTGAACACAGCCTCTCACGAAGAAATCACCCGTGTGTTCAAAGAGTACGGCGAAGAGCGCTATGCAGGTCGCATGGCGCGTGCCGTGGTAGAACGTCGTGAAATCACGCCGTTCGAGCGCACTGGCGACCTCGCTGAAGTGCTGAAAGTAGCCAATCCGGCTTGGGAAAAGGGTAAACACCCCGCAACCCGCACCTTTCAGGGCCTGCGCATTCACGTTAATAACGAACTGGGAGATCTAAGGGCCGGTCTTGAGGCTGCCTTAGAGTCGCTGGAAGTCGGCGGACGTTTAGTCGTCATCAGTTTCCATTCGCTCGAAGACCGCATTGTTAAGTTATTTATGCGCGATTTGGTTAAAGGTGAGCCGGACAACCTGCCTCGCGGCTTGCCCGTGCAGCACAAAGCCTTTGAACCCAAAATTAAAATTCATGGCAAGGCACAGTTCGCGTCTGATGCAGAACTGAAGGCTAATCCGCGCTCGCGCAGCGCTGTCATGCGCGTTGCGGAGAAGCTTCGTTGAACAAGCTTTTCGCCAAACCACTTCCCGGCGGAAGTTTTTTCATGCTGCTGTTGTTTGTGGCCGTGCTGGTTTCGGCTGTGGCCGTTTCTTATAGCGCGCACTGGAACCGTCAACTGCTCAACACCTTGTACGGGGAGTTGAGCGTGCGTGATAAGGCTCAGGCCGAATGGGGGCGTCTGATTCTTGAGCAAAGCACCTGGACCGCCCATAGCCGCATCGAAACGTTGGCTAGCGAACAGCTAAAAATGCACATTCCAGGTGCTGCAGACGTTCGTATGGTGACGCCATGATCAAACTCGATGGCGCGCTGTACCCGTGGCGTTTTCGCTTGGTGCTGGGGTTGCTGGCACTGCTGGTAGGCGCGATCATCGCGCAGATTGTCTACCTGCAAGTGATCGACCACGACTTCCTCAAAGGTCAGGGTGACGCCCGTAGCTTGCGGCACATCACCATCCCGGCTCACCGTGGCTTGATTACTGACCGTAATGGCGAGCCGTTAGCGGTCAGTACACCGGTCACCACCTTGTGGGCCAACCCCAAAGAAATGCAGGCGACCAAAAATCGCTGGCCCGCCTTGGCCCGTGCGCTCGGGCAAGACCCTAAAGTGCTGACTGCACGCCTTGAGCAGCAAGCCAGTAAAGAATTTATTTACCTGGTGCGAGGCCTAACGCCAGAGCAAGGGCAAGTTGTACTCGACCTTAAAGTGCCGGGTGTTTACGGCATTGAAGAGTTCCGTCGTTTTTACCCCGCGGGTGAAGTCACCGCGCACATGGTTGGTTTTACCGACATTGACGACAAAGGGCGCGAAGGCGTCGAGTTGGCCTATGACGAATGGCTGGCTGGTGTGCCGGGCAAGCGACAGGTCATCAAGGATCGACGCGGCCGTCTGATCAAAGACATTCAAGTCACCAAAAACGCCAAGGCAGGGAAGACCTTGGCGTTGTCGATTGACCTGCGCCTGCAATATCTGGCTAACCGAGAACTGCGCAATGCGCTAGTTGAGAACGGCGCTAAGGCCGGCAGCTTGGTGATCATGGACGTTAAGACCGGCGAAATTCTGGCCATGGTCAACCAGCCAACCTACAACCCCAACAACCGTCGCAACCTGCAACCCGCGATGATGCGTAACCGCGCCATGATCGACGTGTTTGAGCCAGGCTCCACGGTTAAACCGATTTCCATGAGTGCGGCACTAGAAACCGGTCGTTGGAAGCCGACCGACAAAGTTGAGGTGTATCCGGGCACATTACAGCTGGGCAAATACACGATTCGCGACGTATCGCGTACTGAAGGCCCAGTGCTGGACCTGACCGGTATTTTGATTAACTCCAGTAACGTGGGCATGAGTAAGGTCGCCTTCGATATTGGCGGCGAAGCGATTTTCCGTCAGATGGCCAAAATGGGCTTGGGTCAGGACACCGGTCTGGGCTTCCCGGGCGAGCGTGTGGGTAACCTGCCGAACTACCGAGAGTGGCGTAAAGCCGAAACCGCGACCCTGTCCTACGGCTACGGTGTTTCTGTCACGGCGATCCAACTGGTGCATGCGTTTTCGGCCATGGCCAACAACGGCAAACTCGCACCGCTGACCCTGCTTAAAAGCGATAAACCCGCACAGGCCGTGCAAGTGATGCCTGAGCAGGTCGCCAAAACCTTGCAAGGTATGTTGCAAGAAGTGATCGAAAACCCGCGGGGCGTATGGCGCGCCAAGGTTCCTGCGTATCACGTTGGCGGCAAGTCGGGTACTGCACGTAAAACATCGGGCGGCGGCGTCAAAGGCTACGCCGTTAACTCTTACCGCTCCCTGTTCGCCGGCTTTGGTCCGATGAGCGACCCTCGTTACGCGATCGTGGTTGTGATCGATGAGCCGAGCAAAGCGGGTTACTTCGGTGGTCTGGTATCGGCGCCGGTCTTTAGCAAAGTGATGTCCGGGACTTTGCGCCTGATGAACGTGACCCCTGACAACCTGCCGACGGCAGCGGAGCAACAAGCAGCAGCGACAGCTGCAGCGGCTAAAGGAGGGCGCGGCTAATGTCCCTGAGCCTGAAAAAGATTTTCCCTCACGCCGGTCACGATCTGATGATCCGTGAGTTAACCCTTGATAGCCGCCAAGTGCGTGCGGGTGATCTATTCCTCGCCGTGCCGGGTGCCAAGCTCGATGGTCGTGAGCATATAGCTGATGCCCTGCAACGTGGCGCGGCAGCGGTAGCCTATGAAGCACAAGGCGCCTCGGTGTTACCGATTACCGATGTGCCGCTGATTCCGGTTAAAGGGTTGATTGCTCAACTGTCGGACTTGGCCGGTCGTTTTTACGGTGAGCCAAGCCATCCGCTGAATCTGGTCGGCGTCACGGGCACCAATGGCAAAACCAGCGTGACCCAACTGGTTGCGCAAGCGCTTGATCATTTGGGGCAGCATTGCGGCATCGTCGGGACGCTGGGAACCGGTTTTTATGGTGCGCTGCAAAGCGGCCGCCACACCACGCCCGATCCGATTGCAGTACAAGCGATGCTGGCTGACCTGAAAAAGGCCGGTGCTAAAGCGATTGCCATGGAAGTTTCGTCCCACGGGCTGGATCAAGGCCGAGTTAGCGCCCTAGCATTTGACGTGGCGGTTCTGACCAATTTGTCTCGTGATCATCTTGACTACCACGGCACCATGCAGGCTTACGCTGCGGCCAAGGCCAAACTATTTGCTTGGCCTGACCTGCGTTGCCGAGTACTGAACCTAGATGATGATTTCGGTCGTCAACTGGCAGCTGAAAAGCACGACTCGCGCCTAATTAGCTACAGCCTTGAAGACAGCAGTGCTTACCTGTATTGCCGTGACGCGATTTTCGATGACGACGGTGTACGCGCCACGTTAGTTACCCCGCAAGGCGAGCATCTGTTGCGCAGTGCCTTGCTCGGCCGCTTCAACCTGAGCAACGTACTTGCGGCGATCGGCGCGCTGCTCGGCCTTGATTATGCGTTGGACGAAATTCTTAAAGTGCTGCCCAAGCTGGAAGGCCCCGTGGGGCGCATGCAACGCCTAGGTGGCGGCACCAAGCCGTTGGTAGTAGTTGATTACGCTCACACCCCGGACGCGCTGGAAAAAGTACTGCTCGCTCTGCGGCCTCACGCCAAAGGTCAATTAAAGTGCTTGTTCGGCTGCGGTGGTGACCGTGATCGCGGTAAGCGCCCGCTGATGGCGCAAGTGGTTGAGCGTTTGGCTGACGTAGCGCTGGTCACTGACGACAACCCTCGCACCGAAGATCCAGCACAGATTTTCACTGAGATTGGAGCAGGCTTTGCCAACGCCGATCAGGTGGACTTTGTTGCCGGTCGGGGTGAGGCTATTGCGCAAATCATCGCCAACGCACGTGCTGAAGACGTCATCGTGCTGGCGGGCAAAGGTCACGAGGACTATCAAGAAATCAACGGCGAACGCCACGACTTCTCTGACCTGGTCGAGGCCGAAAAAGCCTTGAATGCTTGGGAGGTTGCCCATGCTTAAGCCGCTGCTGTTGAGTGAAGTTGCTAGCGCCCTTAACGGCCGTTTGGTCAGTGCGGACAGCCGTTTCGAGGGAGTGAGCATCGACAGCCGAGCAATCAGCCAAGGCCAGCTATTTATTGCCCTGACAGGCCCGCGCTTCGATGGCCATGACTACTTGAACGAGGTGGCGGCCAAAGGTGCCGTGGCCGCGCTGGTGGAGCGAGAAGTGCCTGAATCGGCTTTGCCGCAGCTGGTCGTCCAGGACACCCGCCACGCTTTGGGCCAACTGGGCGCGCTGAATCGTGCCGGTTACGACAAACCTGTAGCAGCGATTACCGGCTCCAGCGGCAAAACCACCGTTAAAGAAATGCTCGCCTGTATCCTGCGCACACGCGGCCCGGTGCTGGCGACCAAAGGTAATTTGAATAACGACTTGGGCGTGCCGCTGACGCTGCTCGAACTGACGCAAGAACACACAGCAGCTGTCATCGAACTGGGTGCTTCGCGCCTTGGCGAAATCGCCTACACCGTTGCCATGACCAAACCCCATGTTGCGGTATTGAACAATGCTGGCACCGCTCACGTAGGCGAGTTTGGCGGGCCCGACAAAATCGTCGAGGCCAAAGGTGAAATTATTGAAGGGCTGGCGGCCGACGGCATCGCGGTGCTGAATGTGGACGACAAGGCCTTTGGCATCTGGCAAGCCCGCGCCAACGGCCGCTCCGTGCTTAGCTTCTCCCTGAACAATCCGGATGCGACGTTTTACGCCAGTGATGTGAGCCGAGATGCACGCGGTTGCCCACGTTTCACTTTGCACAGCCCACAAGGCGCCGAGTGGATTCAACTCAACCTGCTGGGCACCCATAACGTGGCCAATGCATTGGCTGCTGCGGCGGCGGCTCATGCGTTGGGCGTGTCGCTATTCGGGATCAAAACGGGCCTCGAAGCGGTGCAGCCGGTCAAAGGGCGCACAGTCGCTCAAGTGACTAGCACAGGTCTGCGAATTATTGATGACACTTACAACGCAAACCCCACCTCAATGTGCGCTGCCGTTGATATACTCGCCGGCTTTTCCGGTCGCACCGTCCTGGTGCTCGGAGACATTGGCGAGTTAGGTGAGTGGGCGGAGCAAGGACATCGTGATGTAGGCGCTTATGCCGCCGACAAGGTTTCAGCGCTTTACGCGGTGGGGCCGCTGATGGCTCATGCCGTCGCTGCATTTGGACACCAGGCTCGCCACTTTGCCAATCAGGCTGATCTGATCAAGGCACTTCGCTCTGAGCACGAAACAAACACCACTATTTTGATTAAGGGTTCGCGCAGCGCAGCGATGGAAAACGTCGTTGCGGCACTGTGCGATTCCTGCGGGGAGAAACATTAATGCTGCTGCTTCTAGCGGAGTATCTACAACAGTTCTACAAAGGCTTCGCGGTCTTCCAGTACTTATCCCTGCGCGGGATTCTGGGCGTACTGACCGCGTTGTCGTTGTCGCTGTGCTTGGGACCGTGGATGATCCGCACCTTGCAAAACCGTCAGATCGGCCAATCGGTGCGTAATGATGGCCCACAGTCACACTTGTCCAAATCGGGCACGCCTACTATGGGCGGCGCGCTAATCCTCTCTGCTATTACGATCAGTACTTTGCTTTGGGCTGACCTGAGCAACCGTTATGTCTGGGTAGTGTTGCTGGTGACTCTGTTATTCGGCGCCATCGGTTGGGTTGACGATTACCGTAAGGTCATCGAAAAGAACTCGCGTGGTTTGCCAAGCCGCTGGAAATACTTCTGGCAGTCGGTGTTTGGTCTTGCGGCGGCTATCTTTCTGTACGTGACCGCGCCCAGTGCCGTCGAAACGACCTTGATTCTGCCGATCCTCAAAGATGCCAGCATCCCGTTGGGCATTGGCTTTGTGGTACTGACCTACTTTGTGATCGTGGGTTCGAGTAACGCAGTCAACTTGACCGATGGCCTCGACGGCTTGGCGATCATGCCGACGGTGATGGTCGGTGGCGCGCTGGGTATTTTTTGCTACCTGTCGGGCAACATGAAGTTTGCGGACTACCTGCTGATCCCGTACGTCCCTGGGGCGGGGGAGTTGATTGTGTTCTGCGGCGCACTGATAGGTGCTGGCCTTGGTTTCCTGTGGTTCAACACCTACCCGGCACAAGTGTTCATGGGTGACGTCGGCGCATTGGCGCTGGGCGCAGCCTTGGGCACCATCGCGGTCATCGTGCGTCAGGAAATCGTGTTGTTCATCATGGGCGGTGTGTTTGTGATGGAGACCTTGTCGGTGGTCATCCAGGTCGCGTCGTTCAAGCTGACCGGCAAGCGGGTGTTCCGCATGGCGCCCATACACCACCACTTTGAACTCAAGGGTTGGCCCGAGCCACGTGTGATTGTCCGCTTCTGGATTATCACCGTGATCCTCGTGTTGGTCGGTCTTGCCACGCTGAAGCTGAGGTAGAACCTGTGTCTCTGATTGCTTCTGACCATTTCCGCATCGTTGTCGGCCTCGGCAAGAGCGGCATGTCTCTGGTGCGCTTCCTAGCGCAGCAGGGTGTGTCGTTTGCGGTGGCTGACACGCGGGACAATCCACCGGAGTTGGCTACGTTGCGCCGGGATTACCCGCAGGTGGATGTGCGTTGTGGCGAACTGGACGTTGAGTTCCTTTGCCGTGCCGACGAACTCTACGTGAGCCCCGGTTTGGCATTAGCGACGCCTGCACTGCAAGCGGCGGCAGCCCGGGGCGTTAAGCTTTCAGGCGACATCGACCTGTTCGCGCGTAACGTAAAAGCACCGATCGTGGCAATCAGTGGTTCTAACGCCAAAAGCACCGTCACTACCTTGGTCGGCGAAATGGCCGTGGCTGCGGGTAAGCGTGTGGCCGTTGGCGGTAACCTCGGTACACCGGCGTTAGACTTGCTCAGCGATGACGTCGAGCTGTACGTCATGGAATTGTCCAGCTTCCAGCTTGAAACCACTCACCAGTTGGGCGCCGAAGTCGCCACTGTGCTTAACATCAGCGAAGACCACATGGACCGCTACACGGGCTTGCCGGCGTACCACTTGGCCAAGCACCGGATTTTCCGTGGCGCTCGTCAGGTGGTGTTCAACCGTCAAGATGCACTCACCCGTCCGTTGGTGGGTGAAGGGCTGCCGTGCTGGTCATTCGGTCTGAGCGCTCCAGACTTCAAAGCGTTCGGTGTGCGCGAAGAGCAGGGTGAAAAGTACCTCGCTTTCGGGTTGCAGAACTTGATGCCGGTTCGCGAATTGAAAATCCGTGGTGCGCATAACCAAGCTAACGCTTTGGCTGCGCTGGCATTGGGGCATGCCGTGGGCTTGCCGTTCGACGCCATGTTGACCAGCCTGCGCAGCTTCGCCGGTCTAGAGCACCGTTGCCAATGGGTGCGGGAGCTGGACGGCGTTAGTTATTACAACGATTCCAAAGCCACTAATGTCGGGGCTGCGCTGGCCGCGATTGATGGCTTGGGTTCGGACATGCACGGTCAGTTGATTCTCATCGCTGGCGGTGATGGCAAGGGCGCAGATTTCAGCGGCCTGCGCGCCTCAGTCGCCAAGTACTGCCGCGCTGTCGTGTTGATGGGGCGCGACGCAGGTTTGATCGCGGATGCGCTCGGCGACGCGGTGCCGCTAGTGCGGGTTAGTACGCTAGACGAAGCCATCGCGCAAAGCCGCTCACTGGCGTGCGCCGGTGATGCAGTGTTGCTGTCGCCTGCCTGTGCCAGCTTTGACATGTTCAAAAACTACGAAGAACGCGGCCACCTCTTTGCGCGCGCAGTGGGGGCCTTGGCATGATCTTTGGCTTCCTCAAACCTTATCCTTCGCCTTTGATCACAGGCCGTGGCATCGACCTCGACTTCCCCTTGCTGGCCGGTTGCTTAGCGTTGTTGGGGCTTGGGCTGGTAATGATCACCTCGGCATCCTCCGAAGTGGCGGCCTTGCAGTCTGGCAACACGCTGTACCACATGATCCGCCACCTGTTTTACATCGTGATCGGTTTGGTCGCGTGCATCATGACCATGATGGTGCCGATTGCGACTTGGCAACGTTTGGGCTTTATGCTGCTGCTGGGCGCGTTTGGCTTGCTGATCATGGTGTTGCTGCCGGGTATTGGCCGTGAGGTAAACGGCTCTATGCGCTGGATCGGCTTTAGCTTCTTTAACGTGCAACCTTCAGAAATCGCCAAAGTGTTTGTGGTGATCTACCTGGCAGGCTATCTGGTGCGCCAACAGAAAGAGGTTCGCGACAGTTGGATGGGCTTCTTCAAGCCTTTCATTGTGTTGTTGCCCATGGCCGGTCTGTTGCTGATGGAGCCTGACTTCGGTGCCACCGTTGTGATGATGGGGGCTGCGGCCGCCATGTTGTTCTTAGGCGGGGTTGGCCTGTTCCGCTTCGCGTTAATGGTGGCGTTGGCGGTGGGTGCAGTGTTCGTGCTGGTTCAAGCTCAGCCGTACCGCATGGCTCGTCTAATTACCTTTACCGACCCATGGTCTGATCAATTCGGTTCGGGCTATCAGCTGACACAAGCACTGATCGCGTTCGGTCGCGGTGAGTGGTTCGGGGTGGGCTTGGGCAACAGCGTACAGAAGCAGTTCTACCTGCCAGAAGCGCATACCGACTTCGTGTTCTCAGTTTTGGCCGAAGAGTTGGGCGTAGTGGGCTCGCTACTGACCGTGGCGCTGTTTGTGTTCATCTGTGTACGCGGCATGTACATCGGTCTGTGGGCTGAGCGCGCCAAACAATACTTCGCGGCTTACATGGCGTACGGCTTGTCGTTCCTGTGGATCGGCCAGTTCCTGATCAACATCGGGGTGAACGTCGGTTTGCTGCCGACCAAAGGTTTGACGTTGCCTTTCCTTAGCTATGGCGGCAGTTCCTTGGTGATTTGCTGTGTCTGCGTAGGCTTATTACTGCGCATCGAGTGGGAGAGCCGAACCCATTTGGGCAGTGAAGAAACAGATTTCAAAGAAAGCGACTTCGCAGAGGAGCCGAACCATGGGCGCTAATGTGCTGATCATGGCGGGCGGAACCGGCGGACATGTGTTCCCTGCGCTGGCCTGCGCGCGTGAGTTTGAGGCGCGTGGCTATACCGTGCACTGGCTCGGAACACCGCGTGGCATTGAAAACGAACTGGTTGAACCGGCGGGCTTCACCTTGCACCGGATCAACGTGGCGGGGCTGCGGGGTAAAAGCAAACTGTCGCTGCTCAAGGCGCCCTTTGTGCTGCTCAAGGCTTTGTTTCAGGCGCGTCGCATTATTCGTCAACTCAAGCCTGTGTGCGTACTCGGGTTCGGTGGCTATGTGACCGGGCCTGGCGGGTTAGCGGCCAAAACGTGCGGCGTGCCGGTGATTATTCACGAGCAAAACGCTGTCGCCGGTACGGCCAATCGTTTGTTGGTGCCGATGTCGAGCCGTGTGTGTGAAGCCTTCCCGCAGACGTTTGCCGCCTCGGACAAGCTGCGTACCACTGGCAACCCGGTGCGTCCTGAACTGTTAACTCTGGCGCCACGCGCAGCACTCGAAGGGCGCAAGGCGCGCCTGCTGGTGCTGGGCGGTAGCCTGGGGGCCGAGCCATTAAACAAACTACTGCCTGAAGCCTTGGCCAAAGTACCGGCGCAGGTTCGTCCTGAGGTGTTTCATCAGGCGGGCAAACAGCACGACCACATCACCGCCGAGCGTTACACCACGGTGGGTGTCGAGGCGGATGTACAGCCTTTTATCAAAGACATGGCCCACGCTTATGGCTGGGCCGACCTGGTGGTTTGTCGCGCAGGCGCGCTGACCGTCAGTGAACTGGCTGCGGCCGGTCTGCCTTCGTTGTTGGTGCCTTTGCCCCACGCGATTGACGACCATCAGAGCCGTAATGCTGACTTTTTGGCACGCGAGGGTGCAGCCCTCTTGATGCCACAAGCGACAACTGGCGCAGCCGAGCTGGCTGCACGCCTGAATGAGGTTTTGATGCAACCGCAACGACTCAACAGCATGGCGGCTAATGCTCGCCGCCTAGCCAAACCTGATGCCACCCGTAACGTCGTAGATATCTGCTTGGAGGTGGCCAATGGTTGAGAATCAAAAAGCCATGCCGCAACCCGAAATGCGCCGTATCCGCCGTATTCACTTCGTCGGTATTGGCGGTGTGGGCATGTGCGGAATTGCCGAAGTATTGCTCAACTTGGGCTATCAGGTGTCAGGTTCCGACCTCAATGCATCAGCCGTGACTGAGCGCCTTGAGTCGTTTGGCGCGCACATCTTTATCGGCCACCGCGCCGAAAACGCTGCCAATGCCGATGTACTGGTGGTGTCGAGTGCTGTGAACACCTCCAACCCAGAAGTCGCCAGTGCGCTGGAGCGCCGGATCCCGGTCGTGCCGCGGGCTGAGATGCTGGCTGAATTAATGCGCTATCGCCACGGCATCGCCGTTGCCGGTACTCACGGCAAAACCACCACCACCAGCCTGTTGGCCTCGGTGTTTGCGGCCGGTGGCCTGGACCCGACGTTCGTAATTGGTGGTCGTCTTAATGCAGCTGGCACCAATGCTCAACTGGGCACTAGCCGCTATTTGATCGCTGAAGCTGACGAAAGCGATGCCAGCTTCTTGCACTTGCAGCCGTTGGTCGCGGTGGTGACTAACATCGACGCCGACCACATGGCGACGTATGAAGGCGACTTCAACAAGTTAAAGAAAACCTTCGTCGAGTTCCTGCATAACTTGCCGTTCTACGGTTTGGCCGTGCTGTGCCTGGACGATCCGGTGGTGCGTGAAATCTTGCCTCAGGTTAAACGTCCGACCGTGACCTACGGCTTCAGCGAAGCGGCTGACGTGCGTGCAATCAATGTGCGCCAACAGGGGATGCAAACCTTCTTCACGGTCTTGCGCCCTGACCGCGAGCCGCTGGATGTGTCGGTTAACATGCCGGGCAATCACAACGTACTGAACGCCTTGGCCACTATCTGCATTGCCTCGGACGAAGGCATCAGCGATGAAGCCATTGTTAAAGGGTTGTCGGGCTTCCAGGGTGTGGGGCGTCGCTTCCAAGTCTACGGCGAGCTGCCGGTAGACGGCGGCAGCGTGATGCTGGTTGATGACTACGGTCACCACCCGACTGAAGTGGCGGCGGTGATCAAAGCCGTACGCGGTGGCTGGCCTGAGCGTCGGTTGGTCATGGTGTATCAGCCGCATCGTTTCAGCCGTACTCGTGATCTGTACGACGATTTCGTGCAGGTACTGGCCGACGCTAACGTGCTGCTGTTGATGGAAGTCTACCCGGCAGGCGAAGAGCCGATTCCGGGTGCTGACAGCCGTCAGTTGTGCCATAGCATTCGTCAGCGTGGCCAATTGGACCCTATCTATATTGAGCGCGGCGTTGAGCTGGCACCCATCGTCAAACCGCTGCTGCGCGCAGGCGACATTCTGTTGTGCCAAGGGGCGGGCGATATTGGTCGTCTGGCACCTCAACTTATCAAGAGCTCGTTGTTCGCTGGCGCGGTGAGCGCTGCTAGCGAGGGGACGTCGAAATGACAACTGCCTACGCCAATCTGTTTTCGACCATCGCCCCGGCTGATTTCGGCCGTGTGGCAGTACTGTTCGGCGGTAAGAGCGCTGAGCGTGAAGTGTCCTTGAAGTCCGGTAATGCCGTGCTTGAAGCGCTGCAAAGTGCTGGAGTCAATGCGTTTGGTATTGATGTGGGCGATGACTTCATTGCCCGCATCACCCAAGAAAAAATCGACCGCGCTTTCATCATTCTTCATGGCCGTGGCGGCGAAGACGGCAGCATGCAAGGGCTGCTGGAGTGCTTGGGCATCCCTTACACCGGCAGCGGCATCTTGGCCTCGGCATTGGCTATGGACAAGTTGCGCACCAAGCAGGTGTGGCACAGCTTGGGTATTCCAACACCACGTCACGCCGTGCTGAGCAGCGAAGCTGATTGTATTTCTGCAGCGAAGGAACTGAGCTTCCCTTTAATCGTCAAACCGGCGCATGAAGGTTCAAGTATCGGTATGGCGAAAGTGAACAGTGCAGATGAATTGATCGTTGCCTGGACTGACGCCAGTAAGTACGACTCGCAAGTGTTGGTTGAGCAATGGATCCACGGTCCGGAGTTCACCATCGCCACCCTGCGTGACCAGGTGCTGCCGCCAATTGCCCTTGGGACGCCACATACGTTCTACGACTACGACGCCAAATACGTGTCTGACGATACTCAGTATCGGATCCCGTGCGGCCTTAATAGCGACAAAGAGCAAGAGCTAATGGAACTCACAGCCAAAGCATGTGAGGCCATCGGGATTGCCGGCTGGGGCCGTCTGGACGTGATGCAAGACGTCGAGGGTCAGTTCTGGTTGCTTGAAGTCAACACGACGCCCGGCATGACCGACCATAGTCTGGTACCGATGGCCGCTAAGGCCGCGGGTCTTGATTTTCAACAATTGGTGCTGTCGATTCTGGCAGCCAGTGTAGAGGCGCGAGGTTAAGAACATGCCAGGCGCATCGCTTCGCCATCAGCAACCCGTTCCCGGCCGCAAGCCGGTGCCACGGGGTGCAAGCCGAATGGTGGCTAAAGAACCGATGTCGGCGCGTGCGTCAAAAGCCAATTTCGGCTTTTTGAAAGTGCTGTTTTGGCCTGTGCTGCTGGTGGCCCTTGGGTTTGGTACGTACGAAGGCGCACAGCGCTTGATGCCGTATGCGGATCGTCCGATCACCAATGTCAATGTGCAGGGTGATCTGACCTACATCAGCCAGCAGGCCGTGCAGCAGCGTATTGCTCCTTATGTGGCCGCGAGTTTCTTTACGGTCGATCTGGAAGGCATGCGTACCGAGCTTGAACAAATGCCATGGATTGCTCACGCCGAAGTCCGTCGGGTGTGGCCGGATCAAGTGGTCATTCGCCTTGAAGAGCAACTGCCGGTTGCGCGTTGGGGTGATGAGGCACTGCTTAATAACCAAGGCCAGGCGTTCACCCCGCGTGAGCTGGCCAACTACGAACATTTGCCGCAGCTGTTTGGTCCTCAAAGGGCTCAGCAGCAAGTGATGCAGCAGTATCAGGTGCTGAGCCAGATGCTGCGCCCGATGGGGTTTTCGATTGCCCGTCTGGAGTTGCGTGAGCGCGGCAGCTGGTTCCTGACCACCGGAGCTGGCAGTGCTGGGCCTGGGATCGAGCTGCTCTTGGGGCGCGATCACTTGGTAGAAAAAATGCGTCGCTTCATAGCCATCTATGAAAAAACGCTGAAAGAGCAGATTACAAACATAGCGCGCATTGATTTGCGTTATGCCAACGGATTG
>NZ_LLWH01000169.1 GCF_001411475.1 Pseudomonas endophytica | reverse complement strand
CCGATCCCCAAAACACGGTGTTGCTGCTTGAGGCGGGTGGGCAAGACAACTACCCGTGGATCCATATCCCCGTGGGCTACCTGTATTGCATTGGTAACCCACGCACCGACTGGTGCTTCAAAACCCAAGCTCAACCGGGCTTACAAGGCCGAAGCTTGAGTTACCCGCGCGGCAAAGTGCTGGGCGGCAGCTCTTCGATCAACGGCATGATTTACATGCGCGGCCAGGCCAGTGACTACGATCGCTGGGCAGAGATGGGCAACCCCGGCTGGTCTTGGAAAGACGTGTTGCCGCTGTTCAAGCGCAGTGAAAAACACTTTGCTGGTAACTCTGCGCTGCACAGCGCCGATGGCGAATGGCGCGTTGAGCAACAGCGTTATTCCTGGGCGATTCTGGATGCCTTTCGCGATGCTGCGGCGCAAAACGGGATCGCCAGCGTCAATGACTTCAACGGCGGCGACAACCAAGGCTGTGGCTACTTTCAAGTCAACCAGCGGGCCGGTGTGCGCTGGAACGCCTCAAAAGCATTTATACGGCCCGTGCTTAAACGCCCTAACCTGACCGTGTTGACCGGTGTACAGGTCGACAAAGTGCTGCTCGAAAACCGCCGTGCCACCCACGTGCTGACTCGCTGGCAAGGGGCTGAGCATACCTTTACGGCGCGCCGCGAAATAACCTTGTGTGCGGGAGCGATTGGCTCACCCGGCATCTTGCAGCGTTCAGGCATTGGCCCTCGCCCGCTGCTCGAAAGTTTAGGGATAACCGTGCAACACGAGCTGCCCGGCGTGGGCGGCAATCTGCAAGATCACCTGCAACTGCGCCTGATCTTCAAGCTGACCAATGCCCGAACCCTTAATCAGGTGGCCAACAGCTTGTGGGGCAAAGTCGGTATGGGCCTGCGTTATGCTTACGATCGCAGTGGTCCATTGGCCATGGCCCCGAGCCAGTTGGGCGCATTTGTTAAATCCGATCCAGATCAGCCTTCGGCCAATTTGCAGTACCACGTACAGCCGCTATCGCTGGAACGTTTTGGTGAACCGCTGCACACCTTCCCCGCGTTTACCGCGTCGGTGTGCAATCTGCGCCCCAAAAGCCGGGGTCGAGTCGATATCTGTTCGGCCAACCCGGATGATGCGCCCCTAATTGATCCCAACTACCTGAGCCATCCCGACGATCTGAAAGTCGCCGCCGATGCGATACGCATTACCCGACAAATCGTCGCCAGTTCTGCCCTGCAAACCTACAGCCCCGAAGAGTACTTGCCCGGCGCCGCCCTGCAAACCGAACAAGAGTTGTACGAAGCTGCCGCCAAAATTGGTACGACGATTTTTCACCCAGTGGGCACATGTCGCATGGGGCAAGACGAGCAAGCCGTGGTTGATGCTGAATTGCGTGTGCATGGCATCGCAGGCTTGAGGGTCGCAGATGCGTCAATCATGCCGAACATCGTGTCGGGTAATACCTGTTCGCCCACCTTGATGATCGGCGAAAAAGCCGCGCAATTGATTCTGGCCACATCCTTTAACGCACTGGAGAAAGAAGCAGGTATTAGCCGTACTGCAGCAGTACCGGTCGCCTAATAGCGATCGTGGTTTCGGTCGCAGTCATCCGAAACCAACAGTGGAAAACAACAATAATCACTGTGGCCCATAGGGCTGAGGACATTGAATATGTCGGACTCAATTACGCAATCGGCAGCCGTCCCCGAAAAGGGAAGGACCGGCCGTGAAGAACGAAAAATCATCTTCGCGTCATCCCTCGGGACGGTGTTCGAGTGGTATGACTTTTTCTTGTATGGCGCTTTGGCGACCGTGCTCAGCAAGCAGTTTTTTGCTGGGGTCAACGACACCACTGCGTTTATCTTTGCCTTAATGGCCTTCGCCGCTGGCTTTTTGGTGAGACCGTTCGGGGCCTTGGTGTTTGGCCGCTTGGGCGACATGATCGGGCGAAAATACACCTTCCTCATGACCATCATTCTGATGGGCATATCAACCTTTGCGGTCGGCTTGCTACCCACGTACGCCAGCATCGGCATCGCTGCGCCGATCATGCTGGTGCTGCTGCGGATGCTCCAAGGGCTGGCGTTAGGCGGTGAATATGGCGGTGCGGCGACCTACGTTGCCGAACACGCAGCTCCCAAGAAGCGCGGCTTTAACACCAGTTGGATTCAATCCACCGCGACCTTGGGCCTGCTGCTGTCTTTGATTGTGGTGTTGGGCTGCCGTTACCTGACCGGCGATCAATTTGAGGTGTGGGGTTGGCGCTTGCCGTTCCTGTTGTCCATCGTGCTGTTGGGCATCTCAACCTGGATCCGCATGAGCATGCACGAGTCGCCTGCCTTCGCGAAAATGAAGGCAGAAGGTAAAACCAGTAAGTCGCCGATTCGTGATTCCTTCGGCAAATGGGAAAACCTGAAAATCGTTCTGATCGCTTTGTTTGGCATCAACGCCGGTCAAGCCGTGACCTTCTATGCGGCGCAGTTCTATGTGCTGTTCTTCCTCACCCAGATGCTCAGGATTGATCCGGCTCAGGCCAACATGCTGCTGATTATCAGCGTGGTGATCGGTGCACCGTTCTTCATCTTCTTTGGTTGGTTATCGGACAAAGTCGGGCGTAAACCGATTCTGATGCTTGGCTTACTGCTGGCCACAGTGCTGTACTTCCCGCTGTTTAAAGCCCTCAGTCATTACGCCAACCCGCAAATTGATATGGCCAGCCGTCAGTCGCCGATTGTGGTCATCGCCGACCCTGCGAGCTGCACTTTCCAGTTCGATCCTGTGGGTAAAGCGCGGTTTGACAGCCCGTGCGACAAGGTCAAAACCTTCTTGGTCAAACAAGGTCTGCCTTACACCTCGCAAGCCGCTCCGGCGGGCGCAGATGTGCTGGTAACGATTGGTGAGCAACAGATCATCGGGTTTAACGAAGCCGCCCTGCGTGAAACCGTAGCCGCTGCTGGCTACCCGGCCAAAGCAGACCCAAGCGCCGTGAATGAACCGATGGTGGTGCTGATCATGGTCATGCTGACCCTCATCGCTACCATGACCTACGGGCCACTGGCCGCGGTTATGGTTGAACTGTTCCCGACGCGCATTCGCTACACCTCCATGTCCCTGCCCTACCACATTGGTAACGGCTGGTTCGGCGGGTTCCTCCCGACCGTGTCCTTCGCGCTGGTGGTCTACACCGGGGATATTTTCTACGGCTTGTGGTACCCGGTAGTCATCACCGGGGTGAGCTTTGTGGTGGGGATGTTGTTCCTTAAAGAAACCAGAAACGTGAATATCGACAAAGTTTGATATCGACCCGTAGGAGCTGCCGCAGGCTGCGATCTTTTACAGATCAAAAGATCGCAGCCTGCGGCAGCTCCTACGGGGATAAACAGGCATAAAAAAACCGACCATGAGGTCGGTTTTTTTAGGCGTTAGAAAAACTTATGCACGTTTTCTGTTTAAAAGTCATACCTATAAATAAGCATATAAATCATAGAGTTATGCATTTATTTAAAAAGAAATCCAAAACTTGTGCACACGTTATCCACAATTGGCTCAGCTCACCGCTGTTTCTTCTTGCAACGGCACAGGCGGTAATGAACCCAAGGCCCGCTGAGTGTTTTCATTCCAAGCTTGGACCCGCTCGTTCAGTTCAGCAATCGCCCGTGGGCCGCTGCCGTTGGCGAACATCGGCTGGCCGATAACCACCTCAATGGTGCCGGGGCGCTTGGCCCAGCCGGTCTTGGGCCAGTACTTGCCTGCGTTATGCGCAATGGGCAGTACTGGTAACTCAGCGTTAACCGCCAGCGCAGTACCGCCCCTAGAGAACTTGCCGACCTGACCGTACGGCACACGCGTGCCCTCCGGGAAAATCAGCACCCAGACATTGTCCTTGAGCAGCTCATCGCCTTTTTTGGCGATGTCTTTAAGGGCCGCTTTGGGGTTGTCCCGGTCTATCGCTATCGGGCGCAGCATGGCCATCGCCCAGCCAAAAAACGGCACGTAGAGCAATTCACGCTTGAGTACCTGACTCAACGGCTGGAAGTAGGCCGAGAGAAAAAACGTCTCCCAGGTACTTTGATGGTTAGCCAGAATCACACACGGGCGCTCCGGGATATGTTCAGCCCCGGTGACCTTAACGTTGATCCCTAAAAACACCCGTGTCAGCCACAACGCGCAGCGGCACCAGTACACGTTGATGAAGCGATAACGTGCTGGGAACGACATAAAGGGAGCAACAAAAAAACTCAGCGAGCACCACAGCAGAGAACTGGTGCCCAGCAGCAGGTAAAAGAAAAAAGTTCTGATGGCCTGCAGTATCGACATAGCGACTTTTACCGTTGCGGATAAAGCATGAATGAACACCTGCGCGCCCAAGGGGCTGGCGCGTGCTCAAACCTGCTCTATTTGTGAATAAGTTCTGCGGCGACTGCCGCCAGATCGTCAAATATTAAGGTATTAACCGGTAACACTTTGGCCAAAGTTTGTAGGCCCTTTCCGGTTTTTACCAAAACTGGCTGAGAATCGACGGCTTGTGCAGCCTGTAAGTCACCGAAACTGTCGCCCACAAACCAGCATTTGGTCAGATCAGCACCGTAATGCGCAGCAATGGTGTGCAACATCCCCGGTTTTGGCTTACGGCAGGCGCAGCCTTCGTCGGGCCCATGAGGGCAGTACACAATCAGGCCAAGCTCGCCACCCTGCTCTGCCACCAGCGTGCGCAAGCGCGCGTGCATGGTATCCAGCGTGGCGAGGTCGTAGTAGCCGCGAGCAATGCCGGACTGGTTGGTTGCGACCGCAACCGTCCAGCCCGCCTTGCTCAACTGCGCGATGGCCTCGATCGCGCCGGGGAGTGGAATCCACTCCTCGACAGACTTGATGTAAGCGTCGGAGTCGTAATTGATGACGCCGTCCCGATCAAGAATCAGCAGTTTCAACGTCAGCCCCTTAGCTCAGCAACGAGATATCAGCAACGCCCAAGAACAGGCCGCGCAAGCGCGCCAACAAGGCGTAGCGGTTAGCCCGAACACTGGCGTCGTCGGCGTTGATCATCACCGCTTCAAAGAATGAGTCTACCGGCTCGCGCAGCGCGGCCAGACGGGTCAGTGCTTCGTTGTATTGACGTGCGGCTGCCATTGGCTGGACCGCTTCGTCGGCCTTTTGAATGGCCGAATACAGCGAAAACTCGCTGGCGTTGTCAAAGAACTTGGCTTCTACCGTTGTCGAAACTTTGCCTTCAACTTTGCCCAACAGGTTCGAGACGCGCTTGTTCACGGCGGCCAGCGCTTCAGCTTCTGGCAACTGACGGAAGGCTTGAACGGCTTGTACACGTTGGTCGAAGTCCAGCGCCGAGCGCGGCTGCAAGGCACGAACCGACAGGTAGGTTGCCACGTCCACGCCTTCGTCTTCGTAACGCGCGCGCAGGCGGTCGAAGATGAAGTCCAGCACCTGCTCGGCCAGACCGGCCGATTTGATCTTGGCGCCGAACGCCGACACGGCGAAATTCACCGCTTCGGTCAGATCGAGGTCGAGCTTTTTGTCGATCAAAATGCGCAAGATACCCAGCGCTGCACGACGCAGTGCATACGGGTCTTTGCTGCCGGTCGGCAGCATGCCGATACCGAAAATACCCACCAAAGTGTCGAGCTTGTCGGCGATAGCCACCGCGGCCCCGGTCAGGGTTTCTGGCAACTCAGCGCCCGCGCCACGCGGCATGTATTGCTCGTTCAGCGCCAGCGCGACATCTTCGGGCTCGCCATCATTGAGGGCGTAGTAATAACCGGCAATGCCTTGCATCTCCGGGAACTCGCCGACCATTTCAGTGGCTAGGTCGCACTTAGACAGTAAGCCTGCACGTGCTGCGCGCTGCGCGTCGCCGCCAATGTGGGGGGCGATAAACGCCGCCAACTTTGAGACACGCTCAGCCTTGTCGTAAACACTGCCCAGTTGAGCTTGGAACACGACGTTTTGCAGGCGCTGGTTGAAGCTTTCCAGTGGCTGTTTTTTGTCTTGCTTGAAGAAGAACTCAGCGTCGGTCAGACGTGGGCGAACCACCTTCTCGTTACCCGAGATGATCTGCGTCGCATCTTTACTCTCGATGTTCGCCACCGTGATGAAACGCGGCAGCAGCTTGCCCTCTACGTCCAGCAGGCAGAAATACTTTTGGTTGTCCTGCATGGTGGTGATCAGGGCTTCTTGCGGCACATCCAAGAAGCGCTCTTCAAAGGAGCACACCAGCGGCACCGGCCATTCAACCAGCGCGGTGACTTCATCGAGCAGGCTTGGTGGCACGATAGCGGTGCCTTCTTGCAGCGTTGCCAGTTCGGCCACACGCTTGGCAATCAGATCGCGACGCTCATTGAAGTCGGCCAGCACGTGGGCTTTGCGCAGGTCTTCGAGGTAGTTGGCCGGCGCGGAGATCCGCACGTTCTCTGGGTGGTGGAAGCGGTGACCACGGGAGTCACGACCGGCCTTTTGCGCGAGAATCGTGCAGTCGATCACTTCATCGCCCAGCAGCATCACCAGCCATTGGGTTGGACGCACGAACTCTTCTTTACGCGCACCCCAGCGCATACGCTTAGGGATGGGCAAATCGTTCAGCGAGTCTTCAACGATAGTCGGCAGCAAGCTTGCGGTTGGCTTGCCGATGATCACTTGGCTGAAACGCAGTTTTGGGCCGCTCTGGTCAATTTCGCTCAGCTCAACGCCGCACTTTTTGGCAAAGCCCAGCGCGGCTTGCGTCGGGTTGCCTTCAGCGTCGAACGCCGCCTGGCGAGGCGGGCCGTCGATGTTGATGCTGCGATCAGGCTGTTGCGTGTCGAGTTGGGTCAGCAGCACGGCCAGACGGCGCGGTGCGGCGTAGACTTTTTTCGCCGTGAAGTTCAGACCCGCGCTTTGCAGGCCTTTTTCAATACCGGCCAAAAAGGCCTCGGCCAAGGTATTAAGGGCTTTTGGCGGCAGTTCTTCAGTGCCCAGTTCAACCAGAAAATCTTGAGCACTCATTGTGCAGCCTCCAACTTAGCCAACACTTCATCACGCAAATCAGGTGGAGCCATCGGGAAGCCCAGCTTGGCGCGTGCTTCGAGATACGCCTGAGCCACCGAACGTGCCAAGGTACGCACACGCAGGATGTACTGCTGACGCGCAGTCACCGAGATCGCCCGGCGTGCGTCCAGCAAGTTAAAGGTGTGGGATGCCTTGAGGACCATTTCGTAGCTAGGCAGCGGCAGCGGCTGGTCGAGTTCGATCAGGCGCTTGGCTTCGCTTTCATAGAAATCGAACAGCTCAAATAACTTGTCGACGTTGGCGTGTTCAAAGTTGTAAGTCGACTGCTCGACTTCGTTCTGATGGAACACATCGCCGTAGGTCACTTTGCCGAACGGGCCGTCAGTCCAGATCAAGTCGTAGACGGAATCTACGCCTTGCAGGTACATCGCCAAGCGCTCAAGGCCGTAAGTAATTTCGCCGGTGACGGGGTAGCACTCAATGCCGCCTACTTGCTGGAAGTAAGTGAACTGTGTGACTTCCATACCGTTGAGCCAGATTTCCCAGCCCAGACCCCAGGCGCCCAGCGTTGGCGACTCCCAGTTGTCTTCCACAAAACGGATGTCGTGAACCAGTGGGTCTAGGCCGATGTGCTTCAGGGAGCCCAAGTACAGCTCTTGGAAGTTAGGCGGGTTTGGCTTCAATACCACCTGGAACTGGTAGTAGTGCTGTAGACGGTTAGGGTTTTCGCCGTAGCGGCCGTCAGTCGGGCGACGACTGGGCTGCACATAAGCGGCGTTCCAGGTTTCTGGGCCCAGAGAGCGCAAAAACGTGGCGGTATGGAAAGTGCCGGCGCCCACTTCCATATCGTAGGGCTGAAGCACCACACAACCTTGCTCGGCCCAGTATTGCTGGAGGGCGAGGATCAAGTCTTGGAAGGTACGCACTGCTGGCGTAGGCTGGCTCACAAATTCACCTGTTTCTTGGGCTGCGATTTAAAGAGCGGGAGTATACCCGATTCGGTCGCGCCTCCACCTCTTGGAG
The DNA here is from genome assembly GCF_001411475.1 of Pseudomonas endophytica. Taxonomy (GTDB): domain Bacteria; phylum Pseudomonadota; class Gammaproteobacteria; order Pseudomonadales; family Pseudomonadaceae; genus Aquipseudomonas; species Aquipseudomonas endophytica. The sequence goes on along the minus strand of NZ_LLWH01000169.1, from coordinate 29,759 downwards.
CCTATATGCCTCGTTGTTTCTGGTGCCCTGACGACCCGCTGTACGCGGACTATCACGATCAAGAGTGGGGCGTGCCGTTGCGCGATGCGCATGCGCTCTTCGAGTTGTTATTGCTCGAAGGGTTCCAGGCCGGTTTGTCATGGATTACCGTTTTGCGCAAACGCGAGCATTACCGCAAGGTCATGTTTGGCTTTGACGTGCAGCGCTTGGCCGCCATGACAGACGCCGAAATAGAGACGTTGCTGCTGGATCCGGGGATCATTCGCAACCGTTTGAAAGTCGCGGGTGCGCGGCGCAATGCCCAAGCCTGGCTGGCGCTCAAAGATCCGGTTGAGTTCCTGTGGTCCTTTGTGGGCGGCACACCCAAGATCAATCATTTCACCGAACGGCATGAGTTCCCAGCGGTGACCCCCGAAGCCGAAGCCATGAGCAAAGCGCTGAAAAAAGCCGGGTTCACCTTCGTCGGTCCGACCATTTGCTACGCCTTTATGCAGGCTAGCGGCATGGTCATGGACCACGCCACCACGTGCGACCGCTACGCTGAACTGTCCAACGCCGGTTAGAATGCCAGCCCTACGCAAAACCTGTAGGAGCTGCCGCTGGCTGCGATCTTTAAAATCTAAAAATCGCAGCCTGCGGAAGCTCCTACAGTGAATTTACGATTTTTGTGAGAGAAAGCCCTGTGGAAAAGTTTAAAGGCGCCTTGCTGGTCGGGGCTTTGCGGTTATTTGCCATGCTCCCTTGGGGCGCGGTGCAACACGTCGGATCGGCCATTGGCTGGCTGATGTGGAAACTGCCCAACCGCTCGCGCGAGGTGGTACGAATCAACCTAGCCAAATGCTTCCCCGAGATGGATCCGGTCGAGCGTGAGCAACTGGTCGGCCAAAGCCTCAAAGACATCGGCAAAAGCCTGACCGAGAGCGCGTGTGCATGGATCTGGCCCGCTCAGCGTTCGATTGATCTGGTGCGCGAAGTCGAAGGTCTGGACGTACTCAAAGACGCACTGGCTTCAGGTAAAGGCGTGGTCGGCATCACCAGCCACTTGGGTAACTGGGAAGTGCTTAACCACTTCTATTGCAGCCAGTGCAAACCGATCATTTTTTACCGGCCACCCAAGCTCAAAGCGGTGGATGAACTGCTGCGCAAACAGCGCGTTCAACTTGGCAACCGCGTGGCCGCGTCGACCAAAGAAGGCATCTTGAGTGTCATTAAAGAAGTGCGCAAAGGCGGCCAGGTCGGGATCCCGGCAGACCCGGAGCCTGCCGAGTCAGCGGGCATCTTCGTACCGTTCTTAGGCACCAAGGCCCTGACCAGCAAGTTTGTGCCTAACATGCTGGCCGGCGGCAAAGCGGTGGGCGTATTCCTGCACGCGGTGCGCCTACCGGACGGCTCGGGCTTCAAGGTTATTTTGCAGGCGGCGCCAGAAGCCATGTACAGCGAAGACACCGAAACCGCCTGCGCAGCCATGAGCCACGTGGTGGAAACCTACGTTCGGGCGTACCCGAGCCAATACATGTGGAGTATGAAGCGCTTCAAAAAACGCCCACCGGGCGAGGCACGCTGGTACTAACCCTGCCCCAACCCCAACCCCGTAGGAGCTGCCGCAGGCTGCGATCTTTTGATGTTGCGATCAAAAGATCGCAGGCTGCGCCAGCTCCTACAAAAATAGAGATGCACCCAAACACCGTGCGCGATGGTGTTAATCGCAGCCTTTGTGCCTCGTCAGCGACTACAGACTTAGCCCGTTTGCTGCGCGCAGTGTGGCGTATGGACGACAGGGAATCTCCTAGAGGGGTTTTTGGGGGGTGTTAGGGCTGCTGCTTATCCAGCTTCTTCAAGAACACGGTCATTTCTTTTTCGGCCTGTTTGTCGCCATGCGCTTGCGCAGCATTTAAGCCCTGCTCCCACGCCGTCCGCGCTGCTGCACGATCCCCAGCCGCCAAGTGGGCCTTGCCTAATAACTTCCACGCCGCTGAATACTTAGGGTCAAACGCTACGCATCGTTGCAAATGCTCCGCCGCCTTGAGGTTATCCCCAAGGTCGAGATAACCCTTGCCCAGCCCAAAGCGCAGCAATGCGTTATCCATACCCTTGCCCAGCATTTTTTCCAGTGATTCCAACATCCGTGTCTCCTTAGAAAAAACTCAACCCCACGTGGAATAGCTTCTCTACGTCGCGAATATGCTTTTTATCCACAAGGAACAAAATCACGTGATCGCCCGCTTTGATCAGCGTTGCATCGTGGGCAATCAGTACTTCTTCGTCGCGAATTATCGCGCCAATCGTAGTGCCCGGTGGCAGGTTGATTTCACCAATGCGGCGCCCAATCACTTTGCTCGATTTGGAGTCGCCATGAGCAATCGCCTCAATGGCCTCTGCCGCACCCCGGCGCAGCGAGTGCACGCTGACGATATCGCCACGGCGCACGTGGGCCAGCAACGTACCAATGGTGGCTAACTGCGGGCTGATGGCGATGTCGATTTCGCCGCCCTGAATCAAGTCCACGTAGGCCGGGTTATTGATGATGGTCATCACCTTTTTCGCACCTAGGCGTTTGGCCAGCAACGAGGACATGATGTTGGCCTCATCGTCATTGGTCAGGGCCAAAAACAGATCGGCATCGGCGATGTTTTCTTCGAGCATCAAGTCGCGGTTTGAGGCGCTACCTTGCAGCACCACTGTGCTGTCGAGGTTGTCAGACAAATAGCGGCAACGCGCGGGGTTCATCTCGATAATTTTGACCTGATAACGGCTTTCGATTGCCTCGGCCAAACGCTCGCCAATCTGCCCGCCACCGGCAATCACAATGCGTTTATAGCTTTCGTCGAGGCGGCGCATTTCGCTCATTACTGCGCGAATGTTGGCCTTTGCCGCGATGAAAAATACCTCGTCGTCCGCTTCAATCACGGTGTCGCCACGCGGCGTGATAGAGCGGTCGCGTCGGAAAATCGCCGCGACCCGGGTGTCTACATTCGGCATGTGCTCGCGCAACTGGCGCAATTGCTGGCCCACCAACGGGCCGCCGTAGTACGCCTTAACCGCCACCAGTTGGGCCTTGCCTTCGGCAAAGTCGATCACCTGCAACGCGCCGGGGTGTTCGACCAGGCGCTTGATGTAGTTGGTCACAACCTGCTCAGGGCTGATGAGTACATCGACCGGAATCGCGTCGTTATCAAACAGCTCTTCGCCACGTGTCAGGTAGGCCGATTCGCGGACTCGAGCGATTTTAGTGGGGGTATGAAACAGGCTGTAAGCCACTTGGCAGGCAACCATGTTGGTCTCGTCGCTGTTGGTCACGGCCACCAGCATATCGGCGTCGTCAGCCCCGGCCTGGCGCAATACATTGGGCAGCGAGGCGCGGCCCTGCACGGTACGAATGTCGAGACGGTCGCCCAAATCGCGCAGGCGGTCGCCATCGGTGTCGACCACGGTGATGTCATTGGCCTCGCTGGCCAAATGCTCTGCCAGCGTGCCGCCGACCTGCCCTGCACCGAGGATGATGATTTTCATGCCGTGATTTCCTGTTCCCGCCGTTAGCTGCGTGCGGCAGCGATCTTGATCAGTTTGGCGTAATAAAAACCGTCATGCCCGCCTTCCTGGGCCAATAGTTGGCGCCCGTGAGGCTGTTGGATACCGAACTCACCGGCGATAGCCAGCTCGCGTGCTCCCGGCGTACGGGCCAAAAAGGCTTCGATGACTTCGGTGTTCTCGGTCGGTAGCGTCGAGCATGTGGCGTACAACAGCATGCCGCCGACCTCCAGCGTATGCCACATGGCGTCCAGCAGTTCACCTTGCAAGGTCGCGAGGGCTGCAATGTCGTCCGGTTGGCGAGTCAGTTTGATGTCCGGGTGACGACGAATCACACCCGTGGCAGAACACGGCGCATCGAGCAAAATGCGCTGGAACGGTTTGCCGTCCCACCAGGTTGCGGTATCGCGGCCATCGGCAGCAATTAACTCGGCACTCAACCCCAAACGTTCGAGGTTTTCGCGTACGCGCACCAAGCGCTTGGCTTCAAGGTCAACCGCCACCACGCCCGCGAGCTTAGGTTCAGCTTCAAGGATGTGGCAGGTCTTACCGCCCGGCGCGCAACATGCGTCGAGTACGCGTTGGCCGGGCGCCAGGTCCAGTAAGTCTGCCGCCAACTGCGCGGCTTCGTCCTGCACGCTGATCCAGCCTTCGGCAAAGCCCGGCAGCGTGCGCACATCGCAGGCTTCGGCCAGCACAATGCCGTCGCGGCTGAACGTGCACGGTTGGGCTTGAATCGCGCTTTCAGCCAGCAATTGCAGGTAAGCGTCACGGGTTTTATGGCGGCGATTGACCCGCAGAATCATCGGTGGATGCGCGTTGTTAGCGGCGCAAATGGCTTCCCACTGCTCAGGCCAGAACGCTTTCAACGATTTTTGCAGCCAGCGTGGATGGGCTGTTCGCACCACAGGGTCGTGCTCAAGCTCGCTCAGCAACGCCTCGCTTTCGCGTTGGGCGTTGCGTAATACCGCGTTGAGCAGGCCCTTGGCCCACGGCTTTTTCAACTTGTCAGCGCAACCGACCGTTTCGCCAATCGCGGCGTGGGCCGGGATGCGAGTGTAGAGCAGTTGATATAGGCCGATCAGCAACAGCGCCTCAACGTCTGCATCGGCGGCTTTGAAGGGTTTTTGCAGCAGCTTGTTAGCCAACGCCGACAAACGCGGATGCCAGCGGGCGGTGCCGAACGCCAAGTCTTGGGTCAGGCCGCGGTCGCGGGCTTCGACCTTGTCTAATTGCAGCGGCAACGAACTGTTGAGCGATGCTTTACCGTTGAGAACGGCAGTCAGTGCCTTGGCGGCGGCCAGACGCGGGTTCATTGTGCGCCGCCCAAAACAGTGCCAATAGCAAACTTCTCACGACGGCTGTTGAACAAGTCGCTGAAGTTCAGCGCTTTACCGCCGGGCAATTGCAGACGTGTCAGGCACAGCGCGCCTTCACCACAGCCCACGATCAGGCCGTCTTTGCTGGCGGCGAGGATCTGCCCCGGTTCGCCTTTTGCGTCTGCCAGCGATGCGGCCAGCACTTTCAGTGCTTCGCCATTGAGCGTGCTGTGACAGATAGGCCACGGGTTGAAGGCGCGGATCAGACGTTCCAACTCGACCGCAGGGCGGGCCCAGTCGATGCGTGCTTCATCTTTATTCAGCTTGTGAGCGTAGGTCGCCAGGCTGTCGTCCTGAGCCTCACCGGCCAGTGTGCCCGCCGCCAAACCGGCAATGGCCTCGATCACCGCAGGCGGGCCTAGCTCGGCCAAGCGGTCATGCAGGCTGCCGCCGGTGTCATCAGCGGTAATCGGCGTCACCGACTTGAGCAGCAGCGGGCCAGTGTCTAAACCCGCCTCCATGCGCATCACCGTCACGCCGCTCTCGGTATCACCCGCTTCGACAGCCCGCTGAATGGGGGCCGCGCCGCGCCAACGTGGCAGCAATGACGCGTGGCTGTTAATGCAGCCCAGACGTGGGATATCCAGCACCACTTGTGGCAAGATCAGGCCATAAGCCACCACCACCATCAAGTCGGGTTTGAGGGCCGCCAGTTCGGCTTGAGCCTCGGGTGCGCGCAAGGTGGGCGGCTGCATGACCACAATGTTGTGTTCCAGCGCCAGTTGCTTGACCGGGCTTGGCATCAGCTTTTGCCCACGCCCGGCCGGACGATCCGGTTGGGTATAAACCGCGACAATCTCGTATGGGCTGTCGAGCAGCGCCTTGAGGTGTTCGGCGGCAAATTCGGGGGTGCCAGCAAAGACGATGCGCAGTGGCTCAGTCATGGATTACTCACTAGGAATGGGGGGAAGGCGGAAATAACCCTGTAGCAACGAGCTTGCCTCGCGATCTTTTGATCGTTGAAAAGATCGCGAGGCAAGCTCGCTGCTACAGTGAGTCCGAGACAAGCGTAGGGTTATACCGAGGATCAAGCGTTCTGGCGGTGCAGTTTTTCCAGCTTCTTCTTGATCCGATCACGCTTGAGCGTAGACAAGTAATCGACGAACAGCTTGCCGTTGAGGTGGTCGCACTCATGCTGAATGCACACGGCCAGTAAGCCATCGGCGGTCATTTCAAATGGCTTGCCGTCACGGTCTAGCGCCTTGATCTTGACCTGCTGCGGGCGATCGACGTTTTCGTAATAACCCGGCACCGAAAGGCAGCCTTCTTGGTATTGGCCCATTTCGTCGGTCAGGGTTTCGAACTCAGGGTTGATAAACACCATCGGCTCGCTGCGGTCTTCGCTCAGGTCCATGACGACGATGCGCTTATGCACGTTGACCTGCGTCGCGGCCAAGCCAATGCCAGGTGCTTCGTACATGGTTTCAAACATGTCATCGATCAACTGACGCACTTCATCGTCCACAACCGTCACCGGCTTGGCGATGGTACGCAGACGCGAGTCTGGGAATTCGAGGATGTTTAAAATAGCCATAAGTTTGATTGGGGCACTGTGTGAAAGATTCAAAAACGGTTGTCAGGGGGTCTTGAAGACTCGGCAACCTGTGCAAAACGTCTCTTTAAAGAGAGCCCGCTCGGGCTCTGGCGTTTCACGCGAGCGCACATAATAAAGGGATTCAACCCCGGATGAAACGACTAGCTGCCCGGCTGCAGGCAGCGGCTGTGTCGTAGTTTGAAACCAATGTGCGCGGTCTGTGTACAGCCTTCAACTAAGGTTGGGTTTGCAGGCGTTATTTCAAGGATGGATTGAACGCTTGCGCGGGTGCTTACTGACACATCTCCAACAACTTGTTAACAGACTTATCCACAGGTTGCTCCTACCGTAAAGCTGCTGAAACAGATCAAGGATGATCCCATGTCGCTGTCTGATATTTCCCCAGCAGAGCTGGAAGCCCGTCTGCGCTTACATCGCTTGCCCGAGGTTGGTCCACAGCGTTACCACGCCTTGTTCCGGGCCTTCGGCTCGGCCAGTTCGGCACTCAGTGCCCCAGCCAGTGCGTGGCGGGCTTTGGGGTTGCCTGTGGTGAGCAGCGATGCACGTCGCAACCCCGAGATCCGTGACGGTGCTAGTGCCGCAATGCGCTGGCTTGAGGGCTGCAACCAGCATGTGGTATTGCACGATCAGGCCGATTACCCGGCATTACTGAGCGAAATCAAAGATGCGCCGCCTCTGTTATTTGTGGCTGGGGACCCTGCGATTCTAGAAAAGCCGCAACTGGCGATGGTCGGTAGCCGACGCGCCTCACGGCCTGGGCTGGACACGGCTGCGGCCTTTTCACGCTGTTTGGCCGGCGCCGGTTTTGTCATCACCAGTGGGCTGGCGCTGGGTATCGACGGGGCTGCTCATCAGGCCGCGCTAGACATTGGCGGGCAAACAATTGGCGTGCTGGGCACGGGGTTGCAAAAACTTTATCCACAGCGCCATCGCGGTCTAGCCGACGCCATGATCGCCAGCGGCAGCGCGGTGGTTTCAGAGTTCCCGCTGGACGCTGGGCCGCTGTCGTCCAACTTCCCTCGGCGCAATAGAATCATCAGCGGTTTATCGTTGGGCGTGCTGGTGGTTGAAGCCAGCGTGGCCAGCGGCTCACTGATCACCGCTCGCTTGGCCGCCGAGCAAGGGCGCGAGGTTTACGCCCTACCGGGTTCTATCCACCACCCCGGGGCGCGAGGCTGCCATCAGCTGATTCGTGATGGCGCGACCCTGGTTGAAACCGTCGAACACATTTTGGAAGGCCTACGCGGTTGGCGCTCGATGCCATTGACCACGGGCGAACTCTTTACGCTCAGCCTTCATCCACTTGTGCAATTGTTGCAAGCAGCCCCGCACACCAGTGAAGCCTTGGCCTGTGCCAGCGGCTGGGACTTGCCCCGTTTGCTGGCCGCCTTGACCGAGCTGGAGCTCGACGGCCACGTCGTGCTTGAGGGCGGGCGTTGGTTTGCTCGCGCCAGCTAAGTACACTGCGCCCAGCACCTATTTGGAGACATTGAATGATCAGCACCTGGCGCGTCCAACAAGCAGCACGAGCGATTCGCGCAGGCGCCGTGATCGCCTACCCTACCGAAGCCGTCTGGGGCCTGGGTTGCGACCCATGGGATGAAGAGGCGGTAGAGCGTTTGCTGGCGGTCAAGTCGCGACCTGTGGACAAAGGCTTGATTCTGGTGGCCGACAACATCCGCCAATTTGACTTTCTGTTTGAAGACTTCCCGCAAGACTGGTTGGACCGCATGGCGAGCACGTGGCCTGGGCCCAATACTTGGCTGGTGCCACATCAAGGGTTACTGCCCGAGTGGATCACCGGCCAGCATGAAACCGTCGCCTTGCGCGTCAGCGATCATCCGCTGGTGCGGGAGTTGTGTTCGTTGGTCGGCCCTATTGTCTCTACGTCTGCCAACCCGGCGGGTTTGCCAGCGGCGCGTACGCGGCTAAAAGTTGAGCAGTACTTTCGTGGGCAGATAGACCATGTGTTAGGCGGCAATCTGGGCGGGCGTAAAAACCCGAGCCTGATACGTGATTTGGCAACCGGCAACGTCGTGCGCCCGGCCTAAAGTGGCCCTGTAAGAGCGAGCAAACTCGCTCTTACAAGGGTGGGCGTTAAGGCAGCAGAATCGTCGAACCCGTGGTACGGCGGGCCGACAACTCGATGTGAGCCTTGGCTGTGTCTTTTAACGCAAAGCGCTGGCTGATCTCGACCTTGATCTTGTCGGTACGGATCATCTCGAACAGCTCATCGGCCATTTTTTGCAGGTTTTCGGCGGTGTTGGCGTAGCTCGCCAGTGTAGGCCGGGTCACGTACAGCGAACCCTTCTGCGACAAGATCCCAAGATTCACGCCTGTCACAGCGCCCGACGCGTTACCGAAGCTGACCATCAACCCGCGCAACGCCAAGCTGTCCAGCGAGGTGAGCCAAGTGTCTTTACCAACGCCGTCATACACCACGGAGACTTTCTTGCCGTCGGTCAGCTCTAGCACTCGCTGGGCCACGTCTTCATGGCTGTAGTCGATGGTTTCCCAAGCCCCCAGCGACTTGGCCAGTGCCGCTTTTTCCGCCGAGCTGACCGTGCCAATCAACTTAGCGCCCAGCGCATTTGCCCATTGGCAGGCAATCGAACCGACACCACCGGCGGCGGCGTGGAACAAAATCGTATCGCCCGCTTTAACCTCATAGGTTTGACGCAACAAGTACTGCACCGTCAGGCCCTTGAGCATCACGGCCGCGGCTTGCTCGAACGAAATATCGTCCGGCAGCTTCACCACATTCGCGGCAGGCAAGACGTGAAACTCACTGTTCGCCCCCAGCGGGCCGGTACCGTAGGCCACGCGGTCGCCGACCTTGACGTTGTGCACGTCACTGCCCACTGCGTCGATGATGCCCGCCCCTTCATTACCCAGCCCGGATGGCATTTCAGGGAGTGGGTACAGGCCGCTGCGGTAATAGGTGTCGATAAAATTCAGACCGATGGCCTGATTACGGACGCGTACGTGTTGCGGGCCCGGCTCGGCAGGTTGGTAATCGACATACTCAAGTACTTCAGGGCCGCCGAGGGTCCGAAACTGGATACGTTTAGCCATTTGCACTGTCCTTGCTGAATTGACGAAGGCCCTATCCAACGCTTAAGCGTGATCTTCGTCAACTGCGATGAGGTCGGGGGCGGTGTTATGCTAGCCGCCCTTCGCTGGCGGCCCCGCTCTGTCGCTTAGCCCGATTTAAGGTGATGCCATGACTACTCGCACCGAGGCCGTTAAAGCCTACTTGCTCGACCTTCAAGACCGTATTTGCGCTGCGCTGGAAACCGAAGATGGCGGCTCGCGCTTCGTTGAAGACGCTTGGGAGCGCCCGGCGGGCGGTGGCGGACGTACCCGCGTGATCGAAAACGGTCAGATCATCGAAAAAGGCGGTGTGAACTTTTCCCACGTGTTTGGCAGCGGTTTACCACCTTCTGCCAGTGCCCATCGCCCAGAGCTGGCGGGGCGTGGTTTTGAAGCCCTCGGCGTGTCGCTGGTGATGCATCCTCACAATCCGCATGTACCGACTTCCCACGCCAACGTACGTTTTTTCATCGCCGAAAAAGAAGGCGAAGAGCCCGTCTGGTGGTTTGGTGGTGGTTTCGACCTCACGCCCTACTACGCGGTAGAAGAAGACTGCGTGCACTGGCACCGCGTGGCCGAGCAAGCGTGTGCACCCTTCGGTGCTGACGTGTATCCGCGTTACAAAGCGTGGTGCGACCGCTACTTCCACCTTAAGCATCGCAACGAGCCACGCGGGATTGGCGGCTTGTTCTTTGATGATTTGAACGCGTGGGATTTCGACACCTGCTTTGCCTTCATTCGCGCCATTGGTGACGCCTACCTCGACGCCTACTTACCCATTGTTCAGCGCCGCAAAACAGACGCCTACACGGCTGAGCAACGTGAGTTCCAAGCGTTTCGTCGTGGTCGCTACGTTGAGTTCAACCTGGTTTACGACCGTGGCACCTTGTTCGGTCTGCAATCAGGCGGGCGTACCGAGTCGATCCTGATGTCGCTACCGCCGCACGTGCGCTGGGGCTATGACTGGAAAGCCGCACCCGGCAGTGAAGAGGCGCGTCTAACTGAATACTTCCTGCAAGACCGTGATTGGCTAGCCAACGCCTGATACCGCCTGAGGAGCTTGCCTGATGGACCGCTACGTCGTTTTTGGTAACCCGATCGCCCACAGCAAATCGCCGGTCCTGCACCGCCTGTTCGCCGAACAAACCGGACATTCAATGCAGTACGAGACGTTACTCGCGCCGTTGGAGGATTTTGCGGGCTGTGCGTTGTCGTTTTTTAAGCAGGGGCACGGCGCCAATGTCACCGTGCCGTTTAAAGAAGACGCCTACCGTTTAGCGACCCGCCTAAGCCCTCGGGCGCAACGTGCGGGCGCGGTCAACACCCTGAGCAAACAGCCTGATGGCAGCTTGCTGGGCGACAACACCGATGGTGCAGGGCTGGTGCGCGATTTGACGGTCAATGCGGGCTTCAGCCTAAAGGGCAAGCGCATCCTCATTTTGGGGGCGGGCGGAGCGGTGCGTGGTGCGCTGGAACCGATTTTGGCTGAAGGCCCCACGTCGGTGACTATCGCCAATCGCACGGTCGAAAAAGCCGAACAGTTGGCGGAGCTGTTCAGTGATTTGGGGCCCGTGGCGGCCAGTGGTTTTGACTGGTTGCACGAGCCGGTCGACTTGATCATCAACGCGACGTCGGCCAGTTTGGCCGGTGAACTCCCGCCCATTGCCAGCAGCCTGATCGAGCCGGGGCAAACCCTGTGCTACGACATGATGTACGGCAAAGAGCCAACACCTTTCTGTGTGTGGGCGACTGAGCATGGCGCGGGCCACGTTATGGACGGCCTGGGCATGTTGGCCGAACAGGCGGCAGAAGCCTTTTACCTGTGGCGCGGTGTGCGCCCGGACACCGCGCCTGCGCTGGCCGAGTTGCGGCGCCTGCTGGCGCTGTAAACCTTGACCCACTCACGTAGGCGCTGCCGCAGGCTGCGATCTTTTGCCTTTAACATCAAAAGATCGCAGCCTGCGGCAGCTCCTACACGAGCATGGCGGTGAGGGCAGTTTTTAATCCTCAAACAAAATCGGGCAGTTGTCCTCACCTTCCAACTTTTTCAATTCCTCAACCACCTGCGCACGCGCTCTGCGTAATGTCAGGGTACGACCGTGTGTCAGCAATCGGCGCGCCTCCTGATGCAGCATCTCGACCCCCGAGTAGTCGATAAAGTTGATCTGCTGCGCCTCAATCACCACCCGTTGCCCGTGGGTACGTTGCAAGCGCACTTGCAGGTAATGGCTGGCGCCAAAAAAAATCGACCCGCCCACCTTTAATACTTCTTCATCTCCGGCCATCCACTGCTGAACACGCGGCCGTGATGTGCGTTTTAGGTAAAAGAACAGCGAGGCCAGCACCCCGGCATAAATCGCTGTTTGCAGCTCCAACAGCAACGTGGCCACGCAGGTCAGGGCCATGACCGCGAACTCGGCATGGCTCACTCGCCACAACGCACGAATGCCGCGGATGTCCACCAAGCCCCAACTGATCAACACAATACTGCCCGCCATGGCCGGGATTGGGATATGCGCGATCAGCGCCGAGCCGGTGACGGCAAACAGCGCCACCCACAGCGCGGAAAACACCCCGGCCAATGGCGACTGCGCTCCGGCCTCATAACTAAGGCCCGAGCGGGTAAAGGAGCCGGATGACAAATACCCCGAACACCACGCGCCGAATATGTTCGACAAGCCTTGTGCGCGGATCTCCTGATTAGCGTCGAGCATCTGCTGCGAACGTGTTGCTAACGAGCGGGCAATCGACAAGCTGGTCACCAGCCCCAGCATGCCCACCGCCACGGCGCTCGGTAGCAGCCGCAGTACAGTTTCGACATCCAGCGGAAGCGGGCTAAACGGTGGCAAACGGCCCACAAACCCCTGCACCAACTGCACATGCCCAAACACGTGCGGCAAGCCCCATACCGTCAGGCTGGCAAGCACCAAGGTGATTAACAGCGTCGGCCAGCGCGGTCGCCAACGTTTGAGCGCAGCGCCCAACAGCACCGTCGCTAGCCCTAGCCCTAGCGAAGCCGGATCGAACTCCCTCACATGCCGCAGCAGCGTGATCAGGCTGTCGAGGGCCGTGGCTTTGCTCGGGACCTCTAAGCCGAGCAGGTTGGGCACTTGGCCCAAGGCAATCACCACGGCCGCGCCGAGGGTGAAACCCAGCACCACCGAATGTGAGACAAAATTGGCCAGTGCGCCAAATCTCAGCATCCCTAACAGCCACTGAAACACCCCGGCCAGAAACGTCAGTAGCAGAATCAGGCCGATGTAGTCTTGGCTGCCCGGCACCGCCAGCGGGCTGACACTGGCAAACAGCACAATCGAAATCGCAGCCGTTGGGCCGCAGATCAAGTGCCACGATGAACCCCAAAGACACGCAATGATCACCGGAACAATCGCCGCATACAGCCCGTACTCGGGAGGCAAACCTGCAATTAAGGCGTAGGCGATTGACTGCGGCAGTGCCAGAATTGCGCCACTCAAGCCCACCAAGGCATCACGACCGACACTTGCGCGAGTCTGCTGGGGCAGCCAGTTTAAAAAAGGCAGGATGTTAGCGCGGTTAAGCCGGGGCATAACGTTCTCGTTGGGCAGATGGACAAAGCAGAACCCTAGCATGTACGTGCTGGCGAACAATAAAGGCCGTGTAAGGAACGCGCAGGGTTCCAAAAACGCAACGCTTCACAGCCTTAAGCAGCGACAACAGACCATTTTTTAAGAGGTGCTTATGCAACGAATCAAGGGCTATCACGCCCACGTTTACTTTGATGCCAGCACCCTCGAACAAGCGCGCGCCTTGTGTGAAGAAGCCGCGCAGCAGTTTGGCGTCAGCATGGGCCGCGTGCACCAGCGGCCGGTCGGCCCGCACCCCGACTGGAGCTGCCAACTGGCTTTCGGCCCCGAACTGCTCGGCATCGTATTGCCATGGCTGGCGATTAATCGGCACGGGCTGGTGATCTTTTTGCACCCCGACACCGGTAATGACCTACTGGACCACACCGATCACGCGATCTGGATGGGCAATATACGGCCGTTGAATTTATCTATGTTTTGAATAGGGGCGCTCTTGAAGCTTTCACCCAATGATCGTAAATCAGAGTCTGACTATTTTTTAACCAGAAAGACGCTCGCCCCATTTTTTTTGAATTTTTTTCAGCCCCCTAATTGCCTCCACCTTCCAGCCGTCGGCAAATCCCTGATAGCCCCAAGCCATAACGGCTGAACGTTGGTCACGGCCATGTGTCATAGCTTGCCATGAGCTAACGTAAGACACGTGTAGCCAAGGGTGGCGAATAGTCCTACAAGTCCATTCATGTTTAACTTGAATGCTCGTTCAAGTTAAACCGGTGGTCCGCTGCCCGCTCACAACAGGAGGCTAACCCTTGCCGAACTCGCTCTTTTCGTACCCTTTTGACTGCCACGAGGTGTATTGGCCATGAGTACACCCACGACGTCGGAACCGTCTGTTATCCGCATGAACCCGCCGGTTTTTTACTTTGCCGCCGGGTTTATTCTGATCTTCGGGCTGGTGGTGATTTCTTTGCCCGAGGCCGCCGGTGAATGGCTTTTAGCGGCGCAAAACTGGGCGGCCAATACGGTCGGCTGGTACTACATGCTAGCGATGACCCTGTATCTGATCTTCGTGATCGTCACCGCCTTGTCCGGCTACGGCAAGATCAAGCTCGGTGCCGATCACGACGAACCTGAGTTCAGTTACCTGTCCTGGGCGGGCATGCTCTTTGCCGCCGGGATCAGCATCACGCTATTTTTCTTTTGTGTCTCAGAACCCCTGACCCACATGCTCGCCCCGCCGCAAGGCCCAGCGGGTACTGAGGAATCTGCGCGCCAAGCCATGCAATTGCTGTTTTTGCACTGGGGCCTGCACGGTTGGGGCGTGTTTGCTTTTGTCGGCATGGCGCTGGCTTATTTTGCCTATCGGCATAACTTGCCGCTGGCGCTGCGTTCGGCGCTGTATCCGCTGATTGGCAAGCGTATCAATGGCCCAATTGGTTACGCGGTAGACGGCTTTGGCATCATCGCCACGGTGTTTGGTCTGGGCGCAGACATGGGTTTTGGCGTCTTGCACCTCAACTCCGGGCTCGATTACCTGTTCGGCGTACCGCACACCCAGTGGATTCAAGTGGGGCTAATTACCCTGATGATGGGCGCGGCCATTTTGGTGGCTATCGCGGGCGTCGATAAAGGCGTACGCGTGATGTCCGACATCAACATGCTGTTGGCCTGTGCGCTGCTGCTGTTTGTGTTGTTTGCCGGGCCTACCCAGCACTTGCTCAACACGTTGATTCAGAACATCGGTGACTACTTAGGCTCGCTGCCGACCAAAAGTTTCGATGTGTACGCGTACAACAAACCCAGCGACTGGTTGGGCGGCTGGACTGTGTTTTATTGGGCGTGGTGGATCGCATGGTCGCCGTTTGTGGGCCTGTTTATTGCGCGTATCTCCCGTGGCCGCACCATTCGCGAATTCGTGTTTGGCGTGTTGCTGATTCCGTTGGGCTTCACCTTGGCGTGGATGTCGATCTTCGGCAACAGCGCCATCGACCAAGTGCTCAACCACGGCTTGGCGGCCTTGGGCCAAGCCGCAATCGACGATCCTTCGCGCGCCTTGTACCTGCTGCTCGAAACCTACCCGTGGAGCAAAACCGTTATTGCCGTCACGGTGTTCATCAGCTTTGTGTTCTTCGTGACTTCGGCAGACTCCGGCACCGTGGTGCTGTCAACGCTCTCGGCGCAAGGTAACAACGCTGACGAAGACGGCCCTAAATGGCTACGGGTGTTCTGGGGCGGTCTGACCGCGCTGGTCACCAGTTCGTTGCTGTTCTCGGGCAGTATCGACGCGCTCAAGTCTGCGGTGGTGCTCACCTCGCTGCCGTTCTCGCTGATCTTGTTGCTCATGATGTGGGGGCTGCACAAGGCATTCCATCTTGAGTCGCAGAAGCAGATCGCCCAGATGCACTCGCTGGCGCCGGTGTCGGCTTCGCGTCGAGGTCGAGGCGGTTGGCGTCAACGATTGAGCCAAGCGGTGCACTTCCCGTCGCGTGACGAGGTGTATCGCTTTATGGACACCACCGTACGCCCGGCGATTGAAGAAGTGAGCGCGGTGTTCATAGAAAAGGGCCTTAATGTCGTTACCCAGCCCGATTTGGCGTTTGACAACGTCAGCCTTGAGATCGGCCACGGCGAGGCGCAACCGTTTGTGTATCAGGTGCAGATGCGCGGCTACTTCACCCCATCGTTCGCCCGTGGCGGCATGGGGCCTAAAGAACTGCGCAACCGTCGCTACTACCGTGCTGAAGTGCACTTGAGCGAAGGTAGCCAAGACTACGACCTGATGGGCTACACCAAAGACCAAATCATCAACGACATTCTCGACCAGTATGAACGTCATATGCAGTTCTTGCATTTGGTGCGTTAAAACACACCCTGTAGGCGCTGCGGCAGGCTGCGATCTTTTGATGTTTAAGGTCAAAAGATCGCGAGCGCTCCTACAGGTTAGGTGCCATCAGCTAAGTGCAGGTGGCGGGTTTTTGTTTTCTTTGATCCGGTACCAAGCCACGTACAGCGCTGGCAAGAACAGCAGTGTCAGCAGCGTGGCCGAGAAGATGCCGCCGATCATGGCGTAGGCCATCGGCCCCCAGAACACGTCACGCGCAATCGGGATCATGCCCAAACTGGCCGCCGCCGCAGTCAGCAAAATCGGCCGACGACGATGATGGGTGGCTTGTACCACGGCGTGCCACGGGTCGTAGCCGTCGCGTTCGAACTGGTCGATTTGGGTCACCAGAATAACGGTGTTACGAATGATGATGCCGATCAGTGCCAAGATCCCCAAGATCGCGATAAAGCCCATCGGCGTACCAGTCGGCACTAGCGCCAACACCACACCAATCAGGCCCAACGGCGCGACACTGACTACGATGAACATCTTCTGCACGCTTTGCAGTTGGATCATCAAGAAGGTGGCCATCAAGAACAACATCAGCGGGATAACTTTGGCGATTGGGCCTTGGGCCTTGGCGCTTTGCTCCACGGTGCCGCCAGTTTCGACTTTGTAGCCCGGTGGCAATTTGTCGATAAAGGCTTGCAGGGTTGGCTTCAGTTCGTCCACCAAATCAACCGCTTGGATGTTGCCGCGCACCGAAGCCTTGAGGGTCAAGGTCGGGATACGGTCACGGCTCCAGACTAACGGCTGCTCCAGTTCGTAGCGGACCGAGGCAAACGCCAGCAAGGGGATCGAGGTGCCACTCGGTGTGGTGATTTGCAGGTTTAGCAGGGTTTCTGGCGTGTTGCGTTCGCTGCCGTTGGCCCGGCCGATAATGTCGATGAGGTAGATGCTGTCTTTCACTTGGCTGACGGTCGCACCGGTTACGATGCTGTTCATCACGTTGGCGACGTCTTGGGATGACAAACCAAACTGGCGGGCTTTGTCTTGCGCAATGTCGACGCGCAGCACCTTGCCCGGCTCGTTCCAGTTGAACAGGGTTTCACCCACATTAGGGTTGTCATCCAGCACAGTGGCCAGGTCGATGGCGTGTTTGCGCACTTGATCAATATTCGGGCCGCTGACGCGATATTGCAGCGGTTGGCCCACGGGCGGGCCTAGTTCTAGGGTATGAACGTAACTGCCGATACCCACAAAGTCTTCGTGCAGACGCTTGCTGAGGCGCTCCATCAACGCATCTCGGCTCTCAAGGCCGGTACTCACGATAACCAGTTGCGCGAAGAAGGGGTTTTGCAGTTGTTGGTCCAGTGGCAGGTAGAAACGGATCGCGCCCTCACCCACGTAAGTACTCCAGCGCACGATGTCCGGGTCGCCCTTGAGCGACTCTTCAAAGCGTTGAGTGACTTTGAGGGTTTCTTGGATCGAGGCATTTTGCGGTAGGTTCAAATCCACCAGAATTTCAGGGCGTTCTGACGCCGGGAAAAACTGGTTTTGGACGAAAGTCATGCCAATCACGGCAGCCAAAAACATCGCCGCGGTGCCACCAATGGTCCACCAGCGATGGGTCATGCACCACAGCAGGCCGGTATTGAAGATCTGCGCCAGCCGCCCCGGCTTGTCAGATTTGGGTTTGACCTTGGTTGACAGGATATGCACGCCCAACACGGGGGCAAACAGCACTGCCACCATCCACGACACGATCAAGGCCACGCCAATCACCGCGAACAGGGTGAAGGTGTATTCGCCTGCGGCGCTGTTGTTAAGGCCGATAGGCACAAAACCGGCCACCGTGACCAAGGTCCCGGTGAGCATCGGGAAGGCGGTGGAGTGATAGGCGAACGTCGCGGCTTGTTGCTTGGTTTCCCCCAGCTCAAGCCGCGAGATCATCATCTCCACCGTGATCATCGCGTCGTCCACCAACAGGCCCAAGGCGATGATCAAGGCGCCCAGCGACACACGCTGCATGGCGATGCCGGAGAACTCCATGAACACAAACACCAGTGCCAACACCAGCGGGATCGAGATCGCGACGACCATGCCCGCGCGTAAGCCCAGGCTGATAAAACTCACCGCCAGCACGATGATCACCGCTTCAAACAGGGCGCTGGTAAAGCCGTGTACGGCCACCTGAACCACTTCTGCCTGGTCGGACACCATGTGTACGCCCACGCCGACCGGCAGTTGTGCGGTCAGTTCTTGAATGCGTTCTTGCAGTTGCTGGCCGAACTCCTGAATGTTGCCGCCGGTGTTCATGGCCACGGCCAGACCGATGGCCGGTTGGCCGTTGTAATGAAACATCGGCGCGGCCGGGTCGACGTACCCGCGGGTGATGTCTGCCACGTCGGCGAGCCGGTAGAAGCGGTCGTTGACCCGCAGGTTCACGGCCTCAAGGTCGGCCACGCTGTGAAACTGACCTGAAGCGCGCACGGACATTCGCTCTGGCCCGGCTTCAATGACTCCGGCCGGAGTGACGGCGTTTTGCGCTTGCAGGCTTTGCAGAATTTGCTGTTGATCCAAGCCCAAGGCGGCCAGTTTGCGGGTCGAAAAGTCGAGGTAAAAGGTTTCGGCTTGCTCGCCAATGGTCATCATCTTGCCGCGATTGGGAACGTCGCGAATCCCCGTGCGCACCTGCTCTACGTAGTCGCGCAACTGACGCATGCTGATGCCATCACCGGTAAAGGCGTAAATCGTGCCGTATACATCACCGAATTCGTCGTCGAAGCCCGGGCCTTGAATGCCTTGGGGAAAGTCGCCGCGTATATCGCCGATTTTTTTACGCACCTCGTACCATATGTGCGGGATGAGTTCGGCTTTGGTGGTGTCTTTCAAGAACACAAATACCGTGGACTCACCCGGCCGGGTGTAGCTTTGGACGTAATCGAGGGTGTCCAGCTCTTCGAGCTTTTTCTCGATACGGTCGGTGACTTGCAGCATGGTGTCGTCGACCGTTGCACCGGGCCATTTGGTCTGGATCACCATGGTTTTGATGGTAAAGCTCGGGTCTTCAGCACGGCCCAGATTGAAGTACGAAAAGAACCCGGCAAGCACCGCGATAAACATCAGGTACCAGACGAATGACTGATGTTCGAGGGCCCACTCGGACAGGTTGAATTTCCCATTCATTGCGAGCTTTCCTTGTCGAGTCTGACTTTTTGCCCAGGTTTGAGGCTGTTAACACCGGCACTGACGACGGTGTCACCGCTGCTGATACCGCCCGAGAGCAAGACGGTATTGCCCGCGCGCTGCCACACAGTGACGTCTCGGGTGTTGGCGGTGAGTGTTTGCGGGTCAATGACCCACACGCGGGTTTGCCCATCCACTTCTTGCAGGGCGCTCAGTGGAAGTTGGAAGTGCTGAGTAATCGGGTTGCTGACGGTCACGCTGATTGAACTGCCGAGGCGAAAGGCCGGTGGCGTCTGGTCGAGTGTCAGGCGTACGCGCCGGGTGCGGGTGGCGCTGTCGGCCTGAGGCGCGATTTCGCGAATGTGGGCGCGGGTGTTGACGTTAGGGTCGAGCTGGCCAGCCACGAAGAACACCACGTCCTTGGGCAAGGTTTCGGCCAGCGGCGCAGGTAGATCAATGACCGCCTCTTTGATGTCAGGGCGCGCCAGAGTAACCACGGCTTCGCCCACACTGACCACTTGGCCCGCTTCGGCTTGCCACGCGGTGATCACCGCGTCATGGTCTGCGCGCAGGTTGCAGTAGCTGAGCTGGTCTTTGGCCTGGCTGAGCGCTGCCGCCGCTTGCTTAACGGATGCTTGGCTGGTTTTGAGGTCTGCTTGTGCTGTGTCTAACTGCGCTTGGGCACCGACGCCTTTATCGAACAGCTCTTGCTGGCGGCGGGCACTGGCTTGGACGTTAATCAATTGCGCTTGGGCTTTGGCCAAATCGCCTTGAGCGGCGCGGACATTATTTTGCTGATCTGTCGGGTCGAGGCTGGCCAAAATATCGCCTTTTTTGACCAGGGCGCCCATGTCATAGGTGCGCTGCACGATCCGGCCCGGCACGCGAAAACCTAAGGTGCTTTCGTAGCGGGCCTCGATATTGCCAGCGAAGCGCCCCAACTGTTGGGTCATATCCGGCTTTACCACCACGTACAGCACCGGCCTCACGGGTTCGGGTGCTTTTTTTTCTTCAGAGCAGCCCATTAACAAGAGAGCTGCCAGTGGCGCGATCCATAGGCGGCTCATAACGTCATCCCCCCTTCTGGGGTGGGCGCTATCTCGACCTGCATGCCGGGATGCAACAATTGCCCGCCTGCGATCACGACTTTTTCTCCGTCCTTGAGGCCGTCACTGATGATCACGCTGCCGGTCAGGTAACGGCCGACTGTTACTTTCTGAAGACGGGCCGTGTTTTGCTCATCGACGACCCACACCGCTGGCTCACTCAGGTCTTTGGTCAGGGCCGACCACGGCATCTCAATGCTGGATTTAGGCGCCGGGGTCAGATTGACGCTGACAATCGAGCCTAAATCCATGCCTTTGGGCAGGGTGTCCAGTTGCACCTTGATTTGCAGTGTGCCGCTTTGGGCTGCCACCGCCGGGGTTATTTCGCGGATAAAGCCATTGGCCTTGATGGTCGGGTCATGCAGCAGGGTGATTTGCACGGTAGGGTCTGTGGGTGGCTCGATAAACAGTGACTCGTACACGTTAAACACGGCATCGCGGGCGCCGTCACGGGCCAGCGAGAACATCGGCATGGTGGCTTGCACCACTTGCCCTACCTCCGCTTGGCGCGCGGTGATGACGCCGGGGGCTTCGGCGACTAAGTTGCTGTAACTGAGTTGTTCACGGGCATTGGCCAATTGCGCCTGCGCGGCCGCCAACGCACTTTGGGCGCTCAGCTGTGCGGCATTGGCAGAATCATATTCGCTTTGGCTGGTGTAGCCTTTTGGCAGCAGTTTTTGTTGGCGAATAAAGGCGGCGCGGCTTTGTACCACTTGCGCCTGTTGTGCAGATACGCTGGCTTGAGCGGTCTCGACTTGGGTTTTCAGGTCTTTGGGGTCCAAACGCGCCAACACTTGATTGGCCTGAATATGATCGCCGACATCAACGTTACGCTCGATCACTTTGCCGCCGACACGAAAGGACAGCTGAGTTTGGACGCGGGCTTGAATATCGCCGCTGAGCGCAATGGGAGGTGCATACTCGCGTGA
Source organism: Pseudomonas endophytica (assembly GCF_001411475.1). Lineage (GTDB taxonomy): Bacteria > Pseudomonadota > Gammaproteobacteria > Pseudomonadales > Pseudomonadaceae > Aquipseudomonas > Aquipseudomonas endophytica. Next base: position 8,590 of record NZ_LLWH01000169.1, on the reverse strand, counting down.
GGTCACTTCCTGTACGTAAACCCGTGGCGATAAAGGCTCTTTGGGGCCTTCTTTACCGCAAGCCGTCAGGAGCGCCAAAAGGCTAAAGCCCAAAACACACTTGATTCGTGGACCAGCCATGCACACTCCTTTGTTTGATGCTGATTGAGCGGGACAATATGCCAGATAGCGTAGAACAGGGATAAGATTTGTGGGCTCTGTTTGCTGAGGCTATCCAGATTTTTTTAACCCGAGGTCACCTATGCTCACCACTCTTGCGGTGGCCAACTACCGTTCCATCAATCAGCTCGTTGTACCACTGGCCAAGCTTAATTTAATTACAGGCCCTAATGGCAGCGGCAAATCCAACCTGTACCGCGCTCTGCGGTTACTGGCCGAGACGGCTCAAGGTGGGGTGATCAATGCGCTGGCCCGTGAAGGCGGGTTGGAGTCTACGTTCTGGGCTGGGCCTGAGGTCATCTCGCGGCGCATGAAGTCAGGCGAAGTGGCCATAGAGGGCGGCCCGCGCAATAAGGTCAAACGCTTGCGCTTGGGCTTTGCCGCCGAAGAATTCAGTTACGCCATCGCCTTAGGGGTGACGCCCCCTGAACGCTCTGCGTTTACCCTCGACCCGCAAATCAAGCATGAGAGTATTTGGGTTGGTGCCTCGTATCGGCCGGCGAGCGAGCTGGTGGAGCGTAATGGCCCGATGATTCGTGCCCGTGCCGGGCGCAGTTGGCAGGTGCTGGCGCAACATACGCCGATGTTTGACAGCCTGTTTGATCACGTTGGCAGCCTGCATGCCTCGCCCGAGGTGTTGCAGCTGCGGGAGTCGATCCGGGGCTGGCGCTTTTATGATCACTTTCGCACCGACCCTGATGCCCCGGTGCGTCAGCCTCAACTGGGCACTCGCACACCGGTGTTGCACCACGATGGCCGCGACCTTGCGGCGGCCCTGCAAACCATTCTCGAAATGGGTAATCCCGAGGCGTTACACAGCGCCATCAGTGACGCCTTCCCCGGTGCGCGACTGAAGATCGAATGCTTACTCGGCGGGCGTTTTGCTATCGAGTTTTATCAAGAAGGTTTGTTGCGCCCGTTGTCGGCGGCAGAGCTGTCGGACGGCACCTTGCGCTACCTACTGTTGGTGGCCGCCTTACTGACGCCGCGCCCGCCGACACTCATGGTGCTGAACGAGCCCGAAACCAGCCTACACCCCGACCTGCTGCCTGCGTTGGCGCGGTTGATCATTCGCACTTCGCAACAGTCGCAGGTGTGGGTGGTGTCTCACGCCCGCCGCTTGATCGCCGCCTTGCAGCAAGACCCGGAATGCAACTGCATCGTGCTGGAGAAAAACCTCGGTCAGACCGAGGTGGTCGGGCAGCGGATGCTTGACCAACCGGCTTGGCAGTGGGCGGATTGAGATCATTTTTTTCGAATGTCAGTTGCCTGAGCGGTAGCAGACGGGTTTTGGGATGATGGATGCGAAATCTGTGTTGATAAAGAGCTTGATTGAGGCTGTGGAGATTCTGGCTGATGAGCGCTAACAACTTCAGTGAGGTCGAAGTTTTCTTTACCCGCAGCCGAAAGCTTTTTTTTATTCCATATGAAAGGACCCTTTTTCAGGCGATAAAGAGCCGCGCCTACTGCGGCCCCGGCAACTGATACGCCGCTGAGTACTGTGGCAGCTCCCAGTAATTGAGTCGGTACACTGGTTGGCGCCCATTCCATCCACACCAAACGAGTCAGGGTTACGCCGCTCGCGAGGACAGTGCCTGACGTAGTTGCTACCTTGGTTACCGCTCTGAGGCTGGGTTGTAAGTGCAAGATTTTTCTCATCGCACCCATAAACCCCATGCTGCGCTGCGTGCTCAGCAGTGCACCGGCAAAACCGATGATGGCTGAAGCGAGAGCCATACTAAATCGCCCACTGGGATCGCTGCGATTCACCGGGTCGCCTGCGCAATATGCATAGGCATTGATCCCGCCCTTACCAAACGGGCTTAACGCATCAGGGCTGTTAAACCGCATTAACACGGGGTTATAGCCTCGATGACCATTGCCTAATAGATAGTGGCCGGTTAGCGGGTCGCACGCTTCGCCGTTAAATCCCAACAGGCTTTGCTGCCCGCTTTGAAGGCGAGGATGACCATAAGCGCTGTAGGCTTGGGCATGGTTACCGGAACCGCTCAGCCCGTGCAAAACGCTGCGTTTAGCGTCGGTGGCCAGCAATTGGGTGCCTGTTGTTCGTTTTTCGGCTAACACGAGGTGTTGGTGTTGAAAGACGGACTGGCTGTGTTCGCTCTGCACCCGCGTACTCAGGCGTTCATGGTTATAAAAATGCCGCCTCGATGAGGCTTGCGAGCCCGATAGGCTGGCTATTAAACGATCAAGGGGGTCGTAGGCATATCGCATCACAGGCATGTGGGCTGGCTCCTTAATAGAAGAGATTCAGCTTCGGCTCAAATCATGACCTTGCCTACCTAGTAAATCTGCTAGGTAGTTTTGCTAGACATAAAAAAACGCCGACGCTGTGTGAGCCGTCGGCGTTTTGAGTGAGTGGGCGTGGGATTAGAACGCTGGCAACACGGCACCTTTGTATTTCTGCTCGATAAAGGCTTTTACTTCTGGGCTGGTCAGCGCTTTAGACAGCTTTTGGATCGCGTCGCTGTCTTTGTTGTCTGGGCGAGCGACCAAGAAGTTCACGTAAGGCGAATCTGCGCCTTCGATGATCAGTGCGTCAGTCGCAGGGTTGAGGCCCGCTTCCAGCGCGTAATTGGTGTTGATCATGTCCAGGTCAACTTGGTCCAGCACGCGAGGCAGCAATGCCGACTCAAGTTCTTTGAACTTGAAGTTGTGCGGGTTTTTGGCGATGTCTTTTGGTGTGGACACGGCGTTGGTTGGATCTTTAAGTTCGATCAAACCGGCCTTTTGCAGCAGGATCAACGCACGGCCGCTGTTGCTGCCTTCGTTAGGGATAGCAATGGTTGCGCCGTCTTTAAGTTCAGACAAGTTTTTAACTTTTTTAGAGTAGCCGCCGAAGGGTTCAACGTGGACGCCGACGACCGTGACCAAGTCAGTACCTTTGCCTTTGTTGAAGCTTTCGAGGTACGGCAGGGTCTGGAAGTAGTTAGCGTCTAGACGTTTTTCAGCGACCTGCACGTTTGGCTGCACGTAGTCGGTGAATACTTTAATGTCGAGATCCACACCTTCTTTAGCGAGGGTCGGCTTGATCAACTCAAGGATTTCAGCGTGGGGAACCGGGGTCGCTGCGACCACTAGTTTTTCGCCAGCCTGTGCCAGGCCTGCCGTCAGAGCAGCCGCCAATGCGGAAAACAACAGAACCTTTTTCATGCAATACCCTTAAAAAATGACCGTTCTGATAACGGTTTTATTGGAAGTCGGAGCGGACAATACCGGCTTTTTTTATGCCATAACAATAATATTTTCTAATGCTCTTAGATCATTTAGTTCGCTTGACGCGCTCCTACACGTGGGGGTTATGCCAGCAGCTTTTTCAGCGCCGCCAGCTCCTGTGCGGTGGCCCCTTTAATAAACTGTTCGATCTGCCCCATGCTGTCAGGCAAGTTCAAATGCTCAGGCTGGATCTCTTCCCCGGTGCTGACCAGCAGGGCAAAGTGGATCACGTTCTCCAGCTCGCGGGTGTTGCCTGGCCACGTGTGGCGCTCCAAGGCTCGTTGCGCGCTATCACTGATAAACGGCACCGCTAGATTAAGGCGCTGGCTGTAGATCCCTAGAAAATATTCAGCCAGCGACAAAATATCGCCAACCCGCTCGCGTAAAGCGGGCAACGCGAGTTGTCCTTCACTGAGGTAGTGATACAGACGCTCATGAAATTTTCCGGCCTGCACTGCTTGGGCCAAATCAATGCTGGTGGCCGCGACCAAACGAACATCCACCGGGCTGGGTTGATGGGCGCCCACTCGCGTGACTTCGTGCGTCTCCAGCGCGGCTAGCAATTTGATCTGTATGGCTAACGGCAAATCGCCAATTTCATCTAGGTATAACGTGCCGCCATTGGCTGAGCCGAACCATCCCGCACGGCTGCTGGCTGAGCTGCTATGCGTGCCGGGTGCGTAACCGAACAATTCAGCATCGGCGTAGGTTGGGCTGATCGCGCCGCAATTGACCGACACAAACAAGCCGGTACGGTCGCTGGCGCGGTGGATGTGTCGGGCCAACAACTCTTTACCGGTTCCGGTTTCGCCGTGAATTAAGACGGGTAATGCGCGGGGCGCTAGCAGTTCCAAGTCATTGCGTAATTGGCGCGAGCGCGGATCGACAAACACCAACGCCTTGGCGCGAATGCTTAGCGGGCTCTTTTCGGCGTCGGGAAAGGTCAGAAGGGGCTGACCAAAGGTTTCATGCAGGCTCATGTCGGGCTCCCGCCCGCCGCCGATGGATGGGCGCGGGCGTTACAAAAAATTCAGGCGCGGCGCAGGGCGCCGTGCTCAATACGGGTTTGCAGGCGGTATAAGAAGGCGAAACCTTGTTCCCAGCGTTGATGGCCAGACTTGACGTTAATGTGTCCGGCTCCGCTGAGAATGCCAACCTCGGCGCCCCATTGGCGGGCGAATTCCATAGCGCGAGGTGCACTGGCCGCCGCATCGTTGTCTGAGCCGACGACTTGGCTCGCAAACGGCAGAGTGTGCGTCGGAATCGGGGCAAAGTTACGCAACGCGGGCGCACAGGTTGGGCGTTCGACATCCGCCGGGGCGACTAATAAGGCACCGCGCACTTGGCTCAACAAGCTGGCTGGCGCCCGATCGGCCCAATGGGCGACGGTGATGCAACCCAAGCTGTGGGCAATCAGAATCACGGGTGTGCTGTCAGCGGCGATGGCCTCGGCCAACGCCGCGATCCAGTCTTCGCGACGCGGCGTCAACCAGTCGGCCTGTTCCACCCGAGCACTGTTCGGCAAGCTGTTTTGCCAGTGGGTTTGCCAATGATCGTCAGACGACCCTTGCCAACCCGGCACTATCAAATAGCGAATCGACTCGTTGCCCATGGATATACGCCTCCAGCGGTATGTGTGTTACCGAGTCAGTATAGGGACGGTTTTTAGATTCGCTAAGGAATAAGAAGCTATTTGGTAATAACCAAAAAGATGGTTTTACGAGGCAATTGACGGATGACCCTGTAGGAGCTGCCGAAGGCTGCGATCTTTTACGATTTAAGATCAAAAGCTCGCTCCTACCGGGTTATGTGTAACCTCTGGAGCGCTAACGTTTAAACGCCTGATGCAGTTGCGCCAAGGTTTCAAAGTGGTAGGTCGGGTTGTGCGAGCTCAGCTCCTCGGCGCTGCCAAAGCCGTAGCCAACTGCCGCTGAGTCTAGGCCGTTTTGGCTGGCGCCAATAAGGTCGTGTTTGCGGTCGCCGATCATCAAGGTTTGTGCAGGGTCTAGCCCTTCTTCAGTCATCAGATGTGCAATCAGCTCGACTTTGTTGGTGCGTGTACCGTCCAGCTCACTGCCGTAAATCACCTTGAAGTACTTGGCAAAATCAAAGTGCTGGGCGATTTTGTGCGCGTAAATTTGCGGCTTTGACGTGGCGATAAACAACTGCCGGCCCTGCCCGACCAGCTCTTCAAGCAGCGGCGTAACGCCGTCAAACACTTGGTTTTCGTACAGACCAGTGACCGAGAACCGCTCGCGGTAAAAGCCGACAGCTTCCCACGCCTGAGCCTCACTGAATGAGTAAAACTCCATAAAAGCTTGAAGCAACGGCGGGCCGATAAAGTGTTCGAGTTTGGTGAGGTCTGGCTCATCAATGGCCATTTTGCTCAGACCATATTGGATTGAGCGGGTGATGCCCTCACGCGGGTCGGTCAGCGTGCCGTCAAGGTCGAACAATACGTTTGGGTATTTCATGCTGGCTCCAAAGCAGGTGATTTAAACGGGCTGGTCGTAACCCTCGGCCAAGTGTTGGTCTTTGAGCTTCACGTAGTTTCCAGCGCTGTAAGTAAAAAAAGCTTTCTCTTTTTCAGTCAGTTCGCGTACTTGCTTGACTGGGCTGCCCACATACAAAAAGCCGCTGACCAGTCGCTTGCCAGGCGGCACCAAGCTGCCTGCGCCAACAATGACGTCGTCTTCAATCACCGCGCCGTCCATCACTACACTGCTCATGCCGATCAAGATGCGGCTGCCCACGGTGCAACCGTGCAGCATGACTTTGTGGGCGATGGTGACGTCATCGCCGATTAGTAGCGGAAAACCTTCTGGGTTGAACGGCCCGGCGTGAGTGATGTGCAGCACGCAGCCGTCTTGCACGCTGGTGCGCGCACCGATGCGGATGCGGTGCATGTCGCCGCGAATTACGGTCAATGGCCAGATTGAACTGTCAGCCCCGATCTGGACGTCACCGATGACAACCGCCGAGCGGTCGACAAAGGCGCGTTCGCCCAACGTAGGTGTGTGCTGCTGGAACGGACGGATGGACACAAATAGCTTCCTTCTTTAGCAGTAATAGGACGTAACAGGGCTGCGGTCAGCGGTGATTGTAATTAAGATGGCCCCATGTTTCTTCCAGCCAAGGTGCCAAACGTGAGCGAGAACAACCCTCTATTGCAGCCCTACGACCTGCCGCCGTTTTCGGCAATCCGTCCTGAGCACGTACAGCCGGCCATCGAACAGATCCTCGCGGACAACCGTGCGGGGATTAAAAAGATCCTCGCCGAACAGGGTAAGAACCCGACATGGGCCGGTTTGGTGCTGGCCATGGATGAGCTAAACGACCGTCTGGGCGCCGCCTGGAGCCCGGTCAGCCATTTAAACGCGGTGTGCAACAGCAGCGAGCTGCGTGAAGCTTATGAGGGCTGCTTGCCTGCGTTGAGCGCCTACTCTACCGAAATGGGGCAGAACCGCGAGTTGTTCCAAGCGTTTGAAGCCTTGGCCCACAGCCCGCAAGTGGCTGACTTTGATCAAGCACAAAAAACCATTCTTGAGCATTCGCTGCGTGATTTCCGTTTGTCGGGGATTGACCTGCCGCAAGCCGAGCAGAAGCGTTACGCCGAAGTGCAGAGCAAGCTTTCAGAACTGGGCAGCAAGTTCTCGAACCAATTGTTGGACGCGACACAAGCCTGGACCAAGCACATTACTGATGAAGCCGCGCTGGCGGGCCTGACCGATTCGGCCAAGGCGCAAATGGCGGCCGCTGCACAAGCCAAAGGTTTAGATGGCTGGTTGATCTCCCTTGAGTTCCCAAGCTACTACCCGGTGATGACCTACGCCGAAGACCGCGCGCTGCGCGAAGAAGTTTACGCCGCGTACAGCACCCGCGCCTCGGACCAAGGCCCGAATGCCGGTCAGTTCGATAACGGCCCGGTGATGGAAGAAATCCTCGACCTGCGTCAGGAACTGTCCAAGTTGCTGGGTTTCAACAGCTTTGCCGAACTGAGCCTGGCGACCAAAATGGCTGAAACGCCGGATCAAGTGCTGACCTTCCTGCGTGATCTGGCCAAGCGCACCAAACCGTTCGCGGCGCGTGATCTTGAGCAACTGCAAGCCTATGCCGCTGAGCAAGGCTGCGCAGAGTTGAAAAGCTGGGACACTGGTTTCTTCGGCGAAAAACTGCGCGAGCAGCGTTACAGCGTTTCCCAAGAAGCCCTACGCGCCTACTTCCCGATCGACACAGTGCTGGAAGGCTTGTTCGCCATCGTGCATCGCCTGTACGGGATCGAGATCGCGGAAATCAAAGGCTTCGACACCTGGCACCCGGACGTTCGCCTGTTCGAGATCAAGGAAAACGGCCAGCATATCGGGCGTTTCTTCTTTGACCTGTATGCCCGTGCCAACAAGCGCGGTGGTGCGTGGATGGACGGCGCTCGCGACCGCCGCCGCACAGAGGCTGGCGTGCTGCAAAGCCCGGTGGCCAACCTGGTGTGCAACTTCACCCCGGCTGTCTCCGGCAAGCCTGCGCTGCTGACCCACGACGAAGTGACCACCCTATTCCACGAGTTCGGTCATGGCTTACACCACATGCTGACCGAAATCGAGCACGCGGGCGTGTCCGGTATCAACGGCGTGGCGTGGGATGCTGTCGAGTTGCCGAGCCAGTTCATGGAAAACTGGTGCTGGGAGCCGGAAGGCTTAGCGTTGATCTCCGGCCACTACGAAACCGGCGAAGCGCTGCCTAAAGACCTGCTGGATAAAATGCTTGCCGCCAAGAACTTCCAGTCCGGGCTGATGATGGTTCGCCAACTGGAATTCTCGCTGTTTGACTTCGAACTGCACGCCACCCACGGCGATGGTCGCAGCGTTGCCCAGGTGCTGGAAGGTATCCGCGATGAAGTTTCGGTCATGCGCCCACCGGCCTATAACCGCTTCCCGAACAGCTTCGCGCACATCTTTGCAGGCGGATACGCCGCGGGTTACTACAGCTATAAATGGGCTGAAGTGCTGTCGGCGGATGCATTCTCGCGCTTTGAAGAAGAAGGCGTGTTCAACCCGCAAACCGGTAAGGCATTCCGTCAGGCGATCCTGGCACGCGGTGGCTCGTTGGCACCGATGGAGCTGTTTAAGGATTTCCGTGGGCGCGAGCCGTCGATTGACGCGTTATTGCGTCACAGCGGCCTGACAGAGGACGCCGCAGC
>NZ_LLWH01000168.1 GCF_001411475.1 Pseudomonas endophytica | reverse complement strand
TACGGAAAACTTCAAAGAGGCGATGTAGTCACAAGGCGCAACGTTTGTAGCGAGAAAACTGGATACGACTTCGGCCCTACCAACCGTTTTTTTGTACTTGCCACCATCTGAACCCCGGTTCGGGCCAACCCACACGCAACGGGTGCCTGTCGCGGCAATGGCTGCGGTCAAGGCCTTGGTCTGCTGCCAGGCCCATGTTTTGGGAAAATCTGGTTTGTCGTAACCCGCCATCGTGTCACCCAGCACAACCAACACCAGATCCGGTTTATCAGCCGCTATCAACTCACTGATCGGCTTGGTCGCAGTCTTATCGCTCAACACCACCACCTTGCCGGAGTCACGTCGTTCAGCGGCACCACACTGCCCCGCCGGGGAGGCTTTGAGCCAGTCGCCAGCATTCGAACCGCAAACCCCCAATGTATGAACTTTGGCCCCTTGGGCCACGAGGTCCTCATGCAAGGAGGTAATCAAATAGCCAGGCGTCGCCAAGTGGCTGTCGCCGATCATCAAAATAGTCATACCCGCCAAAAGAGATGCTGCCACGGTCTAACTCCAGCTTATTAGTACGAATACGGGGAAAGGTAAGGGTTAACCGGCATCGGCATGCGCCCGGTGAAGTCTTCTAGCGTGTAACGCAGATACAAGCCGCCCGTCCATTGCTTGTAGTCCTGAGCGTTATCCATGCCGAAACTGCCCCCCAAAATCATGTTACTGCCCAAGCGATACTCCGCCGCCGCGCCGAGGTTATAGCCAATACCGGTTTTGTTTTGCCCCGAAGACTGGCTCTGCAACGATGACCCAGCAGCCGCATAGGCCGTGGACGCCTGCTCTAGCACGGCCTGCATATTGCTGTCGTTGGCGAAATACTTGGCCGAGTCTTGCTCGATATGTTGCAGGCCCACAGAACCGCGCAGGGTGTAGCTCAAACGATCCGTGCGTTGCGACCAACTAACCGGTACGCCAATAGAGAAGTAATTTTGCGGGCTGAAATAACCGCCACTGCCGTAGGTGAACGTCCCCTGATTGTTGTCGTAACTCAGGGCAGTAGCCCCTAACCCTGCGGTCAACTGCCGGGTGTCGTCGCTTAACAAGTACCAGTAAATACCGGCGCCGCCTTCAGCACGGGTGTTGTCTTTGACGTTGTTGCCTAGCAGCTTATACAGACCGGCATAACCGTAGGCACCGTACTCGCCATTGTCATAGCCCAGTTGTACACGCCCGCCATTAGCGGTCACACCGCCCCATTTGAGGCCGCTACGCGCATCTTTGGCACCGGCAAAAGACACTAGGCTGTCGTTCACTGAGCGACGCGACACACTCGCGCCATAGCGCACATTGCTGTCATCGCTCAATGCCCGGTCAATACTCACGCCTCCCACTGGGGTGCTGTACAAGAAACCCAGCGGGCTCATACCAATATCGGCCTTGAGCCCCAGCGAAGGCATTTCGTAGCCCACTGCCACACCGACGCCTGAGTCCTTTTGACGCCCAGCCGAGCCATCAACGCCACTGGCCGCAGCCAACTGAGCAGTGGTCGGTTCGGGGGTCGCCAGCACCGCTTGTACGGCCTCAAGTTGAGCTGCGTTAGGGCCGCCAAAACGGGTTTTGGCAGAGTCGCCAACACTGCCTGCATTCAACGACACGGGCGTCACACGCAGGGCAACACGGTCATCGCCCACAGGCAAACTGATCTCCAGCGGCGCTTCGACGTCGGTCATTTTGCTCAGCCCCGACTCGCTGTCATTGCTGCGAATGGCCACCCCTTGAGTGACACGGGGGCTGCGTTCTTGCTTGATCTCAGTCAAGGCTGTTTGCATCGCTTGGCGCGCCTCCTCCTGCGGATCACTCGCCACGGGTGCAGCTACGCGGCGGGGCGCAATGTAGTCATCTTCGTAGCCCCCCGGGACATACCCCCCCTGACTGACGCTTGACGCTATGCGAATAGGCCGCGAGGTATCCGCAGCATACGGGCGCGGAACAGGTTCGATAACATCGTCTGCGGCGGCGAGCTGTTCTTGTGCTGGCTCTGGAATCTGCGGCGCACTGCCCTGTGCCAATCGCGACTGACGGCGCTGACCCGCTGAGCCAACGAAGGGGTTGGCAGCAACTGCCGTGTTGGCGAAAGGATTGAGCTCTTGTTTGGCTGGAGCTTGCAACGCAAGCGCACGGGTGTAGAGGTCCTGAGCCTTTGCGTTTTTACCCTGAGCGCGGAAGATACCCGCCGCACTGGCCAGTATCTGTGCATCATTCGGCGCCAACTCCAGCGCTCTGTCGGCGGCGTCTGCAGCCCCACTCTTATCACCGGCCTTACTCAAGGCTTGCGCCATACCGATCTGCAATTGCGGGTCGTTAGGAGCATTGCGCAGTAAGGGTTTGTACAGCGCGATGGCTTTGGCACTGTCGCCATTGGCTAGGTACATGCGCGCCAAAGCGCCATTGGCCAATGGGTCGTTTGGCCGCTGGGCCAAGGCCGGAGCCAAGGTGTCGTAAGCCGCAACCAAATCGCCCTTCTCACGCAATACATCGGCTTGGCGCACGGTGTACAAAAACAGGACTTCGTCGTAAGAACGCTGATCCGCCGCAGTTAAAGGCTGGCTCTGCAACTCATGCAGGAGCTGGTTAACCTGCGCATCATCCCCGGTTCTGAGCAGCACACCGGCGTAAGCCAAGCGCAAGGACACTGGCGGATTACTGCTTTGTGCAATAGCGTTGCGCAGCATCGACAGAGCGTGATCGGGATAGCCCGCATCCACGTAAGCCGACGCCAGCATCCCAATAGACTGCGGCTTGCCAGAGGCAGCTAACTCAGCACGGCGCAACAGGGTTAGCGCTTGAGCGCGGTCGCCTTGCTTGGCCAGAGTTGAAGCTTGTGCCATCAGCGACTGAATCTGGGCTTGACTGGCCAACTGCTGCATAGGAGCCGTTCGCTGGCTAACAGGAATGCGATCTAAGGTACTTTGTGCAGCCGACCATTCCCCCAACTGGCTGGAGAGCAATGCATTGGCATACAACACTTCTGGATCTTGGGGGTTCGCTTTGAGCGCCTCAGCCATGGTCTGCCGAGCCTTGTCAGGCGTTTTGGCTTGCAGGTAATACAGCGCCAGGTCGTAATGCGCCCAAGCATTGCTTGGATCATTGCGAACGGCCTCTTGTTGCGCCGCAATAGCCCCTTTTAGGTCACCGCTGCGTGCCGCATTCTTGGCCTTACCGACTGCCACAGCCGCTTTCAACGGACGCAAATCACCCAAACGCTGTTGCTGAGCTGGGGTCATACGATCAACCATTTGCATGGCCTGAACAGCCTGACCGTTTTGCGACATCACGGTGATCAACCCTAGCAACGCATCCGGGTTGTCTTTGTCCAGATTCAGCGCTTGACGATAGCTGGCCTCGGCGTTACTCAACTGATTTTGCTCTGCCTGCACCGCGCCCAACACAATGTAGCCCTCAGCCTGACGCGGTTTGCTGGCAATCGCTTGCTGCAACAGAGTGCGTGCGCGGGGTAGATCTTGGCTGGCGCGTGCCTTTTCGGCTTGGCTCAAGAGGCTCCAATAACGGTTGCCATCCAGCGCCGTTTGCCAGCGCTTGTCAGAGCCACGAGCCGCAGCACGGCTGAGCAATTCATTGGCATCGCTCAAACGACCCTGGCGCTGACGAACCAAACCCAAACCACCCAGCGCGTCAGAATCTTGAGGCTGTTCTTTTAATCGCGCCTGAAAGGCTTGCTCAGCGACACTCAACTGATTGTCTTGCAATGCCTTAAATCCGCGCGCCAAGTTTGGATTCATGTTAGCCGTGCTGCCCGCCTTAGGCCGGCGTTGCATTTGAGCGCGAATTTCGCTGTCGTTGGGGTTGGCCTTGAGATAAGCCTCGAACAAGGGGATATCCGAGGGGCGCGGTATACCCAGCCATACCAGCCCTTGGCGCCAGCTTTCGGTCGCCTCCCCGCCCAATTCGGGGAGTGTTGATAACTGTGCAAGACGACGCAAGCCTTCAGGGCGAGTGCCCTCGTTACGAATCAGGAGCTTTGCAAGCACCAATTTAGCCTTGGCGTTATTAGGGTTCTGTTGCAACAGGCGCTCTAAGCCTTCTTGCGCCTCACTGCCCCCTCCGGGGGTATAACTTAGATAGTTGTAGTACTCCAGGGCCAGCTCACCTTGAGGCGGTTTACCCGCGAAGGCCTGTCGATAGAGCGCTACCGATTTTTCCAGTTCTCCACTTCTCGCCTGGGTGCGCGCCTCATCCAGTAAGTCCGGATTTTTACCGGCTTGCAACGCGACGGCCTGCTCCAGCTGCAGGGTCAACGGGTCACCCGGATGGGACTTCTTGAGCTGCGCCAGATAATTTCCGGCCCCCGCCGTTCGCTTAGCCTTGAGCTCAAGCAAACCAAGACCATAGAGCGCATCCGCTTGCTGAGGATCGATCAGCAGCAGTTTCTTCCAGACCTCAGTTGCCCGAGCAGGGTCATCTTGGGTTTGCCAATATTTACCCTGTTCTAGCAGCGCTTTACCCGCGTCATTAAGCGCGGCAAAACTGCTGTTATTAATCAGGGCAGCAAGTATCCCAAAGGCTACGGCGTGGTGGCGCGCGGACATAGTGTCTCCCACATCGGTTGCAACTTCCCGTCATCAAGGAAGTGGTAGCGGTTATCCACATAGCCCAGCGAAAACAGGCTAAGTACAAAAAAGTAATAGGGTGGCTGCGTAAGCTTGAGCGCTTCAGGCGTCAGGCTCTGCGCCATAAGCTGCTCAACACGAAGGGCCTGGTGCTGTTGCACTGACGTCTTACCAAGTGCTTTGAAGTACGGCAGCAATGCCGCTGAAAAACCAAACGGCCCCGCCCCACTTCGCTCACCGCTTGAGACCTGAACTTTTTCAGGCGGCACGCCGTCTTCAACAGTGGCCTGTAACATCCCCCCCAAATTATCGAGGAGCGGTTTGCGCAAACGGTCACGAGCAGGCATCACCCCTGCCCACAGGTACGTTCGAATAGCGTCATAGCTGCCTAGATCCCCTTTGGTGGGATCAACGATAAACTCGCCTGTGTCAGGCCCGGTGGCTCGGTAAGTCACCCAATCCGCAACAAAGCCGTTGTGAGAAACGGCTTTGATCAGGGTGACGGTATTTTTGGCGATTTGTGCCCATGGGCCTTGCGGGTCGACTTCTGCAAATCGTCGCAGCATCGGAATAGGCATGTAGCTTGGATTCAACTGCCACTGAGCAGGCGTCGCCGGATCAGGCTTGATGAAACCAAACTTGCCGGGCATTAGCATCTCGCCCAAACCCGGCAAGTTAGCAACTTCTTGACTCACGACGTTCTTCAGCAAATGCCGGCCGTCTTCGATGTAGTCTGCGCGATGCCACAACCGACCGGCTTCTAGCAAGGCATAGGCAAACCACAAGTCGCCATCAGAAGCCGAATTGCTGTCGAGCAGGATCCATTCGCCGTTCTCATCCAGCCCCCAAAACCATCCGGGCAAATGGGTCTTGATGTCACCTTGGGCAAGATTATTTACGCTCCAACGCCATAGCTTTTCGAAGGTTTCACGGTCGTCGGCCACTAAAGCAAAAAACATGGCATACGACTGCCCCTCCGAAGAGCTGTGACGCTGTGGCGTACTGGCATCCATGACTCGACCGTCGGGCTGCACAAAATGCTCGGCGAACGTCTGCCACAACGGCCAAGGCGTGACATGGCAACTGTCGGCGCGGGCTGTGACTGGCACTAGCCAAGTCGTCAGCAACGCAAACAGAGCGATCCCTTGCAATTGAGCTCTAATGGCCGTCACAGGCTTGATCAATGGCAAAGTGGCTTACTCTTTAAGGCGCTTGTTGGCACGAGCACGCAATGCCAAGTACGCGAGCCCACTGAGCAACAACACACCCAGCCCAGTCAGAACCAACACCCAGACCACGTTGCGCGACATCAGCCATTGCAGGTATTTGATCGTGCCCAGGCTGCCAACGTAATAATCCTCGTCAGCCACCAGCGCTTCGATGGTTTTATCGCGAACCACCACCAGGCTGCCCTGAATCGACTGGGTGTAATCTTCACCCCCAATCAGCGCATTGGTGGCTTCAGCCAGCCCCTCAGGAGCGCTACCGGCGATCACAACCACACTGCGTCCGCTCTTGAGCGGTGACTCGAAGCCAGTCAGGTAAGTACTGCGTGCGCCACCCGAGAACGCCATCGCCAGTTTGGTTTTACGCAAATTAGCTTCAGGGTCTGGACTGAACCAGTCACGAACGCGCATCGGCAAGTCAGACAGGTGAAATTTCTGCTGCCCATTGGCATCGTAAGCGGGCAAACGGTCGGCCCATAGCGATAACAATGGCTGATTGGCTCCCGAGGCAAACACCAAAAGGTCTTTGTCAGCCGCGCCGGCCACCTGAGCCGCCTCGATCACCTGCACGCCAACGGCCGGGTAACCGGTGGACTCGCCAAAACGCCCAAGCACGGTCAGAAAAGCATTGATATCGGCCGCGCCAGGATGATCCGGGAGCACTACTGCGGTTTCCGACAGGTCGGCCATGCGCGTGAACGGGAAGCCTGCGTCTTTAAACACTCCCAGGTTAGGCATCGCCATGAAATGGTCGTAGCCGGTTAAGTCTAAGGTCGACTCAGGGTCGATGGCACCGCGCATGTTGTCGATGATGATGTCGCGGCATTCACCCTGCTTGATGTAATCAAACATAAAGCGCAGTTGCAGACGTGACTGCAGGGCCACCGAGTTGAGCGGCAAGAGCACGTTCGCTTCGCGATCAAGGTTGCCATTGTTGCCTGGTAGAGCGCTGAGCACGCCGTTATCGAGCTTGTCCTCGGACGGCAGGCTGTGCGACTGAATCAATGCATCGTTGAAGCTGACGATAAACGACGAGTTGTTAGACTTTTCTTGAGGCGTATAGCGGTATTTAAGGTCCAGCGGCGCCCCTTTATCGCGCCAGGTGAACAAATCTGGCGGGAAATTCAGTGGCACAACGATGTCTCCCGGGTTGTAACCGGAGACGTTAAATTCCTGCCCAGGCAGCAGCTCGCCGAGCTTGATCTTGCGATCAGTCGGCAACCAGTTCGGCGCGTCGTAAGGTTTGCGAGGCTGGACAACCGTGAGGTTGTCGATCACCACATTGTTGCCCGACAGCGCTTGGCTACCCAGCACTAACGCAGTCGCGGCACGTTTGAGTTCGGCACTGTCTCGCCCGGTAATGACCAGTAGCTTGCCATTAGGATCGTTGGGGTTGGTGATGATGCTCACACTCGGGCCCTTAGCCGCTGGCAAGCTAACGCCGTCCAATTGCAGATCACCCGGCCCGCTCAGCAGCACCACGGCGTTACCGCTGGCCGGGATCTGGTTGAAGGTTGAGGTGAATCTGGCACCGCGGTAGCTGGCCAGAGCGCCAAACCAGGAAGACAACGCCCCGGCCGCTTCCAGCGTGCTGTTATCCGGTGAAGCGGCGAATACGAACGGCAAGTTCAATGGTCGCGCATCACGGCGATCAAAGAATGGCAGCGGCATAATCGACAGGTCGTTGGGCAACGCCAGTGGCGACACATCAATGGTCAGGTTAGTGCCGTTGCTGATTTTGGCCCACAAGCTTGAGTGCAGAGGATCCTCGCAGCTCATGGTGTAGTGCCCGATAAATTGAAGGCTTAAACGGTTGAATTCGGTGATCAAGTGCGCCGGTATCTCAATCGTCTGTTGCTGCGGCTGCCCGGCCTTATCTTTGGGCAACGGCAAACTCGCTGCCACTTCTTCATTGATCAGTACGTTGATTTGCGACAGATCCGCCAATAGCGAAGGCGAATACGTGTACTGCAAGTTCAACTTGGCGCCGGTGACGATGGAGTCAGCGCGCACGTTAAAGTTGACGCTGTCAGTTGAGTCCACACCGCGCAAGGTCATGGGGTAGTTACGCCCCAACTGCTTGAGCGTCACGGTATAGCTATTAGGGTTAGCCGCGTCGGTAGCAGGCGCAGGCGCCGTCTCGGCGTTTACAGTGCCGCCACTCAACGCCAGCAAGGCACAGGTGATGCCTGCCAGTGTACGACGCGGGTCGCACAGATTACTGAAAGCGATAGGCTTTGAGTTCATCATTTGTCCATTACGTTTTCTAGAGTGGATGGGGCGACACGACGACGGTGAAAGGCATTTCGTACTTCCATGATCGTGGCTTGAAGAAGTGCGTAGATACCGCGCCAACCGATGCGACTCACGGCCCCCAAAGCCGTCAGAGGGGTGTCGATCTGCCCATGGCCCCACGTCGAAGCCCAAGTATCAGCGCGTGAAAACGTTAATCGGACCAGTTCGCTTTGCTGACGCAAGGTCAAGCTATCAAACTGCAGCCCGAGCAATGAGCCACGGCTAAACACAATACTTGCCGGGAACATACTCGAATGATCGTTGCGAAATAATGAGAGCTGGACCTTCACCCCCTGAGGTACGGTGACGCCCTCGGGCAAGCGTAGGCCCATCCCTTTTTGCGAGAAGTCTTGGGTCACGCCCCTGATGACGCGGCCGTCGGCCAAGGTCAACAGCGCGGGTAACTCTGCGGTCACGCGAGGTTCTGAACGTACCTGACGGGTTTCACTGGCTACCGCCACAGCCGCACTGGTGATGATGAGGTTGTAGATCGTCCACACCAAGTTGATCAACAAGGTGATGACTGCGCCCTCATGGCCCATTGCGAGCTGCACAAGACCAAAAATCATCCCTGCCACGTTGAGCACCAAGAGCACTACATAAGGGCGGGCTAGCTTCCAGTCAAAGAAGGTCTGGTCGATGATCCCGCCCTTGTTGGTCACGTTAAAACCACCGAACTTGGGCTTGACCAGCGCCATCAACACCGGGCCCATGATGTACCAGGCCAGTACGGTCTCGTACACCTCGTTCCAAAACGAGTGACGGAAGCGCCCCTGGATCGCGGAATTGGTCAAGCTGGCATGGAAGATATGCGGCAGTGCATAGGCTGTAATCATCAAGCCAGTCGCATGGAAGATTTGCGCGCCAAAAAACAGATAGGCCAGTGGCGCAGTCAAAAACACAAGACGCGGTAAGCCATAGAAAAAGTGCAGCATGGCGTTTAGGTAGCACAGCCGCTGACCCAGCTTTAGGCCTTTGCCAAACAGAGGGTTATCGGTGCGGAAAATCTGCGCCATGCCCCGGGCCCAACGTATCCGCTGGCTGATATGCCGTGACAGGCTTTCTGTCGCCAGACCGGCTGCCTGCGGGATTGCCAAATAGGCAGTGTTGTAGCCCGCACGGTTGAGTTTGAGTGCGGTATGGGCGTCTTCGGTCACGGTTTCTACCGCGACGCCGCCGACCTCCTCCAACGGAGCACGACGCAAGACTGCACAGGAACCGCAGAAAAAGGTGGCATTCCACAGATCGTTACCGTCTTGCACCAGGCCGTAGAACAACTCGCCTTCGTTGGGCACTGAACGGAAGGTATTGAGGTTCTTTTCGAACGGATCCGGAGAAAAGAAGAAGTGCGGCGTCTGCAACATCGAAAGCTTAGGATCTTTCAAAAACCAGCCGATGCTGATTTGCAGGAACGAGCGGGTCGGCACGTGATCGGCATCAAAAAATGCGACGTATTCGCCGCTGGTTACTTTCAGGGCTTCGTTAAGGTTCCCGGCCTTAGCGTGACGGTTGTTGTCACGGGTGATGTAGTTAACGTTGATCTGCTCGCAGAACACCCGGAAGTCTTCGCGACGACCATCGTCGAGCACATGGACGCGCAGCTTGTCCTTGGGCCAGTCGATGGCTTGAGCGGCGAAAATAGTCAGTTTTACGATATCCAGTGCTTCGTTGTAGGACGGAATAAACACGTCTACCACTGGCCACTCACTGGGCGGCCCTTTCAGCAGCACAGGTTGACGGCGTAATGGCCAAGCCGTTTGCAGATAGCCAAAAATCAATACCGCCAAGGCGTAAAGCTCGGCCAGCACTAAGCCATAGCCGAACGCTATGTCGAGCCAACTTTCGAAGTCGAGTGTCGACGTCACGCGCCAATACATGTAGCGCAACGAAGCCGTGAGTGACAGGCCGATCAAGATCAGGATCGTCAGGCGACCTGGCATTTTGCGCAAAACCAACGCTACCGCGAAACAGCCAGAGGCGAAGATGCACTGCGCGTATAAGTCAAAGGGCGCAATGATGATGAAGACCCCCAGCACGGCACACAACACGGCTAGGCCAATGCCCAGCGTGCGCCGCAGTGCTGTTGGCCACTGCTCGATACGGTCGGAAATTGCCTGAGCCCAGCGCTGAAAGCGCGTGGGCTCGACGCCGGCTTCGGATTCTGGGGATGTCGTTATCACTGGGCTTCAACCCCTTGAGCACGTGAGGTCTCAAATCGAGCCTGAAGTTTTTCTGCAAGCTGCACGAGGTCTTCACGCGCCGCCGAAGATTCAGGTACCGACAACGGATTACGGCCATAAGCCAGCGCTTCGCCCAACGCGTTGTCCTTGACCACAACTGCTATCAACTGCTCCCCGAGGCGCCGCTTTAGTACCTCAAGCATGTCTCGGGAAAACTCGCGACTGGCATCGAACTGATTCACCACATAACTGCAGTTCGAATACGCCGCACGTGCATGAGACGCAGCGAGTAGGCGTTCCATTATGTCTAGGGTGTTGAAGCTGGCCGCATCAGCGGTCGTGACGACAATGACCTCATCGGCGACATCCAGCGCTTGATCCAGCGACGGTGTGGCGCCGGTCGCAGTGTCAATGATCACTACATCACCCTCGCCCAGATGCATACGATCGAGTTGACGAGCTAGCCAGTGAGGGTCTTCGCTCATTTCCACAGCCAAGGCGTGACGTTCGTCTTCGCTCAATACCCCATAAGGGAGCAACAAAGCGTCATCAAAGCCGTGCTGCAACCTGTCGCTCCAGGTGAGCAGTTCACTGCTCAAGCTGCCAATACCGGGCACGCCTTGCTCAACACCCAAGTGGTAGTGCAAGGCGTTTTGTGGGTCTAGGTCGAGAGCAAATACCCGACCCTTCTCTAGGCGCAAACTGCTCGCCAAGCCGGCACCCAGCGTGGTTTTACCGACGCCGCCCTTAAGCGAAACCATGGCTACGATATGCGCCTTGCACGTCACTGGTCGGCCCCGAGCAGCGGCGTGATGCAGCGACTCATCAGCCAGAGCCTGCGCGTGCGCCTGACGGGCTTGAACCACTTCAGCAAGCAAATTGCGCAGTTGGCTAGGCGTCGCGACTGGCCAAGGTTGCTCTTCAATGGGGTGAGCGGCCTTAAGAGACGCATCGGCAATCACGGCTTTATCCTCAACTTCAACAATGGCTGCTGGCACTGAGGCTTGCTGAATACCGAGGGAGTCTCGAACGCCACTTGCCGCACTAACCGACGATGGCTCGACCGCAGGTGCAGGATCCAACCGTTCTAACGAAACAGGCTCGTGTTCGAGTTGCGACACACTTTGACCGACTTCGACAGCCTCGTCGTCAGCCACAACAGGAGCCATCTCAACGGTAGATTTCGGTGGTATTTCGGGGTGCGATACCGGAGTTTCCGCTGGCGGCGCGGGTTGCTTCTCTTTGTAATCGACCTGACTTTCGAATTCGTGATAACTGTCAGCGCTGGCTCCGAATCGACTAAAAAGATTCGAAATGTCATCTGTGCGATTCATAGAGAATTCCCGTGACGCTGACTTTTATTAGGGGTAGCTGCATCGCCACATGTCCTAACTAAAAGTAAGCCAGCAAAATGATATCGTCAATAATTTGAATATTTCAGCGCTAAATTTTCTGCCTAAAATGAAAAATCATTGATTTCGCCATTATTTTGACGTTCGAGCATTTGTTATTACCAAGCCCGCATCACCGCCACACCTTTATCGGTCGAATAAATTCCCAACCAATTGATTTTCAGGACTTATCGAGGAATAACAGAGCCATGCACACCCTCAAAAAATATCTCAGCTTTGTTACACAAACCGGCACAGAATTGACGCGAACAGCCACCCGCAATGGCCGCACCCCATCCAACCCTTAAAATTTTTTTAATATCGAACACTCAAATTTCACGCAAAACACTGAGAACGCAAAGATGGGCTGTAGGAGCTTGCGCAGGCTGCGAGCTTTTGTTTTAACGATCAAAAAGATCGCGAGCGAGCTCGCACCAGAAAGCAAAAGAAAGTGAACAACATTGCGCACTGAAGGCGAGATTCAGGACGAGGTGAATACCTCAAATCAAACGGGCCGCGAGCCCCTTTGCGATGCCACAACAACTGATGGCTGAAATAGATGCAAATCGCAGAGGTGGTAGTTTTGCAAAAGTTTTGCAAATCGCAGGCAACAAAAAAGGGCCCACCTTTCGGTGAGCCCTTCTAGACCGCCCAGCAGAGCGGATTTTGTTTGGTAGGCGCGATTGGACTCGAACCAACGACCCCCACCATGTCAAGGTGGTGCTCTAACCAACTGAGCTACGTGCCTGCTGTGGGGTCGCATTCTATAGATTTACGAAGGGGTGTCAACACCTTTTTTGCAGCTAACTCTATGAATAGTCGAATTTTTTATTTGCACAGTAAAAATACGTTGCCGACGCTGGCTAGCGGGTGGATTTCAACTCAGGTAGCATCGAACTCACTCGTAAAAAATATAAAACAGAGGTTCCAGAATGGCGAACACACCTTATCCTCAGTCTTACTACGCTGCTTCGGCCAACCCGACGCCCGAGCGCCCTGCCCTGCAGGATGAGGTTGAAACGGACGTCTGTGTCATCGGCGCCGGCTATACCGGACTCTCGAGTGCTTTGTTTCTGTTGGAAAACGGTTTTAAGGTCACGGTTCTTGAGGCCGCTAAAGTAGGCTTCGGCGCCTCCGGACGTAACGGCGGGCAAATCGTTAACAGTTACAGCCGCGATATTGATGTGATTGAGCGTACTGTCGCCGCCAAACAAGCCCAATTGTTAGGCCAGATGGCATTTGAGGGCGGCAAGATTATTCGCGAGCGGGTTGCTAAGTATCAGATCCAGTGTGATTTGAAAGACGGCGGCGTGTTTGCTGCGATCACTGATAAGCAAATGGGCCACCTCGAAGCACAAAAGAAGCTCTGGGAACGTTTTGGTAACACCCACTTGGAGCTGCTGGATAAGCGACGGATTCGTGAGGTGGTCGCCTGCGATCAATACCAAGGCGGGCTTCTGGACATGAGCGGCGGCCATATTCACCCGCTTAATCTGGCCTTAGGTGAGGCCGCCGCAGTGGAGTCCTTGGGCGGCACGATTTATGAACAGTCGCCTGCCGTGCGCATTGAACGAGGCGCTAATCCGGTGGTGCATACACCGCAGGGCAAAGTCAGGGCCAAATTCATTATCGTTGCGGGCAATGCGTACTTGGGCAATCTGGTGCCTGAGCTGGCTTCCAAATCCATGCCGTGCGGCACCCAAGTCATCACCACAGAGCCGCTGAGTGAAGAGCTAGCCGCATCACTACTGCCTCAGGATTACTGCGTCGAAGACTGCAACTATTTACTCGACTACTATCGGCTGTCGGGTGACAAGCGTCTGATCTTCGGCGGTGGCGTGGTGTATGGCGCTCGCGATCCAGCCAACATTGAGTCGATTATTCGACCGAAGATGCTCAAGGCTTTCCCGCAGCTTAAGGACGTAAAAATTGATTATGCGTGGACGGGCAACTTCCTGCTGACGCTGTCTCGCTTGCCGCAAGTGGGGCGTATTGGTGACAACATCTATTACTCCCAAGGCTGCAGCGGGCACGGAGTGACCTATACGCACCTAGCGGGCAAAGTACTTGCAGAAGCGCTGCGAGGCCAGGCTGAGCGCTTTGACGCGTTTGCTGACCTGCCGCATTACCCGTTCCCGGGTGGGCAATTGCTGCGTACACCGCTGACCGCATTGGGCGCTTGGTATTACAGCCTGCGTGACAAGTTCGGATTTTAATCTGGAGCGAGCTTGCCATCTTTTTTGTGTCATCTGCGCTGCTGCGGCTATAACCGGCGCTGCTTCTGCTTTTTGTAGGAGTGAGCTTGCTCACGATCTTTTGATCGTTAAAAACAAAGATCGCAGCCTGCGGCAGCTCCTACAGCCCATCTTTGCGATCTTTTGGGGGGGCCCTCCAGAAAGGATTTACTTCTGCGCTTCTAATGCTTTTACGGCCTTGAGACCTGCCATTTCTTGGCCTGAGCGAGTTAAATCATTAGCGGCTTTTAGCCAGCGACCTTTGTCTACGTTGACCGGCAATTGGTCTGGAGCCACGATCAATACGGCCCAATTGCCGGCGTCTTTCCAGCTGGACTCAAACTCATTGAAGTCCATGATGCGGCGTCGTTCCATGCCCGCTCGCAACAAAACGGTTTGCTTGTTGCGATCATAACCGGCGAGCACTGCGTAGCGCGGCTCACTCCAGATTCGTCCGTCCATAAAGCGCACCATCACCGGATGGCCCGCTGCAACTTGGGCCATTAATGCCGAGAGAGAAGGATCTAACCGGTACACCATCAACCCATACTGCCCGGCCAGTTGCTCCATGTTGTCTTGCAGCGATGACTCAGCCTCTGGCAGCTTTAATGGCTTGGTCAAAAGACCTGGGGTGATTCTGATGCGTTGCTCGCCCAGCATGCTCGCCAATACCTGCGGGCCACTTTGATAAGCATTGCCGCGAAAAAAGGGCACACCGTGAAGCTCAACCCTTTCTGGTAAGCCACGCATCCCTGTCTGGTCAACACTGGCACATCCCACTACGGCCACCGCCAGTGCAGCTACCAGCCAAAGACGCACCGATCTCAATCCAGTCACTCCCTGCATACTCCCTCGCTTTGAATGATCGTCAGGCCGCAAGGCCTGACATGGGCGTCGATCATAGGGTGCCAGCAATGCAAGGTATAGCTTTAAAGTACAGTCAAAGCGCAGGCATAGAGCCAATCAATTGATGCACCACGACCTTTGGTCAATAGACTGAAACACTGCCCACGCTAGACTGTCATCTATACAGTGTTTATGCCCGTTGTGGGCAAAGGAGGCACGTATGAGCCCGACATTGACCATCATCTTGCTGATCACAGGCTGGTTAGCTGTCGCCGCCGCAATGCTTTGGGGTCTGATGCGCATCAGCCGCCATCACTCCCCGCAACCTCAGCCAAAACCGCAAAACAAACCAGACCGCACCCCGGCCAATACTGCCAGCGCCCACTAAAGCGCTGGCAAAAAAAACCGCCCATCACGTTAGCGATGGACGGTTTTGAGCGTGAACCTAGGGTTATTTAACCACTGCAGATTCGCGCTTCTCCCGCGCTCGACGCGCGAGGATGTTCAGTGTTTCAACCGTGGCTGAGAACGCCATGGCCGCATACACATAGCCTTTAGGCACATGAGCGCCGAAACCTTCAGCGATCAAGGTCATACCGATCATGATCAAGAACGCCAACGCCAACATCACCACCGTTGGGTTCTCATTGATGAACTTGGCCAGAGGCTCAGAAGCCAACAGCATCACCAGCACCGCAACCACTACAGCAATGACCATGATCGGCAAATGCTCAGTCATACCCACAGCCGTGACGATACTGTCGATGGAAAATACCAGGTCCAACATCAGGATCTGACCGATAGCAGCAGCAAAGCCAACGGTCACTTTGGACGCCACACTGTTGGTCTTTTCCTCAGCTTGGAGGCTCATGTTGTGATGAATTTCGCTGGTCGCTTTCCACACTAGGAACAAGCCACCCGCGATCAAAATCATGTCCTTCCAAGAGAACGCCTGCCCTAACACTTCAAACACCGGCGTGGTCAGTTGCACGATGTAGGCGATGGTACTCAGCAAACCCAGACGCAGAATCAGCGCTAAACCAATACCGATGCGTCGAGCTCGGGTACGAAATTGCTCTGGCAGCTTATTGGTCAGAATCGAGATAAAGATCAGGTTGTCGATCCCAAGCACAACCTCCATCACAATCAAGGTGGCCAGAGCAATCCAGGCCGTAGGGCTGGCCGCCAGTTCTAAAAGGTATTCCATAGGTGCGTTCTGACTCTCAGTAAGACAATTTAAATAGTGTGCGACGACTCTTTACGCTCTTTCTCCGGCTGCTCTTGTTCAATCAAGCGCCCTCCGGTGGCTTCATTGAGTGCCTGCTCAGCCGCTTTATGCGTGTCATCAATGGCCTGTTTGGCAGCCTCAGCCGTTTTGCTGATCATTTGTTGCGCTGCTTTTTCAGCTTGATCACATCCGCCGATTAGCAACAGGCTGGATGCCAACAACGCTGCGTAAGCTGTGTTTTGAAAATTCATGGTGATTTACCTTCTTAAAACCTGCCACCAAAACTGTGGCCTGCGGATAACGCGCGATTTTAGAGAGCCAAACACTTCAGAAAAATTCGTTTTTTTAAGCGTTATACTTCGGTTTTTACGAACTATTGTGAATCTATGCTCAATTATCGCCAGCTCCATTACTTTTGGGTCGTTGCCAAGACTGGCAGCATTGTGCGCGCCTGCGAACAATTAAACCTCACCGCTCAAACCATCAGCGGGCAAATCAGCCTACTGGAAGACACCTATGGCCTAGCGTTGTTTCGCCGAGTCGGACGCCAATTGGAGCTGACAGAAACCGGACGTCAAGTTTTACCCTATGCCGAACAGATCTTCCAAGTCGGCGGCGAACTGGAAAGTATGCTGCGCATGGCGCCGAACGAGCAGCAACTTCTCTTTAGAGTAGGCGTTGCCGATGTGGTGCCCAAGTCGATTGTGTACCGCTTGATCGCACCCACCATGGTGCTCGATAAACCCATACGCATCACCTGCCGCGAGGACAAATTGGATCGGCTTTTGGCTGACTTGGCTATCCAACGCTTGGACTTGGTGATCTCCGACAGCCCAATGCCTACCCATTTAGACATTAAAGGCCTAAGTCAAAAGCTTGGCGAATGCGGTATCAGTTTTTTTGCGACCTCGGGCCTGGCCTTGGAGTATGCGGAAAACTTTCCACAGTGCCTGCAAGGTGCGCCACTGCTGATCCCAGGGCCGGGAACGGTGATCCGCACGCGCTTGTTGCGTTGGCTGGCAGAGCTGAAAATCCAACCAAGAATTGTCGGTGAGTTCGATGACAGCGCCCTCATGCAGGCATTCGGCCAGTCTGGAATTGGCGTTTTTATCGCACCCAGCGTAATCGCCAACGAAGTCATGCGCCAATTTGACGTTGAGCTCATCGGCCAAACTGAGGCGGTCACCGAATCGTTCTACGCCATCACCGTCGAACGCAAGATCCGTCACCCCGGGATCGTTGCGATTACCGAAGGCGCGCGACGTGAATTGTTTACAGAAACCCGGGATTAGGCGCTGGCAAGTTGCGGCGTGATGGTCATTAGCAAGACCGCCAATAGGATCGACACGGGAAAGCACCCGCTTGGGTATGGTAAAGTCCGGCCCCGTTCAAGTCTTAGTTAAATAGACGTGCTCAGCACGCACAATTAAACGCGATCCTCCTCTCTGCTTAACTCAAGCTAATTAAGTGCATCTGCGGGCATAGGGTGCCTGCGAGCCTATGCTGAGTCGGCTAGGGTTTGAATGCGCCATCCACAACAACTAGAGACACACACATGACTGACGCTCCTCCTACCCTGCTGCAAACGCTCAAACGCACCAGCCTGGTGACCCAAATTGTCATCGGTCTGATTGCCGGTATTTTACTGGCCTGGCTGGCGCCTGCTGCGGCACTTTCAGTGGCCTTCATCGGCAAAGTGTTCGTCAGCGCTTTGAAAGCCGTTGCACCGATTCTGGTGTTTGTCCTGGTGATGGCCTCGATTGCCAACCACAAGCACGGGCAGGAAACTCACATCCGACCGATCCTCGTGTTGTATTTGTTCGGCACCTTTGCGGCGGCCGTGGTGGCAGTTATTGCCAGCATGTTGTTCCCGTCCAACTTGGTACTGGTCACTGAAAATATCGCCGTGTCCGCGCCTGGCGGCATCAGCGAGGTATTGCAAAGCTTGCTGTTGAGCGTGGTCGACAACCCGGTCAGTGCGCTCATGAACGCTAACTTCATTGGCGTCCTGGCGTGGGCTATTGGCATGGGTATAGCTATTCGCCATGCAGGCGAAACTACCCGCACCGTACTCAGCGATTTGTCCAACGGCGTCACCTTAATCGTGCGCGTGGTCATTCGCTTTGCTCCCCTAGGGATCTTCGGTCTTGTCGCTTCTACGCTTGCGACCTCAGGCTTTGGCGCGCTGCTGGGCTACTTGCACCTGCTCACTGTGCTGATAGGTTGCATGCTGTTCGTGGCCTTGGTGGTCAACCCACTGATCGTGTTCTGGAAGTTGCGCCGTAATCCGTACCCGCTGGTCTTTATGTGCTTGCGCGAAAGCGGCATTACCGCGTTTTTCACCCGCAGCTCCGCGGCCAACATCCCGGTCAATATGGCATTGAGCGAGCGCTTGGGCCTGCATGAAGACACTTACTCGGTGTCCATCCCTCTGGGCGCAACCATCAATATGGCGGGCGCAGCGATCACCATTACCGTTTTGACCTTAGCTGCCGTGCATACACTGGGAATTGAGGTGGATGTGCCGACCGCTATCTTGCTAAGCGTGATGGCAGCGATATGCGCTTGTGGCGCCTCGGGTGTGGCAGGCGGGTCGCTGCTATTGATTCCGTTGGCGTGCAGCCTGTTCGGTATCCCGAGCGAAATTGCGATGCAGGTCGTGGCCGTAGGATTCATCATCGGCATCCTGCAGGATTCGGCTGAAACCGCACTTAACTCGTCAACGGACGTGTTGTTCACCGCGGCAGCCTGCTTGGCCAAAGAAGACCACGCTTAAGATCTGCACACTCAGGAGCGCCACTGACGCTCCTGAGTTGTAACGTTGTGCGCTACTCAGCGCAGACCATTAAACCTTTAGAACGCACCCATGTAGTCGCGCTTACCGACTTCAACGCCGTTGTGGCGAAGGATCGCGTAGGCGGTCGTCACGTGGAAAAAGAACTGCGGCAGGCCATAAGTCAGCAGGTAAGACTGGCCGGTAAAGCGCTTTTCTTTTGGCGTGCCTTGGCGGGTGATGATTTCGATCCCTTCTTTGCCGTCGATTTGCTCGGGCTTGATGCCATCAATAAACGTCAGGACCTTGCTGATTAATGTTTGCAGGTCTGCAAATGTCACTTCGCTGTCGTCGTACTTAGGCAACTCAATTTCTGCCAAGCGACCCGACACACCTTTGCTGAAATCTACGGCGATTTGCACCTGACGCACCAGCGGGAACATGTCTGGGGCCAAGCGTGCTTGCAAGAACACGCTTGGATCAATGTTCTTGGCTGCGGCGTGAGCTTCAGCTTTGCTCAAAACACCGCTCAGGGCGTTAAGCATTTGTTTGAATACAGGAACGGAAGCAGCGTACAGAGAGATAGTCATGAATGTCTCGACAGTCTGTGGGCGGGAACTAAATGTGCGGCGATTATAGGCATACGATGCGTACAAAGCGGCTTGTCTTTTTGCAAGAGATAGACCTAGGCTAGGCTTTTCAACGCACAAGGAAAGCGTGATGAGCACTGAACACGATACCGACACCGGACCTCGGCTAAACAGCACCGAAATCCGCATCCTCGGTTCCTTGATTGAGAAACAAGCCACTCACCCCGAAACTTACCCACTGACCCTCAACGCACTGGTATTAGCCTGCAATCAGAAGACCAGCCGCGAGCCGGTAATGAGCCTTACCCAAGGTCAAGTTGGGCAAGGCCTTCGCGCTCTTGAGGGTCGCGGTTTTACTCGACTGGTGATGGGCAGCCGCGCTGATCGCTGGGAGCATAAAGCTGATAAAGCGCTTGAGCTAGTACCTGCACAGGTTGTACTGCTGGGCTTGCTATTTTTGCGCGGCCCACAAACCCTTAGCGAGTTACTGACACGTAGCAGCCGTATGCATGACTTTGAAGATACGGAGCAAGTACAGCATCAGCTCGAACGGTTAATTGCTCGTGATTTAGCGCTGCTTATCCCACGCCAGCCAGGCCAACGTGAAGATCGTTATACCCATGCGCTGGGCGACCCGGCAGACATTGAGGCCATTCTCGCTGCCCGCCAGCAACCTACCGAACGCAGCAGCAGCCACTCAGGCGTATCACTGGAGCGCTTTGAAGCACTCGAAGCTCGCATTGCCGCACTCGAAGCGCGTCTGGCAGAACTCGAGTAAAAAGCTGTGTCGGACGCTGCGCCTCGTCCGACACCTCACTCAACTGCGTGCGAACGCTACCGCAGCCTCGAACTGCTCAAGCGTTGGCCGAACACCGGTGTACAGCACAAACTGCTCCAAAGCCTGAATGGCAATGACATCAAGGCCGGTAATGACCTGTTTGCCTTGCTCACGGCCGCGCACGATCAAAGGCGTTTCTGAAGGGATCGCAACCACATCAAACAGAATATCGGCGTGATCAATAGCGTCTTCAGTAAACGCCAGATCATTTGCCTCAGCCCCACCCGTCATGCCAACCGGGGTGACGTTAATCAGCATGTGCGGCCTGTGCTGACCCAACTCTGCTTGCCACGAGTAACCACAGCTCTCGGCAAGCGCTGAGCCCGAAGCTTGATTGCGAGCTACGATCAAGCCATTACGATAACCCCCATCGCGCAAGGCTGAAGCCACGGCCTTAGCCATACCGCCGCTGCCACGCAAGGCAAAGGTTGTGTCCTTGGCGATGTTGTTGTCACGCAACAACTGAGCAATGGCGATGTAATCGGTGTTGTAAGCTTTTAGATGTCCGTCTGTGTTGACGATAGTGTTGATCGACTGAATCGCTTGCGCCGAAGGATCCATTTCATCCACCAGAGCGATGCACGCCTCCTTGAAAGGCATTGATACACCGCAGCCGCGAATGCCTAAAGCCCGTATTCCGCCTACTGCACCCGCTAGATCCTGAGCGGCGAAAGCCTTGTAGTAATAGTTAAGGTCTAACTGACCATACAGATGATTATGGAAACGCAGTCCGAAATTCCCGGGTCTGCCAGACAGCGATATGCACAGACGGGTATCTTTATTCGGATTCATTTGCATCTGCATCTCCTAGCCTTTCAGACAGGCGACTCAAGCCGCCAAAAATGGTGCAGGCATTCGCCTGACGGGATCACTGAAACGAATCAGCGCTCACAAAGACCTTACATAAACTTTACCGATACATTTTGCAATTTTTTCTGGGAATAAGGTCTTAATGCTATCCCCGCTATTTCACAGGGCCTGGTGCAGGCTAAGAAGTGGGTTGAAACCAGAGGAATCGTCAAAATGCGTACCTTCCCCAAAGTTGCTTTGCTGATCGGCGCCTTGGCTGTCGCTAGCCAAGCATCCGCTCATGGCGGTGGTTGGGGTGCTGGCCCAGCGCTATTTGGTGCAGTGGTCGGCGCTACGGTTGTTGGTTCGATTGTTGCCAGCCAGCAACACCCGATTTACGAACAACGCCCCGTTTACGTGCAGCCACAACCGGTGTATGTACAGCCACAACCGGTGTATGTACAGCCACAACCGGTGTACTACCAAGCGCAGCCAGTGTACGTGCAACCTCAGCCGGTTTATGCACCGGCCTATTACGGCCGCCCACACCCGGCGTACTACGGCCCTCCTCGGGGTTATTACGGCCCTCCTCGCTGGTAATCGTTATCCACGCCTATGCGGCAAGCTTGCTCAGTTGCCGCTAGGTTTGAATTGACATTACGAATGTCATTGGCTGGAAACAATGCTAGATGAAACTATGGCACCAAAAATGCTTATGTTTACGACGTAATCGCTGGAACAATTCGCAGACTATAAAAATAAGGAAGACCTTTATGCCGACACAAAACCCGCATCGCACTTTAGGCTTGTGCACTTCCAGCAAGGTTTACAACACCTTGACCGAGCTAAAACAGCTCGAAGGCCATCGAACTGCCAAACTGGTTTCTTTGTTGGCTCAACACTTGGTCAGCCAAGGTTTACTGAGCGATCAGCAAGTGATGCATATGCTTGATCTCGTGGTCGATTAGGCTATGCATCAATAGCCCCATTGGCATCAATGGCGACTATCAAGCGTAATGATTTTTTACGTATAAGCTTAAGCCTTAAAGTGCCTGCATTAATTGCATGCAGGAGGTTGATATGCCCAAAGCTCATATTATGTCTGTCATCGGCAGCGCAGTGCCCGAGCCACTTCGCACGGGCGGCTTGCTCGCTTGCTGGTACGTGGTTATTGACGGTGTTCCCGTCAGCGGCCCATTCACTTCACGCGCCGCTGCGCAACTCAAAGCCACCAACGAAACAGATAAAACAGCGCCACACTTAGTGCGACACTAAGTAACACATTACGGGACCAGAGCATCAGCCCTACGGCACATACCCCAGCCAATAGGTACGGGTTGCCAGGGCTCAAGTTGAGGGTGTGATCTTTGATAAAAATGATCGGCCCACAAATCGCAGTCAACATGCCCGGCACCGCGAACCCGAGAAACTCTCGCACGCCGCGATTCAAGCGGATCGGCAAGCGAGGCTCTAAAAACAGGTAGCGGTTGAAAAACAGAATCAGCGTCATCCCACCAATAATCAGCCATATGGTCATGCCAAGTACGCTCCCAGTCGCTTGCAAAGATACCCGGCGGTCATACCCGCCAACCCCGCCAGCACAATCGCCGACTCCCATTGCCAATAACTGAATAACACAACGCTCAATAGCGAGATGACCACGCACACAACGGTGGGCCCATTGCGCACAATAGGCGTGATCAGAGCAATAAACGTCGCAGCAATCGAGAACTCCAGCCCCAGTTGATCCAGCCCTGGAATGCTTCTGCCCACCAGTACCCCGATGCAAGTAAACAGGTTCCAGCCCACGTACATGCACAGGCCAACACCCAGCGCATACCAGCGGTTGAAGGTCTTTTGGTCAAACGGGCTTACCAACGCAAAAAACTCATCGGTCAGGACAAAACCAAGGCCTATGCGCCACTTCGCCTGCATGGGCGAAACCAGTGGCCTTAGGTGCATTGCGTACAACAAATGCTGTGAAGTCAGCAGCAAGGTGGTGACCAAAATGGATAAAGCACTGGCGCCACCTTTGATCATGCCAATCGCCACCAACTGGGCAGCCCCGGCAAACACAAACAACGAAAGCCCTTGGGCCTGCATCGGTGTCAACTGCGCATCAATTGCAGTCGAACCCGCCAGTAATCCCCAAGGCGCGCACGCCAAAGTCAGTGGCAGACAAGCAATCGCACCACGAATGAAAGCAACACGAGGAAGCGTAGTAGGCATTAAAAATTATCCCGACAATAACCAGCGACAAAGAGTCGCAATTTGATCGTGAAATGTCTTGAACAATCTTGCTTTTCGCTCGGTCGTAACGTTTAGCCACCTTTAGTGAGCCGCTTGCAGGGTTTGACTAACCACTGAACGTGGTCTTTAGTCAGCCCCACTATTGATTCGTTTAAGCCTATTCACAGCCAACACGAGGAACGACCATGAAAGACCTGAAATCCGCCAAGGAAAGCAGAAAGGCCGATCTGCGGACACCTTCGGCGCTGAGCGAAGAAGCACGTATCAACATTGCAGCAGAGGTGAATGCTCTGCTGGCCGATACCTTCGCCATTTACATGAAAACCAAGAACTTCCACTGGCACATGTCCGGCCCGCACTTTCGTGACTTCCATCTGCTGCTGGATGAGCAGTCCGATGAGATTTTTGCGACCACCGATGCCATTGCCGAACGTGTACGTAAACTAGGGCGCACTACGATTCGCTCGATCGGGCATATCAAAAATCTCCAGCGCCTACTGGATAACGATGCCGATTTCGTGACCCCAGAAGACATGCTCGCCGAACTGCGTGAAGACAACATTCAACTGGCTGCCTACATGCGCGCAACCCACGAACTGTGTTCTGAGTCGGGTGATGTGGCCACCACCAGCCTGCTGGAAAACTGGATCGACGAAGCTGAACGCCGCGTTTGGTTCTTGTTCGAGTCGTCGCGTACTCGCTAACACACCTGTAGCCGCGGCCTTTCAGAGCCGCTACGCAACCTGCGGCAGCGGCTAAAGACCGATAAATTTTGTTTCATGCTTTGTTCAGCTTGCCACTTGTATAGTGCACGCGCTCATTCAATGAACCCTTAGCCCGCCACCCCAGCGGGCTTTTTTTTGCCTGTTACACGCCCTGCGTGAAGACCAGCGCCTTTAAGCCGCATTCAGGATCCGCGTCCGGGAATTCTGGCGGATTGTCCAAACGCCGTTCAAAACGCAGACTCGGCGCTTCAGCCATCACGCCATTGATCAGAAACTCGGACCCCAGTGACGGGTCATTCATGCACGCCAGTACCGTGCCGTTGTCGGTCAGTAACTCCGGCAAGCGACGCAACACACGCTGGTAATCCTTGGTCAGCAGGAAGCTACCCTTCTGGAAAGAAGGCGGGTCAATGATGACCATATCGTACGGACCAAGACTTTTGACCTTACCCCACGACTTGAATAACTCATGCCCTAAAAAGCTCACTTTGCTGGTGTCATGTTCATTTAGCCGGTGATTGTCCCGACCACGGCTCAGGGCGGCGCGTGACATATCTAGGTTCACCACGTGCTGGGCACCACCTTCAATGGCCGCAACTGAAAAGCCACAGGTGTAGGCAAATAGGTTGAGTACCCGCTTACCCTCAGCATGCTCGCGCACCCAATTGCGACCATAGCGCATGTCTAGAAACAGACCGTTATTCTGCTTACGGCCCAAGTCTACTCGGTACTTCAAGCCGCCCTCAGTGAGCGTCCACTCATCAATCGGCTCGCCCCATAGCCATTCAGTATCACTTTGCAACGTATAGCGATGCTGCATGACCAACGTATGCCCCCCGCTGGCCTGCCATACAGGCGACTTTACGAGCGTCAGCAGCATCTGCTTCAAGGCTTCAAGCTGCGCTGGCTCGGTTTCTTTAAACAGCGAGACCAGCACTACACCTTGCAGCCAGTCGACTGTTAACTGCTCAAGCCCCGGCCAACAACGGCCACGCCCGTGAAAAATACGCCGTGTCTCACTGGGCGCAGCCTCTAGAGCTTGAATTAAGTGCAGTTGCAAAAGGGTTAACGCTTCAGGGGTCATCAGGCTGGCCGGTCAATTTCAAGGGCCGGCATTTTACATCATTGCGCTCAGTCAGCAGCCGAGACAAAAGTGCGCGGTTAAAAACCAGCCCAGAAATTATCGTTTTACAATCATTTATTATCGAATTACGATGCTAGCTACGTGAATCTGCCCGGAAGAACTGCTCAGCGTCCGGACACTTAAAACGATGCCTACCACTCAAAAAGGATTGTTCGATGACAACAGATCTCTTGGCTAACCGCAGTAGGGTTTTGGCAACGGCCACATTGGTACTGGTGGCCAGCATGTTACTCACCAATATCGCTTACTGGGTTTTCCCAAACACCATAGGCGCTTTCGTGGGCGGGTTTAGCCTGAGCGCCCTGACCCAAACACTTCAGACAGACATCCTGCTCATGCCCTGGTGGCAAGCAGCCGGAGGGATCGTGTTATCCAGCATCCCATTATTGATACTTGCAAAAGGCTTGCTGGCCCTGCGCAGCCTTTTTCTGGCTTACAGCAAAGGGGAGTACTTCTCGTCAGAGTCTGCTGTGCTGCTGGGTAAAGTAGGTAAAAGCGTGTTGCTATGGGTCTTAGCCAGTCTATTGCTAACCCCTCTTATGAGTTTATGGATCACTTTTACCCGGCCCGTAGGTGAGCGCCTATTGACGATAAATTTTGATCCGTCACATATTGTTGCTTTATTTCTCTCTGCTTCTCTTATGATCATCGCTCATAGCTTGGCTAAAGCCTGCTCGCTGGCACGAGAGAACGAGACGTTTGTTTAAGAGGGCAAGATGCCGATAGCAATAAAACTGGACGTCATGCTGGCTACGCGCAAGATGAAGTCCAAGGATCTAGCGCAAATGATCGGAATTACCGAGCAAAACCTCTCTTTACTTAAGCAAGGAAAAGTCAAAGGCATCAGGTTGGCGACTCTGGAAGCAATCTGTGTCGCACTGGATTGTCAGCCGGGTGATCTGCTGCACTATCAAGCGGAGCCTTAAGCCGCTCCAGACCCTAACAAAATATCCATTGCGCCCTTGAGCCGATCAACTCAAGGGCGTTTGCGTTTCCAAGCCTTGTCACAACCTGCCCCGTGCCTGTTCAGCCAATTAACAGCATTGCGCTGATAGGCTCGCGCGGTGTATGCCTCAGCAGTCGCTATGCCAGCCAACCCACACCTGAAATCTAATAAATAGGGATCTCATCTTCTGTGTGAAATTTCTTTGCTAACTCGCTGCAAAATCAGACATTTCTATCGTTATTAATCCATACTCAGAAAATGTAACGTTATATTTATTTGAACGATTACAGCCAAAACCCCTAAGCCCCTTTGAGTCAATCTGCGTGAAAATTCATCTTTCGATTTTGAGCCTATTTTTAGTTATTACAGGCACAACCGTTCCTTCATTTGCCGCAGCAGCTGAAGGCACTTTGCCCCCGCGGGATATCTCTAAGCTGCATATTGCCTCTGGCAGCGCCCTACTGGTCGACCTAAAAACCAATAAAGTCATTTACGCCAGCAACCCGGACGTGGTCGTACCCATCGCGTCAGTTTCAAAACTGATGACTGCCATGGTCGTTCTGGACGCAAAGCAGTCAATGGACGAGTACATCTCAGTCAACATTAGCGACACCCCCGAAATGAAAGGCGTGTTTTCGCGAGTCAAGCTCGGTAGCGAACTGTCGCGTCGCGAAATGATGTTGATTACTTTAATGTCTTCAGAAAACCGTGCCGCCGCCAGTTTGGCTCATCATTACCCAGGCGGTTACGTGGCGTTTATTGCGGCTATGAACGCCAAAGCCAAAAGCTTGGGCATGATGAAAACGCATTACGTTGAACCTACCGGCCTGTCACCTCGCAACGTTTCAACCGCTCGCGACCTGAGCAAATTGCTGGCGGCTACGCGCCACTATCCGATGCTCAGCCAGTTGAGCACGACTAAAGAAAAGTCGGTGACATTCCGCAAACCCACCTACACCTTGGGTTTCCATAACACCGACCATCTGGTTAAAAAAGACAAATGGAATATCAAGATCACCAAAACCGGCTTTACCAATCAAGCAGGACACTGCCTAGTTTTGGTCACTGAAATGGGCAATAACCCAGTGTCATTGGTCATTCTCGATGCGTTTGGTAAATACACTCATTTTGCTGATGCAGGGCGTATTCGTAATTGGGTTGAAACCGGTAAAACCAGCAGCGTCCCAGACGTAGCTTTACGCTACAAAGCAGATAAAAACCTGCAACAGCACCAACCTAAAACGGCCCATGTAGCCGAGTAATACACCCTAAGACCATCGCAGGCACGCCCGATCAGCAACACGTGCCTGCGCGCAGCTATTTAACGCTTGGGTGTCGATTTGGGGGTTTTCTTGATGGTTTCGACGGTGGTCTCTTTTGGCCGACGCTTAGCCTCGGCCAACGGAATAAACAGTCCTGTTTCTGAATCACGTGCGCGTTTGTTTTTCATTTAAAACTCCAGTGAGTGCCCTGATGAGGGCAAGTCTTTACAGACTAGCTGGAGCTTTACGTGCTCTTGAGCGATAGAAACACGTGCTTGCAGATCGACAGGGCATTTTCTCTGGCAAACAAGAACCCCGCCTTAAAGACGGGGTTCCGGCACTCACTCAGATCAGTTTGCAGGATGCTTCAAGCAGCGTCTGAGAGCGGGTTATTAACCAGATGTCCGACCTTTTCACAGTCTGTCTCGCGGCGCATCGCATTGAATAACAGCACTGCTTCGGGATAATTGCGCGTTAGCATGGCCAGCCATTGCTTGAGCCGCCCTGGCGCAGAGCGCGGCGTCAGTTGCGCTTGGGCCTGAGCCCAAAAATCGCGAATCATCGGCTGTAAATCTGCCCACGTCATTTCAGCCACTTCCTCACCCGCACGGGCAGCGGCGATTTGCCGAGCCAAGTCCGGACGCGACACCAACCCCCGACCCAACATGATGTCTTCGGCACCGCTGATTTCGCGGCAACGGCGCCAATCCTCAACGGACCAAATGTCACCATTGGCAAATACCGGCACTTTCACAACCTCTTGCACTTGGGCGATGTACTCCCAATGTGCAGGTGGCTTATAGCCGTCCATTTTAGTGCGTGCATGAACCACGATTTGACTCGCACCACCCTCTGCCAGCGCAATCGCACATTCGTTGGCGCTGTCCGGCGTATCGAACCCCAGACGCATCTTGGCCGTGACCGGGATATGCGCAGGCACCGTGCGCCTTACTTGCAGCAAAATCGCATGCAACAGCTCAGGCTCTTTGAGCAACACCGCACCGCCACGGGATTTATTCACCGTTTTGGCTGGGCAGCCAAAGTTGAGGTCAATCACCCCGGAGCCTAGCTCACAGGCTAACGCCGCATTATCAGCCAGGCACGCCGGATCAGAGCCCAACAGTTGCACACGCAGCGGTACGCCCGAGCGTGTTTGAGCGCCATGCTTAAGTTCTGGTGCGAATTTATGGAAGTACGCTTCGGGCAAGATGCGCTCTGTGACCCGGATAAACTCGGTCACACACCAATCAATACCACCGGTACGGGTCAGAACATCACGCAGGATGTTGTCGACCAACCCCTCCATCGGTGCCAAAGCAATTTGCATGGGTGACTCTCATCAAGAAACGTGCGGCAGTTTACGGGGTTATAGGGCCAATCGGTATCTTGATCAGACCGTCACAATGGCCGGGCCGTAGCCTTGCAGAAACTCAGGGGGCAGACGCTTGGGTTTGCCCGACGAAAGCTCGATACAGACAAAGGTGGTTTGCGCACGTAATAACGTCGTGCCATCACTTGATCGAATTAATTGAAAGTGCCGCGTCATGCGCAACCGCTTGTCACAATCGACAATCCAAGTCGCGAGTTGCAACTCGTCACCTTCATAAGCGCTGGCCAAGTAGTCGATTTCATGACGCGCCACAGCCATTGCGCGGTCAAGGCGGCGGTATTCGGCGAGATCCAACCCAAGACGTTGCGAATGCCGCCAGGCGCAGCGCTCCAGCCAAACCACATAGGCTGCGTTATTGGCATGCCCGAAACCGTCTATATCTGCGGCCTGCACCTGCAGATCAATGATAAACGGCGCCTCTAGATCCCAAGTCATGAGCTGTCTCCGTAGCAGTTGAAAGCTTCAAGCTTGAAGCCTACAACCCGAAACCACCACTAAACGCTAAAAAAACAAAAGGGTCATTCAATAAATGAATGACCCTTAAAAATCCCGCAGAGCGGGTAATCGTGGCGTCCCCTAGGGGACTCGAACCCCTGTTACCGCCGTGAAAGGGCGGTGTCCTAGGCCACTAGACGAAGGGGACACAAACCCTTCTAACAGTGATCAGTACTGAGTACTGGTCGATTCAATGCCAGTGTGGCCCGACATTGAACTGTAAATTGGTGGAGCTAAACGGGATCGAACCGTTGACCTCTTGCATGCCATGCAAGCGCTCTCCCAGCTGAGCTATAGCCCCGATTTATCGCCTGGCGGCGGAGCAACATTGGCATGTTACTTCTGTGAAACTGGCGTCCCCTAGGGGACTCGAACCCCTGTTACCGCCGTGAAAGGGCGGTGTCCTAGGCCACTAGACGAAGGGGACATAAACCTTCTAGTTGATCAGCGCTGAGTGCTGATCTATTCAATGCCGGTGTGGCCAAGCATTGAACTTGAATTTGGTGGAGCTAAACGGGATCGAACCGTTGACCTCTTGCATGCCATGCAAGCGCTCTCCCAGCTGAGCTATAGCCCCAAACAGTCAGTGTTACGTGTTGCTGTGTGGACGGGGCGCATATTAAGACTGGTTCAGTAGGCTGTCAAACTTATTTTCAAAATTTTCTTAAGAAATTTGTCGAGAGAACAACCACTTACCCTTAAAACCCCGAAAAGGCGGGTTACGGCGCGCCAAATCTGTAGTTGCTGGCGCAGGCTGCGATGGGCCGTGCAGCGACCCTGCTCTATCACAGCCTTCGTCAGCGGCTACAAAATCAGCTGATTGCGCTAAACAGCTTTTCCCACTCTTTGTTTTCTTTCTTCGACACACCGCCAAGCAGGTCAAGCGCTTGACGCAAACGGAAGCGCGTCAGGTCCGGCCCCAGAATCTCCATAGCATCGAGCACCGATACCGAACTCGCCTGCCCGGTGATAGAGGCGAACATCAGCGGCATGGCGTCGCGCAGCTTCAGTTCCAGTGCATCAACTACTGCCTGAATGCACGCGGTAATCGGGTCTTTTTCCCACTGACGCAGGCTTTCGAGCTTCCACAAAATCAATTGCATCATCTGACGCACTTGCTCGTTGGAGAGCTTTTTGTGTTCAAACAGTTTGGCATCCGGCTGTACGCCACCCGCGAAGAAGAACCCAGCCAAAGGCGCGATCTGGCTAAAGGTTTCAACTCGGCCCTGTACCAGCGGCGCAATCTTCATCATGTAGTCAGGGTTCAATGCCCAGTGCTGGACACGGCTCGCAAACTCCTCCAACGGCAGATCACGCAGCCATTGACCATTGAGCCACGAGAGTTTCTCAATATCGAAAATCGGCCCGCCCAGAGACACGCGAGACAGGTCAAAGTTATCGACCATTTCTTGCAGCGAAAACTTCTCGCGCTCGTCCGGCATCGACCAGCCCATGCGGCCCAAGTAGTTGAGCATGGCTTCAGGCATAAAGCCCATACGCTCGTAGAACGTCACCGAAGTCGGGTTTTTGCGTTTGGACAACTTGCTCTTGTCTGGGTTACGCAACAGCGGCATGTAGCACAGCTGCGGCTGTTCCCAGCCAAAGTATTCGTAGAGCAGAATCAGTTTTGGCGCTGAGGGTAGCCACTCTTCGCCACGCAGAACGTGGGTAATGCCCATCAAATGGTCATCGACCACGTTGGCCAAAAAGTAGGTGGGCAGGCCGTCGGCCTTCATCAAAACCTGCATGTCCATGCGATCCCATGGGATCTCAACGTCACCGCGCAGCATGTCAGGCACGACACACACACCCTCGGTTGGCACTTTCATGCGGATAACGTGCGGTTCGCCAGCGGCCAAGCGCGACTCGACTTCTTCTTTGGACAGCAACAACGCACGGCCGTCGTAACGCGGGGTTTCGCCTCTGGCCATTTGTTCGGCGCGCATCTGGTCCAGTTCTTGTGCCGTGCAGAAGCACGGAAACGCATAACCCTTGTCGACCAGTTGCTGGGTGTACTGCTTGTAGATCTCGCTACGTTCGCTTTGACGGTACGGCCCGTGCGGCCCGCCAACGTCAGGACCTTCGCTCCAAGTAATCCCCAACCAGCGCAGCGCGTCGAAAATTTGCTGTTCGGACTCACGGGTCGAACGCAATTGGTCAGTGTCTTCGATGCGCAGGATGAATTCGCCGCCATGCTGCTTTGCAAAGCAGTAGTTGAACAAAGCAATGTAAGCGGTGCCGACGTGGGGGTCGCCAGTAGGTGAAGGCGCGATGCGCGTGCGAACGGTGGTCATGAGTGATCTCGAAGTGAAGATAAAACAAAGGGCGAATGTTAACAGGCCGACCCGGTTTGGCTCCAGCACAGCGGGCAGACAAAGCTGGAACCGTCGACGCGCAGATGAAAAAACTTGATATAGAGCGCTTGTATCAAGTGGATACAGGGAAAAGCCCAAAGCAGAGGTGTTAATCTCGCCTCATTCTTGCCCTCTGTTGAAAGACACCCTGAAGCCCATCTAGGTTGATGGCGAAGAGTCCCTAGAAAGGCAGTCAATCGTCCGACGCGGTTTTAGCCACGATGCAAGAGTAGCCGACAATCTGCGCCCCACCCGGAGCCCCTCGCTTGAAATTCAGCCTGCCGAAAATCGCCACTGCGCCCTTCTGCCCTCCCGAAGTCAGCGGCAGCGTCCCCGTGGACGCCAGTGCGCCGTTCTGGAAACGCGCATTGCGCTTTGCTGGCCCCGGCCTGCTCATCAGCATTGGCTACATGGACCCCGGCAATTGGGCCACTGCCATCGAAGCCGGATCGCGCTACGGTTACAGCTTACTGTTCGTGGTGCTTTTAGCCAGCTTGGCCGGGATGGCCGTGCAGTGCTTGTGTTCCCGCTTGGGCATCGCCACCGGGCGTGATCTGGCGCAACTCTGTCGCGAGCGCTACAGCAAACGTTCGGCGCGCGTGCAATGGTTACTGGCTGAAATTTCGATCATCGCCACCGACCTCGCTGAAGTGCTTGGGTGTGCGCTGGCCTTCCACTTACTGCTGGGCTGTTCGTTGACCACCGGCATCGCCCTCACCGCCTTCGACACCCTGTTGATTCTAGCTCTGCAAGGCAGAGGCTTTCGCCGCCTAGAAGCCATTATGCTGGCCTTGGTGATGACCATTGCCGCCTGTTTTTTTGTTGAACTGGTGCTGATCAAACCTTACTGGCCTGGCGTCTTCGAGGGCTTTAAACCGTCACTTTCAGCCATCAGTGATGCAGCTCCGCTGTACATTGCCATCGGCATCATTGGCGCTACGGTTATGCCGCATAACCTGTACCTGCACACCTCCATCGTACAAACCCGCCTGACCGGCACCGACTACGCCAGCAAACTGGACGCGGTGCGCCTGTCACGCATCGACACCATCGGCTCACTGGCCCTAGCCTTGCTGGTCAACGCAGCGATTTTGATACTCGCTGCTGCTGCCTTCCACCAGACCGGCCACACAGATGTGATCGAGATTCAAGACGCCTACCGCATGCTCGACCCACTGGTCGGCGGCGCGATGGCCAGCGTGCTGTTTGGTGTGGCATTGCTGGCATCGGGGCAAAGCTCAACGTTCACCGGCACCATTGCTGGCCAAGTGATCATGGAAGGCTACTTGGACCTGCGAATCCCGTGCTGGCAGCGGCGCCTGATTACTCGCGGGCTGGCATTAATCCCGGCGTTTCTCGGCGTGTGGCTAATGGGCGATAACGCGGTGGGCAAACTGCTTATCCTCAGCCAAGTGGTGCTAAGCCTACAATTGCCGTTTGCGCTTTACCCGTTGATCCGCATGACAAGCGACCCAGCACTCATGGGCCACTTCGCCAATCGCCTGCCTACACGGCTACTGGCGTGGTTCCTGTTTGCTGTGATCAGCGGCGCTAATGTGTGGTTGATTGCACAGATTGGGTTTGGTGATTAATCACCTTGCCAATTGAAGAAAGAGTAAGCATTTGAGTAGAGCCTCGCAAAGTAGGCAAAGAGGCTCACTCTTATGGGGAAATCACTTCAAGAAACATTTTTTTACAACTCTCCCTTCAGGTTTTGTCCTTCTCAAACGTCCTACATGGATAGCAATCGCATTATCATTTGCGATCACACACCTGCTCAGCCGTGAGTCTGCCGTTTCCCATGTCCAAAAAATCCCGTTCCAAGGCCTGGTTCCTGGTCCACAGCTGGTTAACGCTGCCGATCTGGTTCTTTGTATTAATTGTTTGCGTCACTGGCACGCTGGCCGTGGTCAGCCAAGAGATTGTGTGGCTAGCCACGCCTGAGGCTCGTGCCACGCAACCGTCGGATGACGCCCCGTTGCTCACCTATGAGCAAGCGCTGACAGCCATTCACAAGGCCGAACCGGCGCTGGCCGTGCAGTCAATCAGCCGCCCGGATGAGTCCCATTTTGCGTTGCTCGCCCGTGTGGTTTACCCAGATGGCCGCTCGCCTACGCTGTATATCAATCCGTATACCGGCGCTATTCAAGGCGAAAGCCCAAGCTTTAACTTCCAGCAATTCACCCGCGCCCTGCACGGTTGGTGGCTGGTGCCGTTTACCAACGGCTATAGCTGGGGCTGGTATTTGGTTTCATTTCTCGGCCTGCCATTGCTGGGTTCGTTGATTACCGGACTGGTGGTCTACAAGAAATTCTGGAAAGGCTTCTTCAAACCCAATCTTCGCTTTAAACACGGCGCGCGGATTTTTTGGGGCGATTTCCATCGACTGTGCGGGGTGTGGTCGATCTGGTTTATCGCGGTGATTTCGATTACCGGCCTGTGGTTTCTTATTCAAGCGTTTATGTTCGATAACCAGATTTCGATTTCGACGGCGGGTAATCCTCCGGTCGTGGCGCGCCAAGATGTCCCGATCATGCCGGACGGCACACCCGCACCGCAGATCAGCCTCGATCAAGCGATCAGCATTGCTGCTGAAAAAATACCGGGGCTTGAAGCGAGCTTTGTCAGCCTGCCAAGTAATGCCTATGGGCATATCGAAGTCGGTGGCCCGGGCTGGTATCCGCTGCTGTTCCAAACCGCTGACATCAACCCCTACAACGGCGCGATTGAAGGTTCGCGAATGATTGCCGACCGCTCAGGTCTGGAGCTGGTGACCGAATCTATGCGGCCGCTGCACACCGGTGATTTTGGTGGGCTGTGGGTCAAGCTGATTTGGTTTTTCTTCGGCTTAGTGCTGAGCATGATGGTGTTGAGCGGCTTGTTGATCTGGACCAAACGCACTGCACTGGCCACAGCCAACGCCTTTAAGCGCAGCAATAAGCCCGCTCGAGTGCCCGTCAATACCCAGACCGTCACGGCCCGTAATGCTTTACCCGAGGAGGCGAATGTATGAGTAAGGCAGCGGCTTTACCGCCCTCGAGCGCACTAGGACGTTGGTGGCTCAAATGGCGCTTTCACATCAACATTTTGCTGTTGCTGGTGCCCTTGGGCTTCATGCCTAAATACTTTGCTGACGCCTCACTGTTTCGTGGCGACAGCGGTTTGGGCGAGCGCGAGATCGGCACTGTGCAAGTGGGCCCGTGGAGCTTGAAACTGGCGGAGCTGCGCAACGAAGCTCCGCGCCCAGACGGACCAGCTGGCTATATGAAAAGTTTTAGCGCAGCGCTCTGCGACACTTGTGCCGACCAAGTCAAAGCCGCTTATTTGCGTATCGGTAAGCCACGCAGCTTGCGCGCCGCCGGGGCGATTTTTTTCGGCACTCCCTATCGCATGGGGGCCACGCTACCAATCCCCGAGCGCACCAAAGCAGATGCTGAGCTGTGGATCACCCTTGAAGGGTGGGACGGCTCCATGCATCAGGCATCTATTCCCCTGAGCGAGGCTTCACCGGCAACCCTCGCTTGGCTGGCTCAACAAGGAGGCAAACGATGAGTTCGCACCTGTTTAAACACCCGAAGCACCGTGTCATCGCAGCAGGTTTTTTTGCATTACTGGGGTTCTGTGGCCAGGCACTGGCGCATAACCCGATGTGCGAATGCAAGGCCATTGAAGGCGAACAGATCCGCTGCACAGGCGGGTTTTCCGATGGCAGCGGCGCACCGGGGGTTACGCTGGATGTGATCGGCTACGACGAAACCATTCTGGTGCCCGGCAAACTGGACAAGGACTCAACCCTAACTTTCAAACGTCCGGACGCCGAGTTCTATGTGCTGTTTGACGCAGGCCCCGGTCACATTGTTGAAATTGACCAAGCCGATATCGAATGAATACTCACGTCGTGCGTCCGGCCGGTGCCGGGCATGAAACCCTCTATGTGCTGCTGTTGTGCCTGCTAATTCTGTGTGTGGCTGGTTCGGTTGTGGCTTGGCGTTATGAATCCAATGAAACAGCCAGCGTGGCGGCCCATCAACTGGATGCTCGGCTCGATTTAAACGCCGCCGAGCAAGGCATTTATACCGACCTGCGGGTCACGCTGGATGAAATCAATCTGCTGCGCGAAGAAAGCAATGCCCTGCCGCAGCCTGAAGAGCTCGCCGAAGAAGGCTTCGCGCCCTTTGCCAGCGATGCAAGCTCAGTGAGCCGTGGCAATCATGCCTGGCAGTTGTTGGCTGAGCAGGCTTACTTGGGGGTAAGCCCTGACCCTCAAGTGGCGGGCTCGTTTTTGATGCGCATCAGCGAGCAACCCAATGTGTGGCTCAACCGCAACAGTCACGTCAGTGCCCCCACCGACTTCAGCGATGACGCCTTAAGCCAAAACGGCTGGAAGCAAGTGATCGCACAATTCGATGCCGGGGTGACTCGCCAGCA
Organism: Pseudomonas endophytica; assembly: GCF_001411475.1. Classification (GTDB taxonomy): domain Bacteria; phylum Pseudomonadota; class Gammaproteobacteria; order Pseudomonadales; family Pseudomonadaceae; genus Aquipseudomonas; species Aquipseudomonas endophytica. The sequence goes on along the minus strand of NZ_LLWH01000168.1, from coordinate 2,300 downwards.
TCGGCACTGAACCCACCGTTTCACCTGAGAGAAGACTGCTCGCCATGTCCATTTCATCTGTTTTACGACGTCGCTCACTGTTGCTAGCTGGCCTCCTCGCCCTCTGCCTTGCACCTCTGACCCACGCAGACACCCCCTCTCCCGCGCCGCTGGCCAAGCCGCTGCGCATTGGGATCACCCTGCACCCTTATTACAGCTACGTGAAAAACATTGTCGGCGACAAAGCCGAAGTGGTGCCGTTGATTCCCGCCGGCTTCAACCCCCATGCCTACGAGCCGCGAGCTGAGGACATTAAGCGCATCGGCACGTTGGATGTGATCGTGCTCAATGGCGTTGGGCATGATGACTTCGCCGACAAGATGATCGAAGCCAGTGAAAAACCTGACGTTGCGGTCATCGAGGCCAATCAAAACGTACCGCTGCTGGCTGCAACCGGTACGGCGGCACGTGGCGCCGGTAAAGTGGTCAACCCGCATACTTTCTTGTCGATCAGCGCCTCGATTGCACAGGTCAACAATATCGCCCGTGAGCTGGGCAAACTGGACCCGGCCAACGCCAAAACCTACACCGCCAATGCTCGCGCCTACGGCAAGCGTCTGCGTCAGATGCGCGCCGATGCCTTAGCCAAATTGACCCAAGCCCCCAATGCAGATTTGCGTGTAGCCACCGTGCACGCCGCTTATGACTATTTATTGCGCGAGTTTGGCCTTGAGGTGACCGCCGTGGTTGAGCCCGCACACGGCATCGAACCCAGCCCTAGCCAGTTGAAAAAAACCATCGACCAACTGCGCGATTTGGACGTAAAGGTGATCTTCTCTGAGATGGACTTCCCATCGACTTACGTTGACACCATTCAGCGTGAATCCGGCGTCAAGCTGTACCCGCTGTCGCACATTTCGTATGGCGAATACACTGCCGACAAGTACGAAAAAGAGATGACCAACAACCTCAACACGGTGGTCAAGGCGATTCAGGAGTCTGGGGCATGACGGCGGCGGAACACCTAGCGGTAAAACCCTGCGGCCCTGAAGTCACCTTTGACCGTGTGTCCCTGACCCTAGGTCGCACGCCTATTTTGGATAACGTCAGCTTCAACATTCGAGCCGGCAGCGTGCATGCGTTGGTGGGTCCCAATGGCGGCGGTAAAAGCTCACTGATCAAAACCCTACTCGGGCAAATGCCCCACCAAGGCGAGTTACGCCTGAGCTGGGCGGCTGAGCCTGGCTTGATCGGCTATGTGCCCCAAGCGCTGGAGTTCGACCGAGGTTTACCGATGACGGTGGACGATTTTATGGCCGCCATGTGTCAGCGGCGCCCGGCCTTTTTGGGGTTGTCCAAAAAGATCGCTCCAGCCATTGGCGACGCGCTAGAGCGCGTGGGCATGCAACACAAACGCAAACGCCGCATGGGTGCGTTGTCTGGGGGTGAGCGTCAGCGCGTGCTACTGGCTCAAGGGTTGATTCCGGCACCCCAACTGCTGGTGCTGGATGAGCCAATGTCTGCACTAGATGAAGCCGGAGCACAGGTATTTGAGCGGCTGCTTAATGATTGGCAGCAGTCCGGGGTCACTGTGGTGTGGATCGAGCACGACTTGGCTGCGGTCAAACGTCTGGCCGATCACGTCACCGGGCTCAATCGTCAGATTTTGTTCGATGGCCCGCCTCAGCAAACTCTGAGCCCGGAACGCTTGCTAAGCCTGTTTTCAACTCATCCCAAACCCACTGGGAGCGCCGTTTCGTGACCTATGAAGCCTTCCGTTTAATGATTCAGGGCTGGGCCTCGGCCGGGTACTTGCCTGAAGTGCTGGCCTACGGCTTTGTGGTCAATGCGTTGCTCGCAGGTTTACTGATAGGCCCCGTGCTGGGCGGGCTTGGGACCTTGGTGGTAGTCAAGCGTTTCGCGTTCTTTTCCGAAGCGGTGGGCCATGCGGCCCTGACCGGCGTCGCCATTGGCATCTTGCTCGGCGAACCCTACACCGGGCCTTATGGCAGCTTGTTCGGCTACTGCCTGCTATTTGGCATCTTGCTCAATTACCTGCGCAATCGTACCGGCTTGGCGCCCGACACACTGATCGGCGTATTCCTTTCAGTGTCATTGGCCTTAGGCGCCAGCCTGCTGCTGATTCTGGCAGGCAAGATCAACGTGCACATTCTTGAGAACGTATTGTTCGGCTCAGTGCTGACCGTCAACGGCAACGACCTGCTAGTGCTGGCGATAGTCGGTGCGCTGGTGCTGGGGCTGAGTCTGCCGCTGTACAACCGCATCATGCTGGCCAGCTTCAACCCGCAATTGGCCGCCGT
>NZ_LLWH01000167.1 GCF_001411475.1 Pseudomonas endophytica | reverse complement strand
ACGCGTTATTGCTCAGAACGGCACCGTATTAAGCGTAGAAGTTGTTCCATAACGTTACGGAACTCTAGGTCGGTGACTACAATCAAACAGGGAAATAACCTATTTGGAGTCACCGCCATGCGCCTCAAATATGCTGTCGCCGCTATTGCACTGTTGTCCCTTCCTGTTGGCTCAGTTATGGCCAATGGCTTTTGGCGTGACGTATTGTCTTCTGGGGCAACGACGGGTTCAACTTACCTAACCTTCAAAAAAGACCGCAAGGTCATTGCTGCGCAAGATGACGCAGGAAGCTTTGTCGCCAGTGACGGCCAAATTCGCGGCCCTTATCTTGAGTCGGCTATGCAGCAAGTGCGTGCGGACAACCCGAACCTGAAAGTCAGCGACATGGAGCTGGCCAACGCCATTCTGGTTAAAAACGCCACGTCAGAGTAATCCTCACGGCTTGTAGTCGCTGTCGTAGACTGCGAAATGCTTAACGCAGCTTGCGGCAGCGACTACAGGGCATCTCATTCAGCTCTCATACAGAATTTTCGCCAGCTGTGAACGATGGTCTGGGTATGCTTTACTCACCCAAATTCACATCGGACGTCTAGCCTCTATGAGCTCCCTGCCTTTCCTGCCGTTTTCCAAACCCACCATTGATGAAGCCACTATTGCTGCCGTAGGCGACGTGTTGCGCTCGGGCTGGATCACCAGCGGGCCTAAGGTTCAGGCATTCGAGGCGCAATTGTCCGAGTACTTTGGCGGCCGCCCAGTGCGTACGTTCAACTCCGGCACGTGCACCATGGAAATCGCCTTGCGCATTGCGGGCATTGGTGCGGGCGACGAAGTGATCACCACGCCTATTTCGTGGGTGGCCACCGCCAATGTGATCATCGAAGTGGGCGCTACGCCGGTGTTTGCCGATATAGACCCGATCACGCGTAACATCGACCTGGCCCAAGTTGAAGCCGCTATAACCCCGCGTACCAAAGCCATTATTCCGGTGTACCTGTCGGGCTTGCCGGTGGACATGGACGCACTCTACGCACTGGCCAAAAAACACAACCTGCGGGTGGTCGAAGACGCCGCCCAAGCGTTGGGTTCGAGCTGGCAAGGGCAGCGCATTGGCGCTCGCGGTGATTTTGTTTCGTTCAGCTTTCAGGCCAACAAAAACATTACCTCGTCCGAGGGCGGTTGCCTGGTACTGAACAACGAAGAAGAGGCACGACTGGCCGAGAAATACCGTCTGCAAGGGGTCACTCGCACGGGTTTTGACGGCTTGGATGTTGATGTGTTGGGCGGTAAGTTCAACATGACTGACATTGCTGCCGCGATCGGCTTAGGTCAATTTGCGCACATCGAAGCCATCACGGCCCATCGACGTGAACTGGCAAAGCATTACTTCGAATGTTTCGGTCCAGACTTTGAAGCCGAATACGGTGCGCAACTGCCTGTGGCTGACTTCAACAACACCAACTGGCATTTGTTCCAACTGGTACTGCCCGAGCGTAAAGACGACCAGCCAGCGCGTGCGACGTTTATGAAAGAGATGCAAGCACTGGGCGTAGGCGTGGGTTATCACTACCCGCCGATTCATTTGCTGAGCTTGTACCGCGCGCGAGGCTTTAAGGAGGGGATGTTGCCCGTGGCCGAACGTGTAGGGCGTTTAATCGTGTCACTGCCGATGTTTACAGCAATGACCAAGGCCGATGTCGAGCGTTCTGTGGCGGCGGTTAAAGCCGTATTGAAAGACGCTTAACACTCAACCCGGGAGCTGCCGCAGGCTGCGATCTTTTGATCATTAAAAACAAAGATCGCAGCCTGCGGCAGCTCCTACAGCACATCCTTTTGACCTTTTTTGTGTCGTCATCTGGATGCGCCGATGCTGACTGTCTGGGTTACTCGCCGATGGCGGCTTTGTAGCCTGCAGCATCCAGCAGTTTTTCCAGCTCAGCGGTGTTGGATGGCTTGAGCTTGAAGATCCAGCTAGCGTATGGATCGCTGTTCAGCCCTTCAGGGGCATCCGCCAGCGCTTCATTGACTGCAATCACTTCGCCAGACACTGGCGCGTAAATGTCCGAAGCCGCTTTTACCGACTCCACCACGCCAGCCGTTTCGCCGGCTGCGAACACTTTGCCAACTTCGGCCAACTCAACAAACACCACATCCCCCAGCGCTTCTTGAGCATGATCGCTGATACCTACGGTAATCGTGCCATCAGCTTCCAGACGTGCCCACTCGTGACTTTCAGCAAAGCGCAGTTCCGCAGGGATATTGCTCATATTCAGTGTCCTCAAGAAGAAATTTCAGCGGCTCACACGGTATGCGAGCCTGCCTGTAAACGTTAGATCAAGGCTTTGCCATGACGAACAAAAGTCGGTTTAACCACGCGAACCGGGTACCACTTGCCTCGAATTTCAACCTCAGCTCGATCGGCTGTAGCCATCGGAACGCGCGCCAATGCAATCGACTTGCTTAGCGTAGGAGAGAAACTACCACTGGTGATCTCTCCTTCGCCAACATCTGCGATACGAACGACCTGATGAGCCCGTAGGACGCCTCGCTCTTCAAGCACCAAACCCACCAATTTTAGCCTTGAACCGCTGGCCTTTTCCGCCTCTAACGCTTCGCGGCCGATGAAGTTGCGCGAGGCAGGCTCCCAAGCGATGGTCCACGCCATATTGGCTGAAAGTGGTGAAACAGACAGGTGAATATCCTGCCCGTAAAGATTCATGCCCGCTTCTAGACGCAAGGTATCGCGTGCGCCCAAGCCTATAGGAGAAATGCCAGCGCCGACCAGATCGTTAAAGAACGCTGGCGCTTGATCGGCCGGAAGCACAATTTCCAGACCGTCCTCGCCGGTGTACCCGGTACGCGCAATAAACCAGTCGCCGCTGATCTGCCCTTCAAAGGGCTTGAGCTGTTGGATGAGCTGACCAAGGGCCTGACTCACTAACTCGGCGACTTTATGCCGTGCCTGCGGGCCTTGAATCGCCAGCAACGCTAACTCAGGGCGCTCTTGCAATTGCACGGCATAGCCCTGCTTCTGGGCGGTCATCCAGGCCAAATCTTGGTCACGGGTGGCGGCATTGACGATAAGCCGATAACCCGTCGGCATCAGGTAGACGATCATGTCGTCGACCACTCCGCCGTTTTCGTTGAGCATGGCGCTGTAAAGTGCGCGGCCAGGCGTGTTTAGACGTTCGACATCGTTAGCCAACAAATGCTGTAGCCATTCCTTGGCCTGATCCCCGGTGACGTCAATCACGGTCATATGCGAAACATCAAACACCCCACAGTCGCGTCGCACCTCATGGTGTTCTTCAACTTGTGAGCCGTAATGCAGAGGCATATCCCAACCGCCAAAATCGACCATCTTCGCGCCTAGGGCGAGATGCAGGTCGTACAAAGGCGTACGCTGTCCCATGGGTTTCTCCTTCCGGGCTTGGCGAAGGTGCGGACAGGATTGTGAACGTTTAAGACCCGTTAAAAGGATCTTGCAGCGTTTAACAAACTACCTGGTCTGACAGACAGACCGCACCGAATGCCGCGCATTGTAGCCGCATGAGAAAGGACTGGCACCTAACCGTTGCGATGGGCCGAGCGACGAATAAGACCAATGACCGGTAATAAACCGACCAGAACCAAGGTCAATGCGGGTAATGAGGCCCGTGCCCACTCGCCTTCACTGGTCATTTCGAAGATGCGAACCGCCAGCGTATCCCAGCCAAATGGCCTCATGAGTAACGTCGCTGGCATTTCTTTAAGCACATCGACAAACACCAGCAGCGCCGCGCTCAAGGTGCCCGGCAGCAATAACGGTAGATACACTTTGAAAAACAGTCGCGGGCCACTCACCCCTAGGCTGCGAGCCGCTTCAGGCAATGACGGCCGAATGCGCGCCAAGCTGCTTTCCAAAGGGCCATACGCCACTGCGATAAAGCGCACCAGATACGCCAGCAACAATGCCGATAAGCTGCCGAGCAACAGTGGCTTGCCCGCACCGCCTAACCATCCCGAGACGGGAATCACCCATTCGCGATCCAGATAGCTGAATGCCAGCATGATCGACACCGCCAGCACTGAGCCGGGTAAGGCATAGCCTAGGTTGGCCAAACTGACCCCGGCACGGATCGCTGGAGTCGGCGCCTGACGCCGCGCAAACACCAGTACCAGCGCCACACAGACAGTAATTAACGCAGCCATGCAGCCCAAGTACAGGGTGTGCAGAATTAACCCGGTATAACGCTCATCCAAATCAAAGCGCCCGCGCTGCCAAAACCAGACCACCAGTTGCAACACCGGGATGATGAACGCGCAGGCAAAAACCAGCAGGCACCAGCCGCTGGCCAGCCACGCTTTGGGACCGCGCAAGTGATACAGCGCTTTGACCCGCGGCCGCTCGTTACTGGCACGACTGGCGCCGCGAGCGCGCCGTTCGCCGTAAAGTACGACCATTACCACCAACAACAGCAAACTGGCCAGTTGAGCAGCGGTCGACAGACTGAAAAAGCCGTACCAGGTTTTGTAAATGGCAGTGGTAAACGTGTCGAAGTTGAACACTGACACGGCACCAAAATCGGCCAAGGTTTCCATCAACGCCAACGCTACACCCGCGCCAATGGCTGGACGGGCCACCGGTAACGCGACGCGCCAAAAAGCCTGCCAAGGGGTCTGCCCCAATACCCGAGCAGCTTCCATCAAGCCTTTGCCTTGCGCCAAAAAAGCGGTGCGCGCTAGCAAGTAGACGTAGGGGTAAAAAACCAGAATCAGCACGATGATTACGCCGCCGGTGGAGCGTACGCGGGGCAATCGCAGGCCCATACCAAACCATTCCCGCAACAGGGTTTGCACCGGTCCGGCGAAATCAAGCAAGCCGACAAAAACGAACGCCAATACGTACGCCGGTATCGCGAACGGCAGCATTAATGCCCAGTCCAGCCAACGTCTGCCGGGGAACTCGCAGAGGCTGGTCAGCCACGCCAGACTAACCCCAAGCAACGTGACCCCAATGCCTACGCCGACAATCAGTATCAGCGTATTGCCCAGCAGACGCGGCATCTGAGTCTCCCACAGGTGCCTCCAGATCTGAGCGTCAATGGCTTGCCAAGACAGCAACAGCACGCTCAGCGGCAGCAACACCAGAGCAGCAATGGCAAAAACCAGCGGATACCAGCGACGTTGGGCAGGATGAGCCACGAAAAACTCTCGAAAGGCGGGATGAAAGGACTGGGTCTAAAACGCCGCAGGAGCTGACGCAGGCTGCGATCTTTTTAGGGAATCAAAAGATCGTAACCTACGCCAGCTCCTACGGGATTAATGCAGTGTTTTGGCTTTAATCAATTCCAGCCAGCACGGTCCATCATGCGGATCGCTTCGGCTTGACGCTTGCCTGCGACTTCAACCGGCAACTTGTCAGCTTTGAACTCACCCCAACTCGCCACTTCGGCCGACGGCGCTACGCTCGGGTTGGCCGGGAACTCTTGGTTGGTGCCGGCAAAAATCGCTTGGGCTTCAGGAGTGGTCATCCACTCCACCAACGCGGTAGCGGCCTCGGGGTGCGGCGCGTACTTGGTTAAGCCAATACCCGATAAGTTGACGTGAACACCACGATCAGCCTGATTCGGCCAGAACAGTTTGACGGCTAGATCCGGCTTTTGCTTATGCAGGCGGCCGTAGTAGTAGGTGTTGACGATACCGACATCACACTGCCCAGCGTTGATCGCTTCCAGCACCGAAACGTCATCCGAGAACACATCGGTGGACAGGTTATGCACCCAGCCTTTGAGGACTTCTTCGGTTTTTTGCGGGCCATTCACTTCGATCATGGTGGCCGTTAGCGACTGGTTGTACACCTTCTTCGCGGTACGTAGGCACAAGCGCCCTTCCCACTGTTTGTCTGCCAAGGCTTCATAGGTCGATAGCTCTTCAGGCTTAACCCGGTCGGTTGCGTAAGCAATGGTCCGAGCGCGCAGGCTCAAGCCTGTCCACTCGTGGGAAGAAGAGCGGTATTGAGGCGGGATGTTTTTGTCGATGATGTCGGACTTGATCGGCTGCAAGATACCCATTTGCTCGGCTTGCCACAGGTTGCCAGCATCCACGGTGAGCAGCAGGTCGGCCGTGGCGTTTTGGCCTTCAGCCTTGATGCGCTGCATCAGCGGCGCTTCTTTGTCGGTGATGAACTTAACCTTAACCCCGGTTTTAGCGGTGTAGGCGTCAAATACCGGCTTGATCAGCTCGTCGATACGCGAGGAATAAACCACCACTTCATCGGCAGCAAATGCGCTGCTCCCGAACACGGTAAGGGCCAGTGCAGTCAGTAGACGCTTGGGTGCCAACATGTAGGCGGTCTCTTTGGTGCGAAACGGACGTAAATGGTAGTGAATCACATTTGCCATCTCAACCGAACTCGCCCCAGAGGCGTTACCAGATGTTGCGAATCGCCAAAAACCCTTTGCAGGCTGCGATCTTTTAATCGCTTAAAAGATCATTCCTACCTCTTAAGGTTTGGCCAGTGGTGGCAGGTCGCCGGTGAGACCCAGTGCTTGGCGCACGAATAAGGCTTTGGCTTCGGGCAATTGGTTGACCCATTTCAAGCCGGTGTTACGCACTAATCGAGCGGTCAGTGAATCTGACTGAAACAGCCGCTCAAAGCCTTCCATTGCCGCCATCAGCGCTAGGTTGTGAGGCATGCGACGCCGTTCAAAACGACTCAGTACTCGCACATCAGCCAAACGCTCGCCGCGATCCGCTGCATGCAGCAATACATCCGCCAACACGGCTGCATCCAAAAACCCCAGGTTCACGCCCTGCCCGGCCAACGGGTGAATGGTGTGCGCAGCGTCGCCGATCAATGCCAGACCCTCGGCCACGTAACGCTTGGCATGCCGTTGGCGCAAGGGCACGCAGACTCGCGGGTCGGCGCTGAGTACGTTGCCCAATCGGCCCTCAAAGGCAAACTCAAGCTCACGGCAAAACGCCTCGTCGTCGAGCGCCATCAATTGTTGCGCTTGCTCGGGCGTCGTGGACCAGACGATCGAGCACCAATCGTGCTGCCCTTCACGCTCCAGCGGTAAAAACGCTAGGGGCCCGTGATCGGTGAAACGCTGCCATGCGGTCTGCTGATGCCCTTGGGCGCAATGTACGCTGGTGACAATGGCATGATGCTGGTAGTCCCATTCGCGAGTCTCACAGCCGGTCAGACGCCGCACTGCGGAGTTGGCGCCGTCGGCAGCTACCACCAGCGGTGCACGCAAGGTGCGGCCATCGGCCAAGGTCAACAGCCAGTCATCACCCGAGCGGCGCATTTGTTCAAGGCGTGCATTGGCCAACATCTCGATGTCGGCGCCTTGTAAGCACTCCAACAAAGCGTCTTGTACCACGCGGTTTTCGACGATATGGCCGAGCACGTCGGCGTGCACACTGGCCGCCGAAAAGTGGATCTGCCCGGTGCCGCTGCCATCCCACACGTGCATGTGCGAATACGGGCTGACACGCCGTGCGTGAATACCGTCCCACGCGCCAAGGCGTTGCAGGATGCGTTGGCTGGCCGCTGACAAGGCGCTGACCCGAGGTTCAAAAGCGTCTTGTGCGGTGAAAGGTTTGACGCTGAGCGGGCTGCCGTCGAGCAGCAGAACGTTTAGCCCACTCTCTTTGAGCGCCAGCGCTAAAGCGCTTCCGACCATTCCGGCCCCGACAATCAGCACATCTGCGCGCATTTCCATGCTTTAAGCCTGTCTCGCTAGCGGCCTGCGCCGCCTGTAAAAGGGTTCGATACGGGGGGGTTTAAACGCCCGGTCGCTGTCAGCTGTCTGCACGCGTGCCCAGGCCCATTGCCTGTCGGGCAAACCAGCGCTTGGCTGGGGGCAACAAATCGAGGCCGAGCAAACCTAAGTTGCGGCCAAACGAAATCAGGGTCTGATCACTGCCAAAAAGCCGTGTCACTTGGTCCGAGAAGCCGATGGTCAAGTGCTGATCCAGTTGCTGGCGCTGTTGATAACTCAACAATGTGGCCAGCTCGCCGGGTTTTTGGTCGCTTGCTAGCAAAGCATCGGCCAAGGCTTGGGCGTCACGCAAAGACAGGTTAAAACCTTGGCCAGCAATCGGGTGCAGGCTGTGCGCCGCATTCCCCAATACCACCAAATGCGGACGCACTTGCTCTTGAGCCTCAATCAGCGTGAGCGGGTATAAGTGGCGCGCTCCGACCTGCGTCAGCGTGCCCAAGCGGTAACCAAATACCGCCTGCAACTCGCGCAGAAAGCTGCGCTCATCCAGTGTCGCTAGGCGCTGAGCGTCCATCCCTAATCGCGTCCAGACCAACGCGCAGCGGTTATCGGGCAACGGCAGCAAGGCCATTGGCCCTTCATCAGTAAAGCGTTCAAAGGCCATGCCGTCATGGGGCTGGCTGGAACTGATATTCGCGATCAGGGCGCTTTGGTCGTAGGGGCGTTTGTGCACATGGATGCCCAATTGCTCGCGCAACCCGGATCGCCCGCCATCCGCCAAGACCGCCAGATCACACTCGAGCGTGGTTTCGTCATTGAGGGTCAGACGATAGCCCGCTTCCAGCGGCTGCATGTGGATAACTTCCGCCGGGCAACGCCAGCTGATGACATCCGGATCCAAACTTTTCCACAGGCATTGGCCGAGCCAAGCGTTTTCGACCACGTAACCGAGTGCTGGCACACCCTCTTCGCTGGCCGACAAGCGCGCTGTAGAGAAGCGCCCACGATCGGAAACATGAATATCTTTGATCGGCTCGCCCCGCTCAACCATCGACTGCCACACGCCAAGGCGCTCATAGATGAGTCGCGAGCCATAGCTCAGCGCCGACGAGCGCGCGTCGTAGCTCGGTTGATAGGTGTTGCCGGGGGCAAACGGTTCGATCAGGACGATCTTCCAGCCTCTCGCCTTAGCCCCAGCTTGCAACGCCAAAGCAAGGCTCGCACCGACCAGCCCACCGCCAATAATTGCCAGACTGACTCGGCTCATGCTGCGCTCGCTCGTGCTATCGCCATCAAGGCTTCGATCTCGGCAACGGTTTTGGGCACATCGCCGGTCAGGATTTCACAGCCCTGTTTGGTCACTACGACGTCATCCTCGATGCGCACGCCAATGCCGCGCCATTTTTTAGCGACGTGCTGATTACTTGGGCTGATGTAGATACCGGGCTCGACCGTCAGAGTCATACCTGGCTCTAAGACGCGCCACTCACCGCCCACTTTGTATTCGCCAACGTCATGCACATCAAGCCCCAGCCAATGGCCAGCACGGTGCATGTAGAACGCTTTATAGGCTTCGTTGGCGATCAACTCGTTGACGTCGCCGTGTAACAAACCCAGCTCAACCAGCCCGGCAGTGATCACCTGCACGGTGATTTCATGGGCTTGGTTCCAGTGTTTGTTCGGCGCAATTTCGCTGAAGGCGGCTTCTTGGGCTGCCAGCACCAGTTCATAAATAGCTTTTTGTTCCGGGGAGAATCTGCCGTTTACCGGGAACGTACGGCTGATGTCACTGGCGTAACAGTCGATCTCACACCCCGCATCAATCAACACCAAATCGCCATCTTTGAGCGCAGCATCGTTCTCTTGGTAATGCAGGATGCAGCTGTTATCACCCGAGGCAACGATTGAGCCATACGCAGGCATTTTCGCACCGCTTTTACGGAATTCGTAATCCAGCTCGGCCTCCAGGCTGTATTCGTGCAACCCGGCGCGGCTGGCCTGCATCGCACGGATGTGCGCGCGAGCAGATATCTGCGCCGCGTGGCGCATGACTTTGATCTCTGCGCCAGACTTGTATAGGCGCATGTCATGCAGCAGATGATCCAGCGCAACGAATTCGTTTGGCGGCTGGGCACCGAGGCTGGCCTTGGAGCGAATAGTGTTGATCCACTCCATGAGGTGACGATCGAACTCAGGGTTACTCCCCATCGCCGAATACACCCGGTCACGGCCTTCGATCAGCCCTGGCAAGATGTCGTCAATGTCGGCGATTGGGAAGGCATCGTCTGCGCCATAGTCACGAATGGCGCCTTCTTGGCCTGCACGCAAGCCATCCCACAGCTCGCGTTCGGCATTGCGCTCGCGGCAAAAGAGTACGTATTGGCCATGAGCGCGACCGGGGATCAAGACGATCACCGCCTGCGGCTCAGGAAAACCGCTCAAGTACTGAAAGTTGCTGTCTTGGCGGTACACATGCTCAACATCGCGATTGCGAATAGCCACAGCTGCGGCAGGCAGGATCGCGATGCTGTTGGGCTCCATCTGCGCCATGAGCGCCTTGCGGCGACGGGTGTATTCCGATTTCGGGATATGGATCATGGGCAGACGGCTTCCTTCTTTTCGATCAATCAGTGCAGCGAAGGCTTGGCAGGTGCAGCTTCAGTCGGTTTTTTAGTCTCGGTGAACAATAGCAACGGCGCGACGCGCAGGTATTCCATGACTTCCATGTAGTCACTTTCGCCGTCATCAGATTCTTCCAGAGCGTCTTGCACTTGAGCAATCGCCGCTAAGTCTTGGAGCACTTCATTGCTTTCATCACTCAAAGCATTGTCACGGTAGTTCAGACCAAACCCCGAAAGGAAACCTTGGCACCATTGGCCCAGCGCAGCCGCGCGATCAGCCAACGGAACGTCATCGGTTGGCAACAACAGCACGACGGTCATGTCGTCGCCGGTCAGTTCGCCTTTAACCATCTCTTGCAAACCGATCAAGGCATTGCGTACGTTGTCTTGAATTTCGCCTTCGAGCAGGTCGTTAGCGTCAGCTAGCCAGCCATCTTGGTCAAAACCAACACCGGCTGCGCTGCGTCCCAGCAACAGGCCGTGCAGTTCTGCAGGCGAAACATTATGGCCGCTGGACGTCAGCAGGGTGGCAAAGGCTTGGTACGGGGAGTTTTGGATAGGCATGGTCAGCTAGGCGCCAAGCGGCGCTATGTCTAGAATGGAGGCCTTGTATCCTAGCACCGGCAGACGGGCTAGACCATCGAGGCGTCAACTCGCTTGGCAGTCACCTCCCATCAGAAAAATACAGTAGGACACAATGGAAGACACCGACCTGCACGCACTGATGGCTAGACTTGAGTTGCTGATTACACGAGTCGAGCAACTTAAACGCCAAAACGCACTCTTATTAGCTCAGGAAAAGACTTGGCGCGTAGAACGCGCGCATCTCATTGAAAAAAACGAAATCGCCCGGACCAAGGTGGAAACGATGATTTCGCGTCTCAAAGCCCTGGAGCAAGACTCATGAGTTCAAGCAGTAGCGTCACCGTACACATTCTCGATAAAGAGTATTCGATCATGTGCCCGCAAGAAGAGCGCACCAATCTAGTGAGCGCCGCACGCTACTTGGACACCAAGATGCGCGAGATCCGCAGCAGTGGCAAAGTCATTGGTGCCGACCGTATCGCCGTGATGGCGGCGCTGAACATCACTCATGACCTGCTGCACAAGCAGGAAGCGCCACAAGCACAAACCAGCAGTGCGACGCGAGAACAAGTACGCGACCTGCTTGATCGCGTCGATTTGGTACTGGCCACTGATCCGAACGAACGTAAGAGCTGATTCAAAACGTTTCTTTGGGGTATACTCTCGCCACTCCCTGGAGTATTCGCCAGTTAGCGATGTCCCTGAGCCGATTCGCAATACCCTGGAGCTTGCACGTTGGGCCGGTGTGCATGTCCGCTAGACGGAAAGCCTTAAGGTCTACTGCAACTTCCACCTTGAACTTTCGGGTTCAAGGGCCAAGCCGACAGCGGTACGTCGGGGAGCCTGATTTCAATGTGCAATGCCAGCCCTCTGCTGGCATTGGCAGACCACGAGCCCGCCGCCCGGTGCGCTCGATCTTAAACAGCACGCCATCATGACCGAACCTGCGCCGCCCTCCCGCCCGCAACTTCGCCGCCAGCTACGCAACGCCCGCCGCGCATTGTCCCCCTGTGAGCAACGCCAAGCGGCCCGCGGTCTGTATCGTCAATTGGCACAACACCCGCTGTTGCGACGCGCCAAACATATCGCGCTTTACTTGCCCACTGACGGTGAGATAGACCCGCGCCTGCTGCTGCGCGAAGCTCAAAGGCGAGGCAAGATCACCTACTTGCCGGTGCTCAGCGCCTGGCCCAAAACCAAGATGGTGTTCCAGCGGATTACGCCGGGCGAAAAATTGTTCCGCAACCGTTTTCGCATTCTGGAGCCTCGCATCAATCGCGCACGCCAACGTAAAGTCTGGGCTTTAGACTTGGTGCTATTACCGTTGGTAGGGTTTGATGCGAGTGGTGGCCGATTGGGCATGGGCGGCGGCTTTTATGACCGTAGCCTCGCCTATTTGGCTCGTCGCCAACGCTGGCGCAAGCCAACGCTTTTGGGCTTGGCCCACGAATGTCAAAAAGTCGAAAGCTTGGCGCAGGCCAGTTGGGATGTACCGTTACAAGGTACGGTCTCGGATAAGCAGTGGTACGTTGCTTACTGACGCTCAAGGCATCACTGTTAAAGCGATGCCTGCGTTCGAAAGTGCTTAGCGTTTAAATGGCTGTACTTGCTGTTGTGCGAGTTCAATCGGTGCATCGTTTGAATTTGACCAGAGGCTTTGCGCATAACCTGTCGTAACCATGCCTAAACCGAACAAAACAACCAACACCCACAGTAAATCCGGCTTGCGTTTCATCGATTGCCCCCCTTCCGGCAAATCATCACGATGACAGCAACGGTTTTTGTTATAGGCCGTGCAGCAACGTCTAGCTTAAAAGCCCGGCATTCTGAGGCAACACGAACACACACGCAAACGCTGGCGCCAACCGATTGTCGGTTTATCAAAGTGTTGCCAGATAAAATAACCACTCCATGTTTCAGGGGCAGAAAAATGGCCTATTGGTTGATGAAATCCGAGCCTGACGAGTTTTCGATCAAGGACTTGCAGAAGATCGGCGAAGCGCGCTGGGACGGCGTGCGTAATTATCAGGCGCGCAATTTTATGCGCGCTATGGCCGTCGGGGATGAGTTCTTCTTTTATCACTCAAGCTGTCCAGAACCGGGAATTGCCGGAGTGGGCCGCATCACTCAAGCCGCCTACCCAGATCCGACAGCACTCGACCCTGAAAGCCATTATTTCGCGCCCAAGGCTAGGGTCGACAACAACCCGTGGAGCGCGCTGCAAGTGGCGCATGTGCAAACCTTTCCTAAGGTGATCAAGCTCGACTACCTGAAACAACAAAGCGCATTGGCTGAAATGCGGCTGGTGCAAAAAGGCAGTCGTTTGTCCGTGATGCCTGTGACAGCTGAGGAGTGGGCGGTGGTGACTGAGCTGCAAGCTGCAAGTGGTAAGCGACAAGCTTGAAGCCCAAAACTTTCAGCTTGAAACCAAAATGCCGTCTACGCTCAAGTCTTCCTTTGACTGGCATCAAGCCCACTGTGGCTTGAAACAGTCAAATTAGAGCGCTCTGTGACTAGGATGTCGGCATGTCGAAGAATCACCGTATTTCCCATTATTTCGTTATCCCTTTGGCAATCCTGCTGGTCGCAGCAGGCGGATTCGGTTACTGGAAGTCCCAGCATGACCGTCTCCCTGAAGGCATCAATATGGGCAACGGTCGACTCGAGTCCACAGAGGTCCAGATCGCCGCCAAAATCCCTGGTCGTTTGGCTGAAGTACTGGTCGATGAGGGTGACCGCGTCACTAAGGGCCAACTGTTGGCCCGCATGGACACCCGCACGCTAGAAGCCAGCCGCGCTCAGGCACAAGCCGAAGTTCAGCGTGCCCGCCAAGCATTAGCGGCCAACGAAGCCAATGTGCAATTGCGCCAAAGTGAAAAACGACTGGCCAGCCAAGAACTCAAGCGCACCCATCAACTGTCTCAACGCGGTTTCGCCAGCGGGCAGCAAGTCGACCAGCAGCAAGCGCAGTTCGACACCCGCAACGCCGCCGTAAGTGCCGCCCAGGCCCAAGTCGCAGCAGCTAAAGCGGCCATCGTCTCCAGCGAAGCTCACGTCGCACAACTCACCAGCGAAATCGAAGACAGCAGCCTACGAGCGCCGATCAATGGCGTTATTCAGTTGCGCCTGGCCGAGCCTGGCGAGGTGCTGGGTTCAGGGGGGCGGGTGTTTATGATGATCGACCCCAGCGACCAGTACATGAACCTGTACTTGCCCGCCGCCGTGGTCGGCAAACTGACGGTGGGAGCCGAGGCTCGTATCGTGCTCGACGCCCTGCCCGACCAAGCGCTGCCGGCAAAAATCGCGTTTGTCGCGGCCAAATCGCAGTTCACCCCCAAAGAAGTTGAAACCCGCGACGAGCGGCAAAAGCTGGTGTTCCGCGTCAAACTGCGCCTGACAGATCCCGGCTCCGTGCCACAGGCCAAGCCGGGGATGCCGGGCGCCGGTTATGTGCGAACCAACGATGTGGACTGGCCGGCTAATCTGCAATGAGCGATCTGGCGCTCAACGCCAGTGGCATCAGCCACCGGTACGGTAAACAACAGGCGCTGATCGACGTCGCATTCAGCCTACCCAAAGGCACACGCTGCGGCCTGATTGGCCCGGATGGCGCGGGTAAATCGAGCCTGCTCGGGCTGATTGCCGGGGTCAAAAAACTCCAGCAAGGCACCCTTGAGGTGCTCGGCGGCCCGATTGATGACCGCCATCACCGCAACACCTTGTATCCGCTGATCGCCTTTATGCCCCAAGGCTTGGGCGGCAATCTCTACCCTGAGCTGTCCATCAGCGAAAACATTCGGTTCTTCGGCACGCTGTTTGGTCTGTCAAAAAAAGAATGCGAAGAGCGCATGCAGCAGTTGCTCAAAGCGACCGACCTTGAGCGCTTCGCTGAGCGCCCTGCGGGCAAGCTCTCGGGCGGCATGAAGCAGAAGCTCGGGCTGTGTTGTGCGCTGATCCATGAACCCGACTTACTGATTCTCGATGAGCCGACCACCGGCGTTGATCCATTGTCACGGCGGCGTTTCTGGGAACTGGTCGAAGACGTACGCAACCAGCGCCCGCAACTGACGTTGCTGGTAGCTACGGCCTACATGGAAGAGGCCGAACAGTTTGAACACTGTCTGATGCTTGATCGCGGCAAATTGATTGCCGCCGGCTTGAGTGCAGAGCTGGCCGCCGTCTCACCCAACAGCAAACTGGATGAAGCTTTTACTCACTTCCAAGGCGACAACGGTCACAGTAACGAGCCGTTAGTGATCCCGCCGCGCACCGAACACAACAGCGACATCGCGATTGAAGCCCACGACCTGACGCTAAAGTTTGGCGATTTCACCGCCGTGAACAAGGTCAGCTTTGCCATTGGCCGCGGCGAGATTTTCGGGTTTTTAGGCTCCAACGGATGCGGCAAAACCACCACCATGAAGGTGCTCACGGGCTTGATCCCGGCGACCGAAGGCAGCGCTAAGCTGCTGGGCAACCCGGTGAATGCTAAAGACTTAGCCACGCGCAAGCGCGTCGGGTTCATGTCCCAAAGTTTCTCGCTGTATGGCGAATTGAGCGTGCGGCAAAACCTGGTGCTGCACGCTCAACTGTTCGACCTGCCCAAAGACGAAAGCCAAACACGCATAGAGGAACTGATTGAGCGATTTGACTTGGCCGACATCGCCGATCAACAGTCCGGCGAACTGCCCTTGGGTCTGCGTCAACGGTTGTCATTGGCGGTGGCCGTGTTACATCGACCGGAAGTTTTAATCCTCGACGAACCCACCTCGGGCGTTGATCCTGCGGCTCGCGATGACTTCTGGCGGCTGCTGATTGAGCTCTCGCGGGAGCAGGGGGTGACGATCTTTTTGTCCACCCACTTTATGAACGAAGCCCAGCGCTGCGACCGCATCTCGCTGATGCACGCAGGCAAGGTATTGGCCTGCGATACGCCAGACGCGCTGCAACAACTCTTCCACGGTGACACGCTGGAAGCGGCCTTTGTGACATGTCTTGAGCAGGCGCAAAACGCTCCAGAGGCCAACCCGCCCTCAGACACTGAAACCATCGCCACGCCCACGGCCACTGCAACGCCGCCGCAAAGTAAAAGAGGCTTCAGCCTGACACGCCTGATTGCCGTCGCCAGCCGTGAAGCCAAAGAGCTGTTACGCGACAAAGTGCGCATGGCCTTCGCCCTGTTAGGTGCCGTGTTCATGATGGTGATTTTTGGCTACGGTATTTCGCTGGACGTGGAAAACCTCGCTTTCGCCGTCTACGACCAAGACCAAACCCCGCAAAGCCGCGCCTACCTCGAAGCTTTCCGCAGCTCGCGTTATTTTGAAGAGCACACGCCGATCCAGAGTGCCGATGAACTGCACAAACGCTTGCAACGCTCCGAGATCAAAATCGCCCTTGAGATCCCCCCGGGCTTTGGTCGCGACCTGTATGCAGGGCGCCAACCCATCGTTGCAGCGTGGATAGATGGCGGCATGCCGTTTCGTGCAGAAACCAGCCGCAGCTATGTGCAAGCCGTGCATCAAGGCAACCTTGAGCAACTGAGCGCCTTGAGTAGCCTGGCGCAGAACAAGCAAACGGCGGCCAAGCTAGAAGTACGCTTTCGCTACAACCAAGACGTTGTCAGCGTGAATGCCATTGGCCCCGGCGTGATGGCGCTGATCCTCGCGTTTATCCCGGCGATGCTCACTGCGCTCGGGATCGTGCGGGAAAAAGAGCTAGGGTCTATCACCAACTTCTATGCCACGCCCTTAACCCGCTTGGAATTTTTGCTGGGTAAACAGGCGCCGTATCTGGCCGTCAGCCTAGTTAACCTCGCGTTGCTAGTGGCGATGAACCGTTGGCTGTTTGGTGTCCCGTTTAAAGGAAGCGGTTTCACACTGGCGCTGGGCGGGATGCTGTATGTGCTATCGACCACGAGCATGGGGCTACTGATCTCTGCGTTTACCCGCACTCAAATCGCCGCCATTTTGGGCACCATGATCATCACCAGTCTGCCGACCATTCAATTCTCGGGGCTGATCGTGCCGCGCTCATCGCTCGATGGCTCGGCGGCGCTAATGGGCATGCTGTTCCCGGCCGGGTACTTCCTCGACATCGCCGTGGGCACTTTCACGAAAGCGCTGGACCTTCGTCAACTGTGGCCACAGTGCCTAGCGCTGTTTGGGTTTTTCGTGGGCTTCACCGGCCTGAGTCTGATCATGCTCAAAAAGCAGGAGGCCTGATGCATAAGTTTTCGCACATCCTGCGCTTAGGTCTCAAAGAGCTCACCAGTCTGCGTCACGATAGCGTGCTGCTGTTGTTTTTGCTGTACGCCTTTACGGTCGCGATCTACATGCCAGCGGCGGGTTCTATCATTGGCGTACACAACGCCAGTGTCGCGATCATCGACGAAGATCACAGCACGTTATCGCGCAAGCTCAGTGAGTCGCTGCTGCCTCCGGAGTTTAAAACCCCGCATGCATTGCCTTATGACCAACTTGATCAGGCGATGGATAAGGGCCTATACACGTTCGTGATTAATCTGCCTGCCAACTTCCAGGCTGACTTATTGGCAGGACGCCAACCTGGCGTGCAGCTCAACGTGGATGCCACGGCCATGAGCCAAGCGTTTATGGGGGCGGGTTATATCGGTCAGATCTTTCAGCGCGAACTGCTGGAGTATGCCGGGCAAACAAGCCTTGGCGCGAAAGCTCCGGCATTGATCAACAGCCGCCCGCTTTTCAACCCAAACTTGGAAGGCGGCTGGTTTTTAGCGGTGATTCAGATCGTCAACAACATCACTATTTTGGCCATTGTGCTGACCGGGACCGCGCTACTGCGTGAGCGCGAACACGGCACCTTAGACCACTTGCTGGTATTGCCGCTGACCGCGCTGGAAATCATGCTGGCGAAAATCTGGAGCAACATGCTGGTCGTGGTGGTGTGCACCTGGCTCTCATTAGAAATTATCGTCAAATGGGCGCTGGGCGTACCCCTGGCGGGTTCGCTAGCGCTGTTTTTGATAGTGACCGCGTTGTACCTATTTGCCAGCACCGCACTGGGGATTTTCCTCGCAACATTGGCACGCTCAACGCCGCAATTTGGTCTGTTGGCGATCCCGGTGATCATCCCCATGCTCTTGCTTTCAGGCGGCAGCACACCGTTGGACAGCATGCCTGAATGGCTGCAATGGGTGATGCAGTGCTCGCCCTCCACACACTTTGTAAGCTTGAGCGCTGCCATTTTGTTCAGGGATGCCGGCATCGGCGTGGTGTGGCCGGATCTACTGGCACTGACGGCGATCGGCCTGGTGTTTTTTGCCGTCGCGCTGGCGAGGTTTCGCAAGAGCTTGGCGTCGTAAAACGCACGCCACGCTGTCGCGCACGGTATTTGGGTGCATTTCTGTTTTTGTAGGAGCTGGCGCAGCCTGCGATCTTTTGATCCTCTACCGCAACATCAAAAGATCGCAGCCTGCGGCAGCTCCTACACGGGATATTTGTCTGCCAACACACCCTGTGTAGATACGCATGTCCACGCATACGAACACAGCGGTGTCTTTTGAAATCAATAACTGACTTCATGTTTGATAAGAGAGCTGCCGAAGGCTGCGATCTTTTGCTGTTAAAGGTCAAAAGATTGCGAGCAAGCTCGCTCCTACACGTTTTGCAGAGGTATTGAATCGTTTATTGAACAATCAAGTTGTTAAACAGTAAGTCGTCCACCATAGGTTTGCCTGTCTCGTCGTTCATCACTTGCTGGACCTGCTTCAGCGCTTGCTGACGCAATGCCTCTTTGGCCTCGACACTGCCTAGGCTTTCGCTGGTTTGCTGGGTAAACAAACCCACTAACTGATTACGGATTAATGGCTCATTGGCCTTAACTGCCTTGGCAGCCTCATCGCCCGACACGCGCAATGAAATATCCGCCTTGTAGACCTTAAGTTTGGCGCTGCCGTCTAGCCCGTAATTGCCCACGAACGGCGGGCTAAGGGTGATGTAGCTGACCTTGGCCGCGCCTTCTTCGGCTTCTTCAGCCGTCGCTAGCATTGGCATGGCCAGCGTCAGCATTAATACGATCCACGCTCTCACAATTCGCTCCTATGTCCGGTTTGGCGGCAAGCATACGCACCTATCTAGCGTTATCGGCTAGCACCTCAAAAGCCGTAGGTTTTCTCGGTTTTAATCGCCATGCCTCCAGATACCAACAGCGCTTTGACGCTTGGCGGTAACTGATCAACATAGAGACGCGTGATTTTTCGCTGACAGCCTTGTGCCACTTTTACCATGCCCTGAGAGAGATCGTACAAACCCACCGCAAGTTGTTCGCTGCTGTATTTTTCGGTAACCAGCCCGTCAATCAGCTTTTTTTGGGTGAGCCGAAATACTGCGAGATCTGCCAGCGGCCTATTCAGCCCGCTGCGCACGTACTTGTTAACGTCTTTGTTGAGCTGAAGGCAGGTGGTGGTCGCAAGATCGAACGACTGATCATTTTGTTGAGTCCGCTGCTTGGACTCAAGCTCAAACAACATGGGCACGAAGACGATTAATTGCTGCGGGTAATCGCCCGCCAGCGGCCGACTTGCGAACCGCCACTCAGCCATCACTTTGAGGGCAGCCCCGGCAAACAAGGGGTTGGTGCTGTATACGATTTTCGGATCACTCACCGAGCCGTCGCCGTTGACGGCAACTTTCACCCGTACTTCCCCTTCCAAGCCCTGACGTCGAAGCTCTTCGGGGTATTCAGGTTTAACCATGTACAGGACCGCGGGGTACCAATCCGCTGCCCAAGTATTCAATGCCACCAACAGCAGGATAAACCCGACTACCGCTCTCATCACCTTCCCCCAAGACGCCGTGCCCAACCAAGCACAAAGGGAAAGAATGTTAGGAGTGTGTCGCCACATTTCTCAGCCTGCAGGTTCTGATCCTGCCGTGGGATGGCTCCGATTAAATGGACAGATCTTGCAAACTAAAACTTAAGGTGTGTGTGGCACACAGCGCTTTAAGCGTGCCTCCAGATTGCGGTCCGGCATGGCATGGCTGCGCAGAGCGCTGACGGTCTGCTCGACGTAATCACGGGTAGTGCCGAAGCGTCCGCTGGCATTGGCCAACACTTGGCTGAGTACGCCGTCTGGCAGGTTGCCAGCGTAGCTGGGTAAATGCCGTTCCAGCACAAAACCCAACGCCTGTACTTGGCTGCCATCTTCGAGGCGGCAAGTCAGCCAGTGCGGTCGATAGGAGGGCACGGGCATTTCACGTTTCCACAAGGCATGGAGCGCCGCATCAAGGTTGTCTTCGGGCAGGCGATAGGCAAAGCCACTGCATGAACCCCCTCGGTCCAAGCCAAACACCAGACCCGGTAATTGCGGTGTGCCGCGATGTTCGTGAGACCACAAATACAGGCCGCGGTGATAGCCATACACCCGCCCCCGCACGCGCTCAACAGCCGAGCATTCCGGGCGCCAGATAAGGGAGCCATAGGCGAACAACCAGACCGGCCCGCCTTGATGGCACGCCATGGTGGCTTGCAGCGACTGCTGAAGTTGTTCGGGGGTCAGAGGCGCCCCAAGATCGAGTCGCGGAGGGTAAACCAGATTTAAACAGGCTGATTCAGAAGCGGTCATCACAGAAGGCATGGAGTCCTACAGGCATTGCATGCGGCGCACTAGAAAATAACGTTATGAATCTTATAGCAGTAAAAATGAAATGACTCGCGCAGTAAGACGTATGACCTGTCTGAAATGGGTAGTCGCTGCCGCAGGCTGCGACTACACGGTCATGACCGCGGAGCGTAGGCGAACACGTCGGCGCGCATCTGGTGTGCGTCCATACCCGCCTCGACCAGCGCATCGAGAGTGCCATAGATCATGTTAGGCGAACCGCTGGCATACACCGAGACAGTGCTCAGATCATCTATGTCTTCACACACGGCCTCATGCAGCAACCCGCAACGCCCTTCCCAGCCGCACACATCACTGACCACTTTGTGCAAAAACAGGTTCGGGATCTGCTGCCAAGCGTCCCACTCTTCCAATGTGTAAAAGTCTTCGGGACGGCGTACGCCCCAGTACAAATGCACGGGGTGGGCGAAGCCTTTTGCCCGGCAGTGTTCGATCAGGCTATGCATTTGTGCCATGCCGGTGCCCGCAGCGATCAACACCAGCGGCCCACTGGGCAACTCAGACAAATGCGTGTCACCAAAAGGTAATTGCAGACGGATCATCTTGTTGCGTTGCAGCTGCTCGATCAGGCTACGAGCGCTGTCTTCGCGCGCCAGTACATGCAGCTCAAGATCGCGCCCCGAATGCGGCGCGCTGGCCAGTGAAAACGCCGACTTCTCGCCGTTTTCACGCTCTAGCATCACGTATTGCCCGGCGTGGTATCGCGGCGCCTTCCCGGCGGGGGCACGTAAACGCACACGCCACACATCGCCGCCCAATTCGACACATTCGGTCAACTGACAGGCCAAACTACGCACAGGTAATTTTCCCAACGCGAGTACGCCATCCCATAGCAACACGCACTCTTCAAGTGGTGCCGCCAAACAGGTGTAGACCTCGCCGTGATCACGAATAACACCCGCCTGCTCCACCTGACCTTCAACCAACAAGGCGGCGCACACGTGGCAATTGCCATTGCGGCAGCTTTGCGGGCATTCATAGCCCAAGCGCTGCGCCGCATCCAGAATCCGCTCGCCAGGCAAGGTGTCTAGTACGGCGCCTGAAGGCTGCAAGGTTACACGCATCAATCTATTCCTAATTGATTCCAGATGTCATCGACCCGACGAGTGACGGCCTCATCCTTAACGATAACCCGACCCCATTCGCGAGAGGTCTCCCCTGGCCATTTGTTGGTTGCATCCAAGCCCATTTTTGACCCAAGGCCGGATATCGGCGAGGCAAAATCCAGGTAGTCGATGGGCGTGTTATCAATCATCACCGTGTCGCGCTTGGGGTCCATGCGCGTGGTGATTGCCCAGATCACGTCATTCCAATCGCGGGCATTGATGTCGTCGTCCGTCACGATAACGAATTTGGTGTACATAAACTGGCGCAAAAACGACCACACACCGAGCATTACCCGCTTGGCGTGCCCCGGATACTGCTTTTTCATGGTCACGATAGCCATGCGATACGAACAGCCTTCGGGCGGCAGGTAGAAGTCGGTAATTTCCGGGAACTGCTTTTGCAAAATAGGCACAAACACTTCATTAAGCGCCACGCCCAAAATGGCCGGTTCATCCGGTGGCCGCCCGGTGTAGGTGCTGTGATAGATCGGTTTAACCCGATGTGTGATGCGCTCAACGGTGAACACCGGGAAGCTATCGACTTCGTTGTAGTAACCGGTGTGGTCACCGTACGGGCCTTCAGGTGCCATCTCGCCGGGGTGAATCACGCCTTCAAGGATGATTTCTGCGGTGGCGGGCACTTGCAGGTCGTTACCACGGCACTTAACCAGTTCAGTGCGATTGCCCCGCAGCAGACCTGCGAAGGCATACTCGGACAAGCTGTCTGGCACAGGGGTTACAGCCCCCAAGATAGTTGCTGGGTCTGCGCCTAACGCGACAGACACCGGGAACGGTTGGCCGGGGTGTTTTTCACACCACTCACGGTAGTCCAACGCCCCGCCACGGTGGCTCAACCAACGCATGATGACTTTGTTACGCGCAATCACCTGTTGACGATAAATACCCAGGTTCTGGCGATCTTTATTCGGCCCCTTGGTAACAGTCAGGCCCCACGTGATCAGCGGCGCTACGTCTCCCGGCCAGCAATGTTGAACCGGCAGCAGCCCCAAGTCGACATCGTCGCCTTCGATCACAACTTCCTGGCACACCGCGTCTTTGACGACCTTCGGGGCCATGGAAATGATCTTGCGGAAAATCGGCAGCTTGGACCACGCATCTTTCAGACCTTTAGGCGGCTCCGGCTCTTTAAGAAACGCCAACAGCTTGCCGATCTCACGCAACTCACTCACTGAATCAGCGCCCATCCCCAAGGCCACGCGCTCAGGGGTGCCGAACAAGTTGCCGAGCACAGGAATATCGTGACCCACGGGGTTTTCAAACAGTAAAGCCGGACCTTTGGCGCGCAACGTGCGGTCGCAGATTTCGGTCATTTCCAGCTTGGGTGACACCGGCACCTGGATGCGCTTGAGTTCGCCGCGCTTTTCTAGGCCGCTGATAAAGTCACGTAAGTCGCGGTACTGCATGCTTGAGCCTCATGTTGGCCGTGGCGTTGGGGCAACGAGTGTAGCGCCCTAGCCGCGTGTTCAGAAGGGAGAGCTGCGCAAATTCAAGAAAGGTCAGACAGCAAAAAGCCGGGTTTCCCCGGCTCTTGCTTGGCTTCCGGTGATTTACTTGCGCTTCATCGACAGGAAGAACTCATCGTTGGTCTTGGTCTGTTTCAGCTTGTCGATCAAGAACTCGATAGCGGCGACTTCGTCCATCGGGTGCAACAGCTTGCGTAGAATCCACATGCGTTGCAACTCGTCATCAGCGGTCAACAACTCTTCACGACGTGTGCCGGAACGGTTGATGTTGATCGCAGGGAAGACGCGTTTTTCAGCGATTTTACGGTCCAGAGGCAGCTCCATGTTGCCGGTGCCTTTGAACTCTTCGTAGATCACTTCGTCCATCTTCGAACCGGTTTCAACCAGCGCGGTGGCGATGATGGTCAGCGAGCCGCCTTCTTCGATGTTTCGCGCAGCACCGAAGAAACGCTTTGGTTTCTCAAGGGCGTGAGCATCGACACCACCGGTCAGCACCTTGCCGGAGCTAGGGATCACGGTGTTGTAGGCACGGGCCAGACGGGTGATGGAGTCGAGCAAAATCACCACGTCTTTTTTGTGTTCGACCAGACGCTTGGCCTTCTCGATCACCATTTCAGCAACCTGCACGTGGCGGGTTGGCGGCTCGTCGAACGTGGAAGCAACCACTTCGCCGCGCACGGTACGCTGCATTTCGGTCACTTCTTCTGGACGCTCGTCGATCAGCAGAACGATCAGATGCACTTCCGGATTGTTACGCGAAATGTTCGACGCAATGTTCTGCAGCATGATGGTCTTGCCCGCTTTAGGCGGAGCAACGATCAGACCGCGCTGACCTTTACCGATCGGGGCGCAGAGGTCGATGACACGACCGGTCAAATCTTCAGTGGAACCGTTACCGATTTCCATCTTCATGCGCACATTCGGGAACAGCGGCGTCAAGTTCTCGAAGAGGATCTTGTTTTTCGCGTTCTCTGGACGATCAAAGTTGATCGTGTCGACTTTCAACAGTGCGAAATAACGCTCGCCTTCTTTTGGCGGTCGAATTTTACCGACGATGGTGTCGCCAGTGCGCAGGTTGAAGCGTCGAATTTGGCTAGGCGAGACATAGATATCGTCTGGGCCGGCCAAATAAGAGGCGTCAGCAGAGCGGAGGAAGCCGAAGCCGTCCTGGAGGATCTCCAGCACGCCATCACCGGAGATTTCCTCGCCGCTTTTCGCGTGCTTTTTCAGCAGGGAGAAAATCACGTCCTGCTTGCGCGAACGGGCCATATTATCTATGCCCATCTGTTCGGCCAATTCGAGCAGTTCGGTAATCGGCTTTTGCTTGAGTTCAGTCAGGTTCATATAGGAATGACGTAATCATTTATGGAGGGGGAAATTAAGCTTTTGGCTTAATGAGGCCGCGCCGCAGAGAAGGCGACAAGATCGCGTACTAATTCGATAAGGAGTGCGTCGGCGACGGCTTGCAGGGGGCAGTGGAGAAACCAGTGCGGGGCCGAATGTACCACTTGAGTTTCATAGCGTCTAGTCCTTGAGCCATGAAAAAGCCCCGCAATGTGCGGGGCTTATATGAACGCTTAAATATTAGCGTCGAGGAATGCAGCCAACTGCGACTTCGACAGCGCACCAACCTTGGTGGCTTCAACGTTGCCGTTTTTGAACAGCATCAGCGTTGGAATACCACGTACGCCGTGCTTTGCAGGGGTTTCCTGGTTTTCATCAATGTTCAGCTTGGCAACAGTCAACTTGCCTTTGTAAGTCTCTGCGATCTCATCCAGGACGGGCGCGATCATTTTGCAAGGGCCACACCATTCAGCCCAGTAGTCGACCAATACAGCGCCTTCAGCCTTGAGAACATCGGCCTCAAAGCTAGCGTCGCTAACGTGTTTAATAAGATCGCTGCTCATGGAAGTCTCCGTGGTTGTAAGCAAAAACGTAGCACATCATAGCCGTCATCACCGCGTTCAGGAAGCTGACGCATGATTGTCTATTACTATGAGTCGGCATGACGCAGCTTATCGCCCCCTTAGGAGGCTGCGAGCGTTACAAAAGCGATCCCGGTTCGCGAAGCCGCCTGCCTGATGTGCTCACACATGGCTTTGTGCGCGGAGCCACTGGCGTGGCGCGTCATTGCCCGCAAGATTTTTCGGTGTTCATGCCAGGTTTCCATCGCTCGCTCTGGCCGGATAAATGGCAACTTCTGGCTTTCCAAAAAAATATCTGCACGTGTTATCAGAATATTCGTCATCGCTTGGTTGCCACTGGCCTGCAAGATGATCTGATGAAACTCAAAGTCCAATTGGGCCGCACGCGCAAAGTCCTCAGCGCGTAGCTCATTGCGCATGGCCTCGACGTTGTCTTGCAGCACATCCAGCTCCTCGAGGGTCAGCCTGACGGCGGCCAAACCCGCCGCAAACCCTTCAAGGGCGTAGCGCAGCTGGAAGATATCTTGCGGGCGTGCATGTGCAGCGAACGGCCAGTCAGAGACCGCAGCAACCACGGTTGGCTCATCGACCGATTGCACGTACACACCTTTACCCGGCTGCACGCTGACTTCGCCCAACGCACTTAACGAAGACAGCGCCTCGCGTAAGGAGGCGCGACTAACACCCAACTGCGTGGCCAGATCGCGCTGTGAGGGCAGCGCATCGCCGTGCGCAAATCCACGCTCATCAATCAATTTACGAATGGCGAGCAGCGCCACTTCGGGTACCGCACGTGCGCTTGAATTCATCACAAAATCGGCTTGAACTGCTGAGGAAGGCTGTAGTTGTAAAGCTATTAACAAGACTCGGCAAGTCACGCCCCACGGCGGTTCAAGGCGCGCAGCCAACGCCCGATTCAGGTGCGAAGCCCACCCCCACTGTTCAGACCAGTCAGACCACCACAAGCCTTTTGAGCCGGGCCTTTAGAGCCTGTATGCAACTGTTGGCATGGCCTGTGCTGTGCCCAGAAGTAGACATCACCGTCCGCCTGTTTCCGGAGAGTTGCCATGACCCAGCGCTACAGCGCCTTGATATGCGCCTTGTTTGCCAGCCTGATGTTGAGCCAAGCACCGGCCTTCGCCAATGATCTTGATGACGTGGTGGCCCGCGGCACCTTAAAAGTGGCAGTGCCTCAAGACTTTCCGCCTTTCGGCTCGGTGGGCCCGGACATGAAACCGCGCGGCCTCGATATCGACACTGCAAAGCTATTGGCCGATCAACTCAAGGTCAAACTTGAACTCACGCCCGTCAACAGCACCAACCGCATCCCCTACCTGACCACCGGTAAGGTCGACTTGGTCATTTCCAGCCTCGGCAAAAACCCCGATCGCGAGAAAGTAATCGACTTTTCCAGCGCCTACGCGCCCTTTTACCTCGGCGTTTTCGGCCCACCGGAGACTGAAATCAAGACACTGGACGACCTTAAGGGCAAAACCATCAGTGTTACCCGTGGCGCTATCGAAGACATTGAGCTGACCAACGTGGCGCCAGCGGGTGTGACGATCAAACGCTTCGAAGACAACAACTCGACCATCGCGGCTTACCTGGCCGGGCAAGTGGACCTGATCGCCAGCGGCAACGTGGTGATGGTGACCATCAGCGAGCGCAACCCGAAACGCATCCCGGCCATGAAGTTAAAACTCAAGGACTCGCCGGTTTATGTGGGGGTGAACAAAGGCCAGCCAGAGCTGCTAGGCAAGGTGAATCAAATTTTGACCGCCGCCAAAGCCGACGGCAGCCTAGAAAAAAATGCGCTGCAATGGCTGAAAGAGCCGCTGCCAGCTGACCTCTGATCACGTAGACCGAGGTCAATCATGGCTTATCAGTTCGACTTTTTTGCGGTGCTGCAAAACGGTGACCTGCTGTTACGCGGCGCCTTGTTCACCCTTGAACTGACAGCCATCGGCACGCTGTTCGGCGTCAGTCTGGGGATCATCGGGGCCGTGGTGCGGGCGTGGAACATCCGCCCTTTTGCCGCGTTATTTGGGCTGTACGTCGAAGTCATCCGCAACACGCCGTTTCTGGTGCAGTTGTTTTTTATCTTCTTTGGCCTGCCAGGGCTCGGCGTGCACATCTCAGAATGGCAAGCCTCGGCGTTGGCCATGGTGATTAACCTCGGCGCTTATTCCACCGAAATTATTCGCGCGGGCATTCAGGCCATCCCTAAAGGGCAACTGGAGGCTGCATCGGCTCTGGCCATGAGCCGTATTGAGGCGTTTCGCTATGTGGTTTTACAGCCCGCGCTGGCTAAGGTTTGGCCAGCGCTGAGCAGCCAAATCATCATCGTGATGCTGGGATCGGCAGTCTGTTCGCAAATTGCCACTGAAGAGCTGAGCTTCTACGCCAACTTCATTCAATCGCGTAACTTCCGGGCGTTTGAGACGTACGCACTGACCACCTTGGTGTACCTGTGCATGGCGCTGTTAATTCGCCAGTTGCTGAACGCATTCGGCCGCCGCTACTTGAGCAGGAGCCGCTGATGGACTTTACCTTCTGGGACATCGTTCGCAATTTGCTGATGGGCTTACGTTGGACGGCTGTGTTGTCCGTTGTGGCCTTTATCGGCGGCGGTCTGATCGGCTTGCTGGTGTTGCTGATGCGCATCTCTAAAAAGCGTTTCGCCCGCACTCTGGCACGCGGCTATATCGAGTTATTTCAAGGCACGCCCTTGCTGATGCAGTTGTTTTTAATTTTCTTCGGCGTGGCCTTGTTGGGCATTGATATTTCGCCGTGGATGGCCGCCGCTTTAGCTCTGACGCTGTTTACCAGCGCCTACTTGGCAGAGATCTGGCGCGGTTGCGTTGAGTCGATTGCCAATGGCCAGTGGGAAGCTTCGGCCAGCTTGGCGCTCAGCCCGCTTGAGCAAATGCGCTACGTGATTTTCCCACAGGCTTTTAGGGTGGCCATCGCGCCCACCGTGGGCTTTTCAGTGCAAGTCATCAAGGGCACCGCCGTTACCTCAATCATCGGTTTCACTGAACTGACGAAGACCGGCAGCATGCTGGCCAATGCGACCTATGAGCCCTTCATGGTCTACGGCTTGGTGGCGCTCGGTTATTTCCTGTTGTGCTACCCCTTGTCGCTCAGTGCGCGCTATTTGGAAAGGAGACTGCATGCCTCTGCTTAGAGTTACCGCCCTGCATAAATACTACGGCGACCACCACGTGCTCAAAGGCATCGACCTGAGCGTCGAGCAAGGCCAAGTGGTCGCGATCATCGGTCGCAGCGGCTCGGGTAAAAGCACACTGCTCAGAACCCTTAATGGCCTAGAGTCGATCAACGACGGCGTGATTGAAGTCGATGACGAGTACTTGGATGCCGCCCGCGCCGACTTGCGCAGCCTGCGCCAGAAGGTCGGTATGGTGTTTCAGCAGTTCAACTTGTTCCCGCACCTGAGTGTCGGTGAAAACGTCATGCTGGCCCCGCAAGTCGTGCAAAAGGTGCCCAAAGCCAAAGCCGCGCAATTAGCCCTCGAGATGCTAGAGCGCGTGGGCCTGGGCGACAAATTCGACGCGTTCCCCGAGCGCCTATCGGGCGGGCAACAACAGCGCGTGGCGATTGCCCGGGCGTTGGCCATGTCGCCCAAAGTGTTGTTGTGCGACGAGATCACCTCGGCGCTGGATCCCGAACTGGTCAACGAAGTGCTCAACGTTGTGCGCCAGTTGGCCCGCGAGGGCATGACCCTGATTATGGTGACCCACGAAATGCGCTTCGCCCGTGAGGTCGGCGACAAACTGGTCTTTATGCACCACGGCAAAGTGCATGAGGTGGGCGATCCGAAAACCTTGTTCGCCCACCCTAAGACCCCTGAGCTGGCGAATTTTATTGGTTCGGTTGAGGTTTAAATCCTGTGAGCGAGCTTGCTCGCGATCTTTTAAAGATCAAGAGACCGCGAGCAAGCTCGCTCCTGCCCGTTGAAGTAGGCGCTTTTACAGGGGGTATATGACAGAAAATAGATTGCCTAATAAATACGTGTTGCCAAGAACAAGCTAACGTCATCTCTTACCTGCTCTATATCAATGCAGGTGACATCACGCGTTGGCGCGAGCGTTTGATCGTGGCACGATGGCGACGTTATCGACCGAGACCCCTCAACCATGCCCCAATCCAAAAGCAAGAATCCCTCCCTGATCGCCGCTATAGACTTGGGTTCTAACAGCTTTCACATGGTAGTGGCCAAGGCTCAGAACGGCGAAATCCGTATTCTTGAACGCCTTGGCGATAAGGTGCAGCTTGCTGCCGGTATCGACGAAGAACGCCACCTCAACGAAGAGTCCATGCAGCGTGGGCTAGATTGCTTGAAGCGTTTTGCGCAACTGATCAATGGCATGCCATTGGGCGCAGTCCGCATCGTCGGCACTAACGCCTTACGCGAAGCCCGTAACCGCAACGAATTTATCGTGCGCGCAGAAGAAATTCTGGGTCACACCGTTGAAGTCATTTCTGGACGTGAAGAAGCCCGCCTCATTTATCTAGGCGTATCGCACACCCTCGCGGACACGCCGGGTAAGCGCCTAGTGGCCGACATCGGTGGCGGCAGTACTGAGTTCATCATTGGCCAACGTTTTGAGCCTCTGTTGCGCGAAAGCCTGCAAATGGGCTGCGTCAGCTTCACTCAGCGCTACTTCCGTGACGGCAAGATCACCCCCGCGCGTTACGCCCAGGCTTACACCGCTGCACGCCTTGAGATCATGAGCATTGAGCACGCGCTGCACCGTCTGACGTGGGACGAGGCCATCGGCTCCTCCGGTACCATTCGCGCCATTGGCCTTGCGTTAAAAGCAGGCGGCCATGGCTCGGGCGAAGTGAATGCCGAAGGCTTGGCTTGGCTCAAGCGCAAGCTGTTCAAATTGGGGGAAGTCGACAAGATCGACTTCGAAGGCATCAAACCTGACCGTCGAACGATTTTCCCGGCGGGCTTGGCGATCCTCGAAGCCATTTTTGACGCTCTCGAGTTGCAGCGCATGGATCACTGCGACGGCGCTCTGCGTGAAGGCGTGTTGTATGACCTGCTGGGGCGCCATCATCACGAAGACGTCCGCGAGCGCACCTTAAGCTCGCTGATGGAGCGCTACCACGTTGATCTAGAGCAGGCCGCACGGGTTGAACGCAAAGCTCTGCGTGCATTTGATCAAGTCGCCAAGTCGTGGCAACTCAATGATGGGATCTGGCGAGAGCTGCTGAGCTGGGCGGCTAAGGTGCATGAAGTCGGGCTGGACATCGCCCACTATCATTACCACAAGCACGGCGCTTATCTGGTTGAGCACTCCGACCTTGCCGGTTTCTCACGCGAAGACCAGCTCATGCTGGCGCTGCTGGTGCGCGGTCATCGGCGTAACATTCCAAAAGACAAATTCGCCGAGTTCGGCGCTGAAGGCATCAAGCTGATACGCCTGTGCGTGCTGCTGCGTTTTGCAATTTTGTTCTATCACATCCGAGGCAACCAAGAGGCATCGCAGGTCAAGCTCCGCGCTGATGGCGACCACCTTGAAGTGATTTTTGCTGACGGCTGGCTGGAGCAAAATCCGCTGACTCAAGCGGACTTCGAACAAGAAGCACAATGGCTGACCCGCGTCGGGATTGTACTGACGATCTCGTAAGGTTCTTCACAACGTAGGAGCTGCCGCAGGCTGCGATCTTTAAGATCAACAGATCGCAGCCTGCGGCAGCTCCTACGGGGATTGAATCGCGTAGTCAAATCGGCCGGGGATGCACCACCGTCTGTAGGAGCGAGCTTGCCCGCGATCTGTTGAGGTTCAACAGATCGCAGCCTGCGGCAGCTCCTACACGGTTGTCTTACACCGAAGGGCCGGTGCTGACGGTCAATACCGGAAGGCTCAGACGGTCAAGCAAGGTCGCTTGGGCGCTGCGCGGGTTTTGGTTGCCGGTCGGCGTATTACGCACGTAGCGGCCATCAGACTGTAGGCTCCAGCTGTGCGTGTTGTCCGTCAGATAGCACTCCAACTCCTTCTTGACCCGCAAAATCAGCTTTTTGCCTTCAACCGGGAAGCACGTTTCGACGCGTTTATCGAGGTTGCGCTCCATCCAGTCAGCACTCGAAAGGAACATCTGCTCTTCACCGCCATTGAGGAAGTAGAACACCCGTGTGTGTTCCAAAAAGCGACCAATGATCGAGCGCACGTGGATGTTGTGCGACACCCCAGGAATGCCTGGGCGTAGGCAGCACATGCCACGCACCACCAAATCAATGCGCACGCCAGACTGGCTGGCCTTGTACAGCGCCCGAATGATCTTCGGGTCGGTCAGCGAGTTGAACTTGGCGATGATGTGCGCAGGCTTGCCCTCTACCGCGAACTGCGTCTCGCGGGCGATCATGTCGAGCATACCTTTCTTCAGGGTAAACGGCGCATGCAGAAGCTTTTTCATGCGCAGGGTTTTACCCATGCCGATCAGTTGGCTGAACAACTTGCCCACGTCTTCGCACAGCGCATCATCCGAGGTCAGCAAGCTGTAGTCGGTATACAGGCGCGCGTTCCCGGCGTGGTAGTTACCCGTACCTAAATGCGCATACCGCACGATCTCGCCCGCTTCGCGACGCAGAATCAGCATCATCTTGGCGTGAGTCTTGAAACCCACCACGCCGTAGATCACCACCGCGCCGGCGGCTTGCAGACGGCTGGCCAGTTGCAGGTTGGACTCTTCATCGAATCGCGCGCGCAACTCAATCACCGCCGTCACTTCTTTACCGTTACGCGCGGCATCCACCAGCGCATCGACGATTTCGGAGTTAGCACCGCTGCGATACAGCGTCTGGCGTACGGCCAGTACATGTGGGTCTTTGGCTGCCTGGCGCAGCAGATCA
The DNA here is from genome assembly GCF_001411475.1 of Pseudomonas endophytica. Taxonomy (GTDB): domain Bacteria; phylum Pseudomonadota; class Gammaproteobacteria; order Pseudomonadales; family Pseudomonadaceae; genus Aquipseudomonas; species Aquipseudomonas endophytica. The sequence goes on along the minus strand of NZ_LLWH01000167.1, from coordinate 6,619 downwards.
ACCACCGGAGTGAACGACTCAAACGGGTGCAGCAGCAAGATGTCTTGTTTGCTGATGACGCTGAAAATGTTCTCGCTGTTCTGCAACAGCTTTGGAATCGCCGGCGTAAACGGCGTGTATTGCAGCTCCGGGTGGCTGTCCAGACCGGTGATGCTAAACAGACGCGTCAGGTTGACCGGGCCGTTGACCTGATACAGCTCGGTTTCATGCAGGTTGAATTGCTTGAGCAGGTAGTCAGACAGGTGTTTCGGGCAGGTATCGGCCACTTCCAGACGCACCGCATCGCCATAGCGACGTGAGAACAACTCGCCGCGCAGGGCACGCGCCAAGTCTTGTACATCTTCCGTATCGAGCGCCAAGTCAGCGTTGCGGGTCAGGCGGAACTGATAGCAACCCTTCACTTTCATGCCTTGGAACAGATCATCGGCGTGCGCGTGGATCATCGACGACAGGAACACATAGTTATCGCCTGGGCCACCCACCTCTTCAGGCACTTTGATCACACGTGGCAGCAAGCGCGGCGCAGGGATAATGGCCAAGCCAGAATCACGGCCAAACGCGTCAATGCCTTCAAGCTCAACGATAAAGTTCAGGCTTTTGTTGACCAGCAACGGGAACGGGTGCGTCGGATCAAGCCCGATTGGGGTGATGATCGGCGCAATTTCATCGCGGAAAAACTTACGCACCCATGCCTTGATCTTAGTGTTCCAGTAACGGCGACGGATAAAGCGCACCTGATGCTTTTCAAGCTCGGGCAACAGAATGTCATTCAGGATTGCGTATTGGCGGTCTACGTGGCCGTGTACCAGCTCGCTGATCCGGGCCAACGCCTGATGCGGTTGCAAGCCATCCGCGCCCGCCTGTTCACGAGCAAAGGTGATTTGCTTTTTAAGGCCCGCCACACGGATTTCGAAGAACTCGTCCAGGTTGCTGGAGAAAATCAACAGGAACTTCAACCGCTCCAGTAACGGATAGGATTCGTCTAGCGCCTGCTCCAACACACGGATGTTGAATTGCAACTGCGACAGTTCGCGATGGATATACAGGCTGCTGTCATCAAGACCCGGAATGGCAATCGCAGGGTGCGCCGCCGCTGGCGTCTCAGGCGCAACAGGTGCATGAGTTTCCAGTTCCGGCGGTGTTTCAGAGGCTAGCTCAACAATGGGCTCAGCCTCGGTAGCAACGAGTTCTGTCTGTCCTTCGGTATTCATTGAATGTTCCTGTAAGAGCGGGTCTGACTCTCGTGACCGTTAAGCGGCGCGTGCAATCAAGCTGCCAGAATGCCACCAACGCCAATAGGTTTAAACCGCTCAAAGGCGCTTAGCGCGGGCTGGAGCCAATTAGAGGGCGTTTTTTTGACTTTGTTCTGCGGCTGCATTTTTTCCTGATGGACTACGCAGGTGCGCGCGCGACTGTTATAGCAACGCCTTATGAATCCTAGATGACAGCACCTTTGATGTAGGTCAAATACTTACAACTTGTAGGAATTGTTCATCAGAAGACACAGTTGGATACTTTCCTGAACGTGCCTTAAGGCGTAGGCTGCGCGTTCATTTCTCCAGCATCCAGACAATGCTCCAACAATTTCTTCAAGAATTCGGCTACTTCGCCCTGTTTCTAGGGACGTTTTTTGAAGGTGAGACCATTCTGGTTCTCGCAGGCTTCTTGGCGTTCCGCGGATACATGGATCTTAAACTGGTCATGATCGTAGCGTTCCTCGGCAGTTATGCCGGCGATCAGCTGTGGTACTTCCTGGGGCGCAAGCACGGCCGCAAATTGTTGGCGCGCAAGCCGCGTTGGCAACTCATGGGCGACAAGGCGCTGGAGCATATCCGCAAGCACCCAGACATTTGGGTCTTGAGCTTCCGCTTCGTTTACGGCCTGCGTACCGTCATGCCAGTGGCCATTGGCCTTTCTGGCTACCCGCCGGGTCGCTACCTATTGCTCAATGGCATCGGTGCCGCCATTTGGGCGGTTGCCCTGGCCACTGCCGCGTATCACTTTGGTGCCGTGCTCGAAGGGCTGTTGGGCAGCGTCAAAAAGTACGAACTGTGGGTACTTGGCGCCTTGTTGGTGCTGGGTGGTTGCCTGTGGCTTCGACGCCGAATTAGAAATGCGCGCCAGGCCAAACAGGCCGCACTGGAAGAACAAGTCAAAACCGCAGACGCCAGCACTCCTCCAGCGGAATAAACGGGAGTGTGCGCTCGCACACCTCCTCTCCCAAGGCGTTGTATGGCAGCGCCTGCGTGATAGCGGGAACCTCCCTATGGCATCCATTGCCGAATAAGGAGACATTAACGCCACGAACAAGGAGACCCACCATGACCACTAAAAACATTGCCGTTATTCTTTCCGGCTGTGGCGTCTATGACGGCACCGAAATCCATGAAAGCGTGATTACCCTACTGCGCCTCAGTCAGCGCGGCGCTCACGTGCAATGTTTTGCGCCCAACGTTGCGCAACTGCATGTAATCAACCACCTGACCGGCGAAGAAATGCCCGAATCGCGCAATGTGCTGATCGAGTCGGCCCGTATTGCCCGCGGTGAGGTTAAAGACATTCGTGAGGCCAAGGTTGCCGATTTTGACGCGCTGATCGTACCGGGCGGGTTTGGCGCAGCTAAAAACCTTTCAACCTTCGCCACTGAGGGCGCTGCGTGCAGCGTTCAGCCGGATGTGCTGGCGTTGGCTGAAGCCTTTGCCGAAGCGGGTAAGCCAGTGGGGCTGATGTGCATTTCACCGGCCATCGCCGCCAAGATCTACGGCCCCGGCGTGATCTGTACCATCGGTAAAGACCCAGACACCGCCGCAGCGGTAGAGAAAATGGGCGGTACACACGAAGAGTGCGAAGTGTCAGACATTGTCGAAGACAAAGCCCGCAAACTGGTTAGCACCCCGGCCTACATGCTGGCCCAGTCCATCAGTGAAGCCGCTTCTGGCATCAACAAGATGGTCGACCGCGTGCTGGAACTGACACAGGAAGCTTAATCAGCCCCGAGCGAGCCGGGTCAGAATCCTGTCCAGCGTGTTGGCGAACGCCTGCTTATCGCGTTCGCCATAGGCGCCCTGCCCACCGCTTACCTGACCCTGTTCACGCAGGTCAGTGAACAAATTACGCACCGCCAGCCGCTCGCCCATGTTATGTGCGTCGAATTCTTTGCCGCGCGGGTCCAGCGCTGCCACGCCTTTTTTCACCAGCCGGTCGGCCAGCGGCACATCGCTGCAAATGACTAACTCACCGGGCACCGCGTGCTCGACCAAATAATCATCTGCCGCATCCGGGCCGCTGGGCACCACAATCAGCTTGACCCGCGTATACGTCGGTTTGATCTGACTCTGACCCGCCACCAACACCACGTCAAACTGACGCTTGAGCGCGAACTTGATGACTTGATCCTTCGCCGCCTTGGGACAAGCGTCTGCGTCGATCCAGACACGCATGGGGGTAGCTCCACATTGAGTAATAAGGTGAAGGCTAGCATTTTCCGACCACCCCCTAGCAGCCCACAGGCTTAGCCATTGATTTTGTATCCGCCCCCTTCTGCACCTTCATGCAACGCCGACTGAATACGTTCATACAGCGCATTGGCTTCTGACGTGGTGATGGAACGCGAACAATCGCGAAGCACCACCCTCAGCAAAACGTTTTCCTGACCCGGCAAAAGGCCCAGCCGCTCAATCGCCTGCACGGGCAGATCCGCCATGGCCCATCGGCCTTTAATGTGCATTTCTTCAATCCAGGCCGCGTTATCCCCCGCTGCCAGCAACATCTTTTCGGTCAGCACCTCTTCACTCAAGCCCGGTGTCACGGCCAGCGAAATATCCCGTGAAATGGCGGGCAAACGCGAAACCGCCTTCCAGGGGAGCAGATCATGCAGTTGCGCCTGAACGCGCTCGTTGGGGTCACGCAGCAGACGAATATCCGGGATACCTTTGCGCAGCATGGTCAGGCGATCCAGCCCCATGCCCAACGCCAATCCGCCATGCTTGGCAGGGTCCACACCCAGTCTTTGCAACAGTGAACGGGCAATACAGCCACACTCAAGCACTTCAATGGGCTGCTTATCCAGGAGCAGGTTTACTTCAATGCCACCCTCTGTGTAGTGATGCGGACTGCTCTGATAAATCCACGGCATGCCGGGCACTGAACATTCAAGGATATCTGCGACCAGCCTGAGCAAATGCTCACGCGTTGAAAGTTGCGGATCGCCCAAGACCCAAATATCCATCTGATGAGGTTCTGCGCAATGCCACCTGTCGCGGCTGTCACGTCTGAAGGTGATCCCGGGCGCCGCCAATAAAATAAGCTCCCCGGCTTTACGATTCTGCGCCGCCTGCTGCAATGCCTTTGGAATCTGACTGGTGGTTTGAGTGCGCAGGAGCGAATGCTCATCCACCCAACGCGTGTGTTCACTGCCCAAGGTGACTTCAGCAGGATCGTAGCCAAGCAATCCATAGTTTTCTTGCGCAGACACTATTCGGGGGCCTCTTAAAACCTGTGCATCAGGCCAGCCTCGCGCTTTCAACCCTTCAAGCACTTCATCTAATAAAAGGCCAATAGCATGAGCAGGGTGCTTCAACTCTGTGAGGTCATTAAGTTCAAGAGCCTCATTGACCAAGCGGGCACACAAATAAGCTTTAGATGAATGCATAATCATCCCTCATTCGAGCCACGGTAAATTCCCGCGAATACTTTATAAGGGTCCGAATCTAGATCAAATACGCACCTTCTCACAACGAAAATTAATAAAAATACCTGAACAACATCTAACATCAGACATGGACTACATATACTTCCTACACAAACAACCGAATAAACCACAAGTGGAATTCCAAACACCAAAACGATATAACCAGACAAAAATAGAACTACCATTTTTAAAATATCGCCCTATAACTTATCTACCTCCTGAAAAACAGGAGCACTATCAATAAGGATAATAAAAATGACTGACCTGACTGTTCCAAAACCAAAATTCAACCGCATAACCTCTGGCCCGAATAATTTTGGCGGGGCACCCCTTGTATGGGCTTACGAGCCTGACTAATCACCGATAAACCAATGCCTATGTGAGTGGGCACTCACTTTTTCAGAGGATATGCGTGTGCCCACAAAAATTGCACCTCTAGACTTTAAGGACTCTTGGGTTATTTCTGACAACGACGATTTTCTTCGAGAGTGCACTGCATGAAGAGCGATTTTTATGCTGCGCTCCACAAGCAAAACTCATTTTGGCATTGCTGGATGCTCACACATAGTTCGACGTAAAGGGCCAGCACGCAGACGCCAGCGTCATCATTTTAGAAGACGCCACGCCCTACGCCATGATCGAAGAAGATATCAGCAGCAATTTCATTTATTCAGCTGCTGAGTTTTTCGAAGTTCATTACGCTCATATGAATGTACAGACTGACTGTCCTTTTCAGTTTAGCGGCTACTTAACCATCTTTGGCATTCTTACTGTTCTTAGAAAGCACCCGCTCTTACCCGACAACGAACTAAAGCTGGCACTGGAGCAATTAACCTCGGCCGTGGCACAACATACGGCACTCTTGATTGTCGAACACAATACAATTACTTCATTTAAAGTTAATAATATTGAGCGCATCACTTTGCTTGAGCGTGCGGCAGGCTCTAGAGGGTTGAAACTCACAGAATTTGCAGTCGGGGTTAATGATGCCATCGCCCCGTTTATTGATTACTCCGTTAATTCCCAAATGAACGAGGGGATTAGCGGAGTACATGTTGCTCTGGGCGATGGATCGTCGGGCTATCACATTGATTTTTTATGCCCGGGTGCGGTGTTCAGCCCTGCGCCACCCCTGTAGCCGCTGCCTGCGGCTACAGGGGTGAACGGAGATTAAGAAGTCTGTTCCCGACGCTTTTCGGCCAGTCTGCTGCGGCTGTAGAGCACGATGATCGCCAGTATCGCCACAGCTTGTGCGCTGAGCGAGTAGGCGTCTGCGTGGATGCCGAGCCAGTCGAACTCGAAGAACGGCACAGGTCGTGTGCCAAAGATCCCGGCTTCCTGCAGGGCTTTGACGCCATGGCCGGCGAAGACGACGGACAAGGTGCACAACAACGCGGCGTTGATGCCGAAGAATACGCCCAGTGGCAATTTGGCTGAGCCGCGCAGGATGATCCACGCCAGGCCGATCAGCAGCACCAGCGCGGTGGCGCCGCCCGCCAGCACGGCGTCATGCCCGGCCGGGCCCGCTTGCAGCCACAGGGTTTCGTAGAACAGGATCACTTCGAACAGTTCGCGGTACACCGAGAAGAACGCCAGTACAGCGAAACCAAACCGCCCGCCGCCGCTGACCAGGCTGCTTTTGATGTAGTCCTGCCAGGCATCGGCATGGCGGCGGTCGTGCATCCACACGCCCAGCCACAGCACCATGACGCTGGCAAACAGCGCGGTGCAGCCTTCGAGCAGTTCGCGCTGGGCGCCGCTGACGTCAATCACATAGGCGGCCAGCGCCCATGTGGCCAAGCCCGCGACCAGTGCCAGGCCCCAGCCGATGTTGACGCTGCGTACCGCCGATTGCTGGCCGGTATTGCGCAAGAAGGCGAGGAGCGCCGCCAGCACCAGAATCGCTTCCAGGCCTTCACGCAGCAGAAT